>NZ_JBBGZG010000004.1:0-430570 GCF_037479315.1 Comamonas sp. MYb69
GGGTGGGGCGGCGGCCACCACGGTGCCCAGCGCAGCGGGCGCGGGCGGGTCGCCGGCAATCGCAGCGGCCACTGACGGTGGCAGGCTGCTGCCCGCCGCAGGTGGGGGCACAGGGGCCGGCGCTGCGGCCACGGCGCTGTGGCTGTTTTCCATCATGCGCTCGGTGATCAGGCTCTCGAGCGGATCGCTGGGCCGGGCGGGGTACAGGTCCAGCACCAGGCGGTGCTGGTAGGGGGCGACCGGCTTCAAGGTAAAGACCTGGGGCTTGGCCTCCTGCTTGAGGTCGATCACCAGGCGCACGACATTGGGCGAGTTCTGGCCCACGCGGATGCCGGCGATATTGGGGTCGTCCGAGCGGACCTTGGCCACCAGCTCACGCAGCGCTGGGTTGAGGTCGATCCCTTCGATATCGACCGCCAGGCGCGGCGGCTCGGGCACAAAGCGCTGCTCGGTCTTGAGCGGGGTGTCGGACTCGATCGTGACGCGGGTGTAGTCCTTGGAGGGCCAGAGGCGAACTGCAACGATGCTGGCGCCAAAGGCCAGGTGGCTGCTGCCCAGCAGCAGCACCAGGCTGCCGCCGCGCAGCAGATCGCGGCGCGAGAGGCCGTGGTGGCTGGCGGGCGCACCGTCAGCGGTGGTGAAAGGGGCAGAGGCTGGGAGATATTTCGGGGTGTCGCTCACGCTGAAAACCCTTGGACGATGGAGGCACCTGCCGGGGTGAAGGCCTGCAGATGCACCTGGCGTTCTGATTCGTTGATTGCTTCAATACTGATAGCTACATCGGCAATAGGAGTTACCGCTGCAGCCTTCTGCGGCCATTCTGCCACTTTCAGGCCGGGGCTGGCAAAAATATCCCGAAAGCCGGCGTCTTCCCACTCGCGCGGATCGTCGAAGCGGTAGAAGTCAAAGTGCCAGATGGGGAAGTCGCGGCCCTCATGCGGTTCGACCACCGCATAGGTGGGGCTCTTGATGCGGCCCTGCACGCCCAGCGCACGCAGCAGGTGGCGCACCAAGGTGGTTTTGCCCGCGCCCAGATCGCCATGCAAAGTTAGGTAAACATTCGACAGCGCTGCCTGCGCGGCCAGGCGCGCGGCAAAGGCTTCCGTATCGCGCTCGTCTTTCCAGACCAGATGGAGCGCGGGGTAGGAGGGGCTGGCAGTAGCGTTCAAAATGTCGTTCCCGGGCCGCGCGGGCCCTCAGGTTTTTTACAATAGCAGCACATGGACGCCGCTGATCCCACTTTCATTCAACAGATCAACGACTGGGCGCTGGAGCTGGGATTTTCCCAAATCGGCGTGGCAGGCGTGGATTTGTCGACGGCGGAAACTGGATTGATGCAGTGGCTGGAAAAAGGTTTCCATGGCGAGATGCATTACATGCAGGCCCATGGCCTCAAGCGCGCCCGGCCAGCCGAGCTGGTGCCCGGCACGCTCAGCGTGATTACAGCACGCATGGATTATCTGCCGCAAAACACCGCTGCCGACTGGCAGCGGCAGGAATGGGAGCGCCACGCCAGGCCCGGCGAGGGTCTGGTGAGCGTCTATGCCCGGGGCCGTGACTACCACAAGGTGCTGCGCAACCGGCTGCAAAAGCTTGCCGAGCGCATCGATGCGGCACTTGGCGAACACAACCTCGCGCACCGCGCGTTCACCGATTCGGCCCCGGTGCTGGAGGCCGAGCTGGCCAGCCGCAGCGGCCAGGGCTGGCGGGGCAAGCACACGCTGGTGCTGAGCCGCGATGCCGGCTCGATGTTTTTTCTCGGCGAGATCTTTGTCAATATCGCCTTGCCGGCGACTGCGCCGGTCACGGCGCATTGCGGCCAGTGCACGGCCTGCATCGATGCCTGCCCGACGGCGGCCATCGTGGCGCCCCAATCGGTCGATGCGCGGCGCTGCATCTCCTACCTGACGATCGAGCTCGATGGCGCCATTCCGGAAGAATTTCGCGCCCCCATGGGCAACCGCATCTATGGCTGCGATGACTGCCAGCTCGCCTGCCCCTGGAACAAGTTTGCCCAGCGCGCGGTGCTGCCCGATTTTGATGCGCGCGGCGCGCTGATGGACCAGCAGCTGCCCCATCTGTTTGCATGGGACGAGGCGACGTTCTTGCGCATCACCGAGGGCAGCCCCATACGCCGCATTGGCCATGCGCGCTGGCTGCGCAATATTGCCGTTGCGCTCGGCAATGCCTGGCGCCAGACGGGCGAGGCGCGCTATGCGCAGGCGCTGCACAGCCGCGCGGACCACGACAGCGCCATGGTGCGCGAGCATGTGGCCTGGGGGCTGGGCCAGCGCAGCGCCTGAGCGCTGGCGTGCCCCATGATCAGCCGCTGAGAAAGCCCGAGGCCTTGAGCTGCGCGACCAGCAGTTCGGTAAAGCGCGCATAGCCCGCCGCATTGGCATGCACCTGGTCGGCGCGCATGGCGTCGTTGGCCAGCACCTCGCTCCAGGCCTTGGCGAGCAGGGGTACTTGCTCGTCCTTGGCCAGCGCCTCGTAGATCGGGTGGTCCTGGATGCGGCCGGTCAGCGCGGCGCTCATGCTGAACTCGGGCACCGCCACCAGCAACACGGCAATGTGCTGGGCCTTGCATTGCTGCAGCATGCTGGCGATCTGCGCCTGGGCCGCTTGCGCGCTTTGGCGGCGCAGCCAGTCGTTGCCGCCGGCGCAAACAATCACCAGGGCCGGTTGGTGGGTCTCCAACAGCTGCGGCAGGCGCTGCGCGATCTGGCTGCTGGTTTCGCCGGAGATGCCGGCATTGATGACGTTCCAGCCGGTGCGCTCGGCCAGCAACTGCGGGTAGGACTGCGCGGCGCTGGCGCCGACGCCCTGGGTCAGCGAATCGCCCAATGCGAGCACCGTGGCGCCCGCAGGCAGCGCAGCGGCGAGTGGCGCCTTTTTGCTGCAGGCGGCCAGCCCGGCTACGGCCAGGCCCAGGAAGGGGATGAGCGCCAGGCGCTGGAGGCTTTGGCGGCGTGCGGAATCAATGGTTTTCTCCATAGCCGCCGAGCTTAACCGATGGCCTTGGCAGGCCGCGTTGTTAAACCGGCCACCAGCCCAGCAGGCTGAGTGCAAACGGCAGACTGGCCACGCCGCAGATGGTGGACAAGGTCACCAGCCCCGCGACATAGGCGCCGTTGTAGCCCATGCGGGCGGCCAGCACATAGCAGGTCGATGCGGTCGGCAAGGCCGAGAAGATCAGCAAAATGGCGGCCTGCTGGGCCGACAGCGCCAGCCAGTGGGCCATGCACAGCGCAATCAGCGGCGTGACAAAGTGGCGGATGGCCAGCACTGCGCCACTGAGCAGCTTGCCGCGCGCCAGCAGCCCCAGCTGCATGCCGGCGCCCGCCGACATCAGGCCCAGCACAATGGAGGCCTGGCCGATGCGGGCGACGGTGGGCTCGACGATGGCGGGCAGGCGCAGGCCCAGCAGGTTGCAGATGAGGGCCGTGAGCGTGGCGACGATCAGCGGGTTGCGCAGCAGCTCGCGCATAAAGCCATTTTGCGAGCCCTTGGCCATCGGGTAGACGGCGGCAATATTGAACATGGGCACGCAGACGCCGATCAGCACCGAGATCAGCTGCAGGCCTTGGGGGCCGGCCAGCCGGTCGGCCAGCGCCAGGCCGATAAAGGAGTTGAAGCGAAACGCGATCTGCGCGCTGGCAGCGGCGTCGCGGCTGTCCACCCTTTTGCCCAGCCAGGGCCAGCGCGGCAGGGTGTAGGTCATCGTGATGGCGACCAGGCCCGTGGCCACGCCAGCCAGCATCAGGTTGGAGGTGCCTTGCCAGTCGATCGGGCTGCGGATGATCGAATAGAACAGCAAGGTGGGAAAGAGGAAGTAGTACACCAGGCTTTCCACCGGCTGCCAGATGGCCCGGTTCAGCGCCGTGTAGCGGCAGACCAGGTAGCCAATCAGGATCAGCGAGAAATCAGGGAAAAGCAGTTGGGCGTAGTTCACCGGCGCAAGCATAGCGGAAGGGCGTTTGCTGCGGCCCAATCGCTGTCGCGGCGGTAAGCATGCTGCTGGGTGCAAGCCCTGCCAAAGCAGTTGCCAATTGCGCTATCTGCCGCCCCGATGCGGGAAAACACGGGCCATCTGCGGCGCGCTTTGGGGCAGAACCGCCAGGCAACACCGCTAGCATGGGAGCCATGTCCAAGCTGGCCCCAGCCAGCGCCCCAGATCCCGAGGAGACCTCCACCATGATGAACCGCCGACTGTGCCTGGCCATGGCACTGGCGCTGGGCAGCAGCGCTGCCCTGGCCGCTGATCCCTATCCCAACAAGCCCATCCGCCTGATCGTGCCGTTTGCCGCAGGCGGCACCACCGACATCGTGGCGCGCGTGATCTCGGAGCCGCTGTCCAAGGCCCTCGGCCAGCCGGTGGTGGTGGACAACAAGAGCGGTGGCGGCGGCACCGTGGGCGCGGCCGAAGCCGCGCGTGCCCAGCCCGATGGCTACACCCTGAGCATCGCGACGGTGTCGACCACGGCCACCAACCCGGCCGTGAACCCCAAGATGCCCTACAACGTGCAGCGCGATTTCACGCCCATCATCAATGTGGCGGCCACGCCCAATGTGATTGCGGTGCACCCGAGCTTTCCGGCCACCAACTACCAGGAGTTCATTGCCGAGCTCAAGAAGAACCCCGGCAAGTACTCCTATGCCACGCCGGGCACTGGCAGCATTGCCCATTTGTTGATGGAAATGCTCAAGTCCGAAACCGGTGTGAACGTGGTGCACATCCCCTACCGGGGTGGCGGCCCGGCGCTGAACGACACGGTCGCCGGCCAGGTCAACATGATTTTTGACAACCTGCCCTCGGCCTACCCCTTTATCCGCGACAAGCGCCTGCGCGCCATCGTGGTGGCCGCCCCCAAGCGCGTGGCCGGGCTGGAGTCCATCCCCACGTTCACCGAAGTGGGCGTTCCCGTGGTCAACCGCAGTGCCTATTACGGCATCGTCGGCCCCAAGAACCTACCCAAGGAGATTGTTGACAAAGTCAACGCGGCCACCAAAAAGGCGCTGGAAGACCCGAACGTGCAAAAGCGCATCGCAGAGACTGGCTCGGACATCCTGGGCACCACGCCTGAGGTGTTTGCCCAGCAGATGAAGGACGAATACGCGGCCTACAAGGCGGTGGTGGACAAGCAGGGCATCCAGTTGGACTGATCCCCGTCCCTCGTCTGTCCTGCCTCAAAGCGCGTGCGCATTTCTAGGGAAATCCTAGGGAAATCACGCGCTTTTTGTGCGGTTGCAGCACGGTTGCGGACGTATTAATCCGGTATAAACGCGCTGTGCTGAAAAAGCATTACGTGGCCGTGCGCCATGCGGGTCATCCACCGGCACGCGAACGACGGCCACACCATTTCAAATGAGGAGATTCATCATGCAACGTCGCTCTCTCGTGGGCCTGACCTTGATCGCTGCTGCCGCAGCCACCTTGAGCACTGGCGCTCTGGCCGATACAAAATACCCTAACAAGCCCATTCGCCTGATCGTTCCTTTTGCAGCTGGCGGCACCACCGATATCATTGCGCGCGTGATCGCTGACCCCCTGGGCAAGGAGCTGGGCCAGCCCGTGGTGGTGGACAACAAGGGTGGTGCTGGCGGCACCATCGGTGCGGTGGAAACGGTGCGCGCAGCGGCCGACGGCTACACGCTGGGCATTGCGACCGTCTCCACGGTGGCCACCAACCCGGCGATCAACCCCAAGATCTCCTACGACCCGATCAAGGACTTCACGCCCATCATCAATGTGGCGGCCACGCCCAACATCATTGCGGTGAACCCGAAGTTCCCAGCCAAGGACTACAAGGAGTTCGAGGCCGAGCTCAAGAAGAACCCCAACAAGTACGCCTACTCGTCGTCCGGCACCGGCGGCATCCAGCACATGCTGATGGAGCTGTACAAGAGCCTGACCGGCATCCAGATGACCCACATCGCCTACCGTGGTGCGGGCCCGGCACTGAACGACACGGTGGCCGGCCAGGTCAACATGATCCTGGACAACCTGCCCTCGACCCTGCCTTTTGTGAAGGACAACCGCCTGGTGCCTATCGTCGTGGCCGCGCCTGAGCGCCTGGCCGTGCTGCCCAATGTGCCGACCTTCAAGGAAGTGGGCCTGGAGCCGGTGAACCGCATGGCTTTCTATGGCATCCTGGCGCCCAAGGGCGTGTCCAAGGATGTGGTGGACCGCATCAATGCCGCTACCAAGAAGGTGCTGGCCGACCCTGCGGTGAAGAAGCGCATCGAAGACACCGGCTCGCTGGTGGTGGGCAACACGCCCGAGCAGTTTGCCGAGCAGATCAAGGCCGAGTTCGACGTCTACAAGGACGTGGTCAAGAAGCAGGACCTGAAGCTGGACTGATCGCCGCTGCCAACATCCCCAAGCCGCCCGCGCAAGCCGGCGGCTTTTTTCATGCCATGATGCCGGGCATGGCAAGCGCTCCACGATCTGCACCACCCCCGTCAGTCCCTCCTTCAGCTCCTCCGTCCGGGCCGGGACGCACTGCAGCGGCGCACCCGATGATTGACCGTTTTATCGATGCGGTGTGGCTGGAAGACGGCCTGGCGCGCAATACCTTGGCGGCCTACCGGCGCGACCTGGCGCTGTACGGCCAGTGGCTGGCCCAGGAGCACCCTGGCCAGGCGCTCGAGCGCAGCGATGAGGCCCAGCTGCAGGCCTTTTTTGCCACCCGCATGGGCGACAAGGCCAGCACGGCCAACCGGCGCCTCACGGTGCTGCGGCGCTTTTTCCACTGGGCGCTGCGCGAGTCGCTGATCAGCGCCGATCCCACCTTGCGCATGCTGGCAGCGCGCCAGCCGCTGCGCGTGCCCAAGACGATGACCTCGGCCATGGTCGATGCGCTGCTGGAAGCGCCTGACGCCGGCAACCCACTGGGCCTGCGCGACCGCGCGATGCTGGAGCTGATGTATGCCAGCGGCCTGCGCGTGTCGGAGCTGGTGGAGCTGCAAAGCGTGCAGCTCAGCCTGGCCGATGGCATCGTGCGCGTGGTGGGCAAAGGCAGCAAGGAGCGGCTGGTGCCCTTTGGCCAGGTGGCCCAGCAATGGCTGGAGCAGTACCTGGCCGAAAGCCGGCCCACCATTCTGGCCGGGCGGCAAAGTGCGGACCTGTTTGTCACCCAGCGCGGCAGCGGCATGACGCGGGTTGCGTTCTGGATGATCGTCAAAAAATATGCGCAGCGCGCCGGCATTACCGCGCCACTGTCACCTCACACCTTGCGCCACGCCTTTGCCACGCATTTGCTCAACCATGGCGCCGATCTGCGCGTGGTGCAGCTGCTGCTGGGCCATGCCGATATCTCCACCACCACCATCTACACCCATGTGGCGCGAGAGCGCCTCAAGGTGCTGCACAGCCAGCACCATCCGCGTGGGTGATCGATCTGCGATCTTGGGCTTGCGGCAGTCGACGGAACCGCTGACGCTATTCCACTGAAGTCCACAAAGCCGGTATTGGCTCCCAGCCGGGCGATGGCTCCCGATCAAGCAGCGCACACACCAAGGCGCCCAAGGCAATATCCAGGCAGTCGCTCGCCGCATGGGCGCCACCATCTTGCTGGTGGGCCTGCAATGCAAAGTGGCGAAAGGCTGTCCAATCCGCCGCCAAGTGGGCCACCAGCAAGCGTGCCAAATCGTAGGACAGCTCGTTCGAGGCACCAGTTTGCGAGAACGATTGGCCATTCCAGAAGGACTGGATGCGATCGGCATTCCAGAACGATTGGTGGCGTGCATGCATTTTGGGAAGGTCTGGGCGCATGCCGGCCGCCGGGCTCAGGCGCTGCTCGGTATTGACGGCCAAGCCTTCGTTCAGCCAGGTGGGCAGCGGCAAATGGTGGACGTAGGCATGGGTGAGTTCATGCACGATGACAGGCTCCAGCGCCTGGAGGCTGTCGGCCATGGTCACAAAATGCCCGCATCCGGCCTGGATGTACATACCGCTGCTTTCCGCATACTCACCCTCGTCGGGGTAATAGTGCGCGACATAGCGGTAATAGCTCTCCTTGTCCTGGAACACGATGACCAGGTCATGGCCCCAGAGCGGTATCTCGGCCACACCCTCCAGCACCTGCAGGATCCGCTGGGCGCTTTTATCGATGTAGCTCAGCATGGCCTTGGCGACCACCGGATCGAGGTTGGACAGCAGGAGCGCCGTGCCATATTCGCGCACCCGAAAGTCTGGCCCCAGCGCCAGGCACAAGTGGTCCAACCAAGCGCGCTCTGCCAGGCCCCAGGCCTTGGCCTGTTCCTCAGGGTCTGGCAGATGCGAAACCCATTCGGACACCGCTGACCAGTCGAGCAGGGGCAGGCCGTTGGCGTCCTGCATGACGGAGGCCAAGACAAGTGGCTCGCCCTGAGACATGGCAATCCGGGCTGCAGCGACAGGCGCCTGGGCTGCCGTATCCGCAGCGGAGTTGGGTACAAGAAAAGAGGTCAGCCAACGAAACATGAAGGGCAGGGTGTCATGGAAACTCTGCCAACTATAGGTTGCGCGGCTTGGCTTGAAGCTATTGGCGGACTACAGCGTTGTGAATGCGCCTCGCCATGGATCAAATCCCCAGCGGATTCTTGCGGCCCTTCTCGACCGGATTGGCCAGCAGCTTTTGCGCGGGGTAGGCGCGCAGAAATTCCTTGGCCTTGTAGGCCGATGAACGCAGCCAGGCGTCATAGGCGCCTTCATTCAGGATGGCGGGCATGGTCTTGTCATTGCCGGGCTGCTGGTAGCGGTTCATCAGCGCATGGGCATTGGCGTTGACGGTGATGATGGCGTAGCTCAGCAGCTCGGTGCCGTCGTCATCGGTCCAGCGGGACCAGACGCCGGCGACACCCATCGGCAGGCCGTCAACGCGGGCAATGCGCGTGGGCTTGGCCTTGCCGGTGCGGTAGTCGTCGGTCACGAACGCCATCATCGGCACGATGCAGCGCTGGTTGTTCAGCCAGGCATCGCGAAAGGCGGTGCTGGTGGAGGCGTTGTCGGATTTGACATTCACCAGCTTGGTGGCACGCAGCTGGCCGTCGGATGCGGACTTGACCCAGTGCGGCACCAAGCCCCATTGCGCCGGCACCAGCAGGCGGGGTGTGACCACCGGCACAGCAGCGGGCGCGGGTTCGGCATCGGCGGGGGCACCGCTCGCTGCCGCTTCTGCAGCGGCCTGCTCGGCCAGCGCTGCCTTGCGCGCGGTGTTCTCGGCATCGGTGGCGCCTGTCAGGCTGGTGGTGATAAAGAAGCCGGGCCGGCGCGGCGTCATCTTGCGCTCGCCCATCTCTGCAGGGGGCTCTACCTGGAAGGCGCTGAGGTACAGCTCGGGGGCTTTGAGGGCTTCGTATTGGGTGCTCATGGGCGCAATGGTACGTGAAGGCTGCAGCAGCATTCGCTGGCGCCGGTTTCTGGCAGAAGATAAAAAGCCCACCCTGGGGCAGGGTGGGCTCGGTGGCAAGCCTTGCGGCCGCAGTGCGTATTTTAGATCAGAGCGACTGGCCCAGCTTGCGCAGGAAGCGCTCGCAGGCCTCGAGCTGGCTGATCTCGACAAACTCATTGGGCTTGTGCGCCTGCTCGATATTGCCGGGGCCGCAGACCACGGTGGGGATACCCAGGTTCTGGAACAGGCCCGCTTCGGTGCCATAGGCCACCTTCCGCGTGGCCTGGTCGGCGGTCAGCGCACGCACCAGCGCGGTGATGGCGGCTTGCTCGCTGGCTTCCAGCGCGGGGGCGGCAGGGCCGGTTTCGATGTCGATGCGGGCATCGGCAAACTCGCGGCGCATGCGTGGCAGCAGCTCGCCGGTCACATAGCTTTGCACCTTGGCCTGGATGCTCTCGGCCGTCATGCCGGGCAGGTTGCGGAACTCGTAGTTGAACTCGCACAGCTCAGGGATGGTGTTGACCGCGATTCCGCCCGAGATCTGGTTGGTGGTCATGGTCGTGAACGGCACGTCATAGAACTCGTCGTAGGGGCCGTTGGCCTTGAACTGGTCGGCTACATCGCGGATATGGCAGATCAGGCGTGCGGCGTACTCGATGGCATTGCAGCCCTTGGGCGTCAGCGACGAGTGCGCTGCCTTGCCATGCACCTTGCAGCGGTACAGGTTGATGCCCTTGTGCGCGACCACCACCTGCATGCTGGTGGGCTCGCCCACCACGCAGCCATCGGCCTGCTGGCCGCGTGCCTTCAAGGCGCGCAGCATCACCGGGGCGCCTGCGCAGCCCACTTCCTCGTCATACGACAGCGCCAGGTGGATGGGCTTTTTGCGCGGCATGGCGAGGAACTCGGGCACCAGCGCGACCGATGCGGCGATAAAGCCCTTCATGTCGGCGCTGCCACGGCCGTAGAGCCGGCCTTCCTTTTCGGTCAGGCTGAAAGGATCGCTGTCCCAGTTCTGGCCGTCGACCGGTACCACATCGGTGTGGCCCGACAGCACGATGCCGCCTTGGGTGCTGCCGTCATCGGCCGGCAAGGTGGCAAACAGGTTGGCCTTGTCGCCTTCGGGCGAGTGGATCAGCTCGGCCTTCAGACCCTGGTGGGCCAGTGCATCACGCACGGTTTCGATCAGGGCGAGGTTGGAGTTGCGGCTGGTGGTGTCGAATGCGACCAGCTTTTCCAGCCAGGAGCGGGTGTTCATAGCGCTTCACTTGGTGTTACATGCAAGTGACTGAGTGTAGGGCGCTTGGGCTATGCGGGCAGCGCGCGCTGCCTAAGCTGGGGTTGGGTGTTGGGGTTTTAGATGGGATGGTCCAGTGGCTGGGACAGAGCGGAAAACGGGAGCCCGTGGCTCCCGTTGTTGTCAAACCTGTGTCTGTAGGCTGCTATCAGCCCAGCACTTCCAGCAGGCGATCGAGCCCGCCGGTGTTGATCGCCACCTTGGCCTCGGCACGCACGCGTGGCTTGGCGTGGAAGGCGACCGACAGGCCCACGGCGCGCATCATCGGCAGGTCATTGCTGCCATCGCCCACGGCAATCACCTGCTCGGGATCGATGCCCATCAGCGATGCCAGGCCCAGCACGGTGCTGCGCTTTTCTTCGCCGTCGCAGATATCGCCCCAGCTCTGGTCGATGAGGCCGCCGGTCAGCTGGCCGTCCTTGACCTCGAACTGGTTGGCGCGCACAAAGTCGATGCCCAGCAGGCTTTTGACATGGTCGGCAAAAAAGGTGAAGCCGCCCGAGACCAGCAGCACCTTGAGGCCGGCCGCATGCGCGGCATCGACGAGGGTCTTGGCGCCGGGGGTCAAGGTCAGGCGCTCTTGCAGCACGCGCTCGATGGCGGCCATGGGCACGCCCTGGAGCAGGGCCATGCGCTGGCGCAGGCTGTCCTTATAGTCGGTGATCTCGCCGCGCATCGCCGCTTCGGTGATTGCCGCCACCTCGGCCTTCTTACCGGTGATGTCGGCGATCTCGTCGATGCACTCGATGGTGATCAGGGTCGAGTCCATGTCGAACGCGATCAGCTTGTAGTCGGACAGCTTTTGCGGCGTGGCCAGGTTCTGGATGGTCAGGCCGGGGGCGAATTCGGTAGAGGCACTCATGGGAGCTTTTGAGGGGTGAGGGTAGGGGAATGATAAACGGGCTGCTGGGGACAGACAGGCCGCTCAGGCCGTGGCCACAGCGGCTGCAGCGGCCGTGACGGGCTTGCCCAGGCTGCGCACCACATCGCGAACCATCTGCACGCGGTCCTTGACCTCGGGCAGCGCGCGCTCGATGCGCAGCTTGTCGTTGCCGGCCAGCTTGATGGCCTTGTTCTTCTGGATCAGGCCGATGATGGTCATCGGCTCGATCGGCGGGTTGGGGTAGAAGGTGATGTTGATCACGCCGGGCGCGGCATCGACCTTCTGCACGCCAAAGGGCTCGCAGAGCACGCGCAGGCGGTGCACATCGACCAAGGTCTGGGCCTGCGGCGGCAGCTTGCCAAAGCGGTCCACGATCTCTTCGAGCAGGTTGTCGATCTGGTCGCTGGTCTTGGCGGTCGCCAGCTTCTTGTAGAAGGACAGGCGCAGGTGCACATCGCCGCAGTAGTCGTTGGGCAGCAGCGCGGGGGCGTGCAGGTTGATGTCGGTGGCCGCGGACAGGGGGCTGAGCAGGTCGGGCTCCTTGCCTTCCTTCAAGCTGCGCACGGCCTCGGACAGCATCTCGTTGTAGAGCTGGTAGCCGATCTCCATCATGTTGCCGCTCTGGTTGTCGCCCAGCACTTCGCCCGCGCCCCGGATTTCCAGGTCATGCATGGCCAGGTAAAAGCCGCTGCCCAGCTCTTCCATCTGCTGGATGGCTTCGAGGCGCTGCGCGGCCTGCTTGGTCAGGCCGTCCAGATCCGGCACCATCAGATAGGCATAGGCCTGGTGGTAGCTGCGGCCCACGCGGCCGCGCAGCTGGTGCAGCTGCGCCAGGCCAAACTTGTCGGCGCGGCTGATGATGATGGTGTTGGCGCTGGGCACGTCGATGCCGGTCTCGATGATGGTCGAGCACAGCAGGATGTTGTAGCGCTGGGCCACAAAGTCGCGCATCACGCGCTCGAGCTCGCGCTCGGGCATCTGGCCGTGGGCCACGGCGATGCGGGCCTCGGGCAGGATCTCTTCGAGCTTCTGGCGGCGGTTCTCGATGGTCTCGACCTCGTTGTGCAGAAAGTAGCACTGGCCGCCGCGCTTTAACTCACGCAGCACGGCTTCGCGGATCACGCCGGTGCCTTCGCTGCGCACAAAGGTCTTGATCGCCAGGCGGCGCTGCGGCGCGGTGGCGATCACCGACAGATCACGCAGGCCATCGAGCGCCATGCCCATGGTGCGCGGGATGGGGGTGGCCGTCAAGGTGAGCACATCGACCTCGGCGCGCATGGCCTTCATCGCCTCTTTGTGGCGCACGCCAAAGCGGTGTTCCTCATCGATGATCAGCAGGCCCAGGTTCTTGAACTGGGTTTTTTCAGACAGCAGCTTGTGCGTGCCGACGACGATGTCGACCGTGCCGTCATCGAGTCCCTTGATCGTGGTGTTCACTTCCTTGCCGGAGCGAAAGCGCGAGACCAGCGCGACCTTGATCGGCCACTTGGAGAAGCGGTCGGCCAGCGTCTGGTAGTGCTGCTCGGCCAGCAAGGTGGTGGGCGCGAGCAGCGCAACCTGCTTGCCACCGGTGACGGCCACAAAGGCGGCACGCAAGGCGACCTCGGTCTTGCCAAAGCCCACATCGCCGCAAACCAGACGGTCCATGGGCTGGGGCGAGATCATGTCCTGGATCACCGCATGGATGGCGGCGCGCTGGTCGGCGGTTTCCTCAAAGCCGAAGTCGTTGGCGAACTGCTCATAGTCCTGCGGGCTGTAGCGGAAGGCATGGCCTTCACGCGCGGCGCGGCGGGCATAGATGTTGAGCAGCTCGGCGGCGGTGTCGCGCACCTGCTCGGCGGCCTTGCGGCGGGCCTTTTCCCACTGGCCGCTGCCCAGTTTGTGCAAGGGGGCCTCTTCGGCCGAGACGCCGGTGTAGCGGCTGATCTGCGCGAGCTGGCTGACGGGCACATAGAGCACGGCCTTGTCGGCGTATTCGAGGTGCAGGAACTCCTGCAGCGCCGGTGTGCCATCGGGGTTCTTCTGGCCCACATCCATGTTGATGAGGCCATGGTAGCGGCCGATGCCGTGCTGGGCATGGACGACCGGGTCGCCCACCTTCAGCTCGGACAGGTCCTTGATCAGCGCCTCGACATCGCTGGCCTGCTCCTGGCGGCGCTTGCGGCGGGCGCCGCCGGTGGCGGCAAACAGCTCGGTTTCGGTGACAAAGTCAATGCCTTGCTCGGCCCAGCGAAAGCCCTTGGCGAGCGCGGCCGTGGCGATGCCCACGGGCTCATCCGTGGTCTGCTGGAATTCGGCCAGCGAGTCAAAGGCCGGCGGGTTGAGGCCGCTGGCGCGGAAGAAGTCGAGCAGGCTCTCGCGCCGGCCATCGCTCTCGGCCAGCAGCAAGGTGCGGGCCTGGCGCTGGGCAATATGCTGCTGCAGCTTGGCCAGCGGGTCCTCGGCACCGCGCACCACGGCCAGGTCGCCGAGCTTTTGGAAGATGGCGCTGTGCTCCACGTCTTCGAGCTGGGGGCGCAGCGACAGCTGGGCCATCTGCTTGGCGGTGGCGTAGAACTGGTCGGGGCTCAGGAACAGGCTGTCGGGCGGCAGCACCGGGCGCTCGGGGTCGCCTTGCACCAGGCGGTAGCGGTCGCGCGTGTCCTGCCAAAAGCGCTGGAAGGCCGGCTCGATATCGCCATGCAGCACCACGGTGGCCTGGCTGCCCAGGTAGTCGAACACGGTGGCTGTCTCGTCAAAGAACAGCGGCAGGTAGTACTCGATACCGGCAGTGGCCACGCCGTTGCCCATGTCCTTGTAGATGCGGCTCTTGGTCGGGTCGCCTTCGAGCATCTCGCGCCACTTATTGCGAAAGCGCGCGCGGGCCTCGTCGTCCATCGGGAACTCGCGCCCGGGCAGCAGGCGCACGTCCTTGACCGGGTAGAGGCTGCGCTGGGTATCGGGGTCAAAGGTGCGGATCGAGTCGATCTCGTCATCGAACAGGTCGACCCGGTAGGGCACAAGCGAGCCCATCGGGTAGAGATCGATCAGGCCGCCACGCACCGAGTATTCGCCATGGCTCACCACCTGGGAGACATGGTTGTAGCCGGCCAGGGTGAGTTGGGCCTTGAGGCGCGCCTCATCGAGCTTTTGCCCGGCCTGGAACGCAAAGGTGTAGCCCGCCAGAAAGGAGGGCGGCGCCAGGCGGTACAGCGCCGTGGTGGCCGGGATCAGCACCACATCGGCTTCGCCCTGGCTGATGCGCCACAGCGCAGCGAGCCGCTCGCTGATCAGGTCCTGGTGCGGCGAGAAGGTGTCATAGGGCAGGGTTTCCCAGTCGGGGAACAGGGCCACGCGCAGCTCTGGGGCAAAAAACGCCAGCTCGTCCTGCAGGCGATGGGCATCGCCCGCGTCGGCGGTGATGATGGCGGTGACGCGCTGCGCTGCGGCCTCGCGGGTGGCCAAGGTCGCGAGCAGCAAGGCATCGGCGCTGCCCGGGGGCATGGGCAGTTGAAAACGTTTTCCGGCGGTGAGCTTGGGGAGTTCCATACGTGGTCCGAACCAGTCCATACACGGACTACAGCCCAGGGCAGCGTGCCGCGCCTGGGCCTGTGCAGCCAAGGCCACCCCATCAAAGGGCAGGCCTGGCCGCGCAATAAACAGCAAAAGCACGGGTCTGGCTGACAGCGCCGTGCAACCACTCCATTCTAAAATACCCCCATGAACCAGACCACCCGCAACGAATTGATCCCTGCTGTACCCAGGGCTGCACCGGAGGTGGCTGCGCCGGTGACGGTGCCCGCAACGGTGCCCCCCGCCGACCCGGGCGCCCAGACCCAGGCGCTGGGCGAGATGCGCCAGGAGGTGGTGGCCAGGTTCTGGGCCTTTTTGCCCTGTGCCGGGGTGGGCGCCCGGGCGGTGGATGCGGCGCGCCCCGCCCATCTCCCCAAGCAGTACCAGCAGGTGGCGGGCTGGCCGCTGGTGCTGCATACCTTGGCCGCCTTTATGGCGGCCAAGCCGCTATCAGGCGTGCTGGTGGGGGTGAGCCCCGGCGATGATTTTTTGCAGCACTACCAGCGGCCAGGCTTTGCCATCAGTCCTTGCGGTGGCCCCAGCCGCGCCGATACGGTCGCTGGCGGCCTGCGCAGTTTGCTCGGTGACTCGGGCCTGGGCGCGCAGCCGCATGACTGGGTGCTGGTGCATGATGCGGCGCGCTGCCTGATCAAGCCCGGCCAGATCGAGCAGCTGATGCAGGAATGTGCGGCCGATGAGGTGGGGGGCCTGTTGGCGCTGCCATTGCCCGATACACTCAAGGCCGCTGCCACCGATGCCCATGGCCAAAGCCGTGTTAGCAGCACCTTGCCCCGGGTGGACAAGTGGCTGGCGCAGACGCCGCAGATGTTCCGTATCGGTACGCTGCTCGAAGCGCTGGAGCGCTGCAACGATGTCACCGACGAAGCCAGTGCCATCGAGGCGCTGGGCTTGCAGCCCCGGCTGGTGCCGGGCAGCAGCTTTAACTTCAAGGTCACCTTCCCGGATGACTTTGCGCTGGCCGAGGCCTTGCTGCTGCAGCGCATGGCCAGCGGTGACAGCCAGGTGGCGGCACTTTTTGATTGAATCCCAGGCGACGCGCTGCACAGCCTTCGCTCCTTAGGCGGGGCTGTGGCGGCTTGCGCTGGGATGCGGATGTAAATGGACAATATAAGGGATACACATGCTGCAAATGCGCATTGGTGAGGGTTGGGATATTCATGCGCTGGTGCCCGGCCGGGACTTGATTTTGGGCGGCATCCAGGTGCCGCATACCACCGGTTTGCTGGGCCATTCGGATGCCGATGTGCTGCTGCATGCGATCACCGATGCCTTGGTGGGTGCCGCTGGCATGGGTGATATTGGATCGCACTTTCCCGATACCGATGCCGCTTTCCGGGGTGCCGATTCGGCCGTGCTGCTGGCCGAGGCCATGCGCCGTGTGGCCGCCAAGGGCTGGCAGGTCAACAACGTGGACAGCACCGTGATTGCCCAGGCGCCCAAGTTGGCGCCGCACATTCCGGCCATGCGGGCCAATATTGCCAAGACCTTGGGTATTGATGAATCCCAGGTCAATGTGAAGGCCAAAACGGCCGAGAAGATGGGCCCGGTAGGCCAGGGCGCGGCGATGGAAGCCCGTGCGGTGGTGTTGCTGGTACGGGCTGGCGAGCAGGCCTAAGTCAAGCGCTGGCAAGAAAAGATGACGGCCCGCCAGAGGCGGTCATCCAACGTGCCGTGAGGCACCAACTCAGGTCTCTTCGTACTGCGCCAACACTTGCGCCCCAGTGAGCTTGGGGGTGTCATTGGCCAGGTCGTAATACGCAGGCTTTTCGTCGATGAAGATCTGCGAGGCCAGCCGCATGCCGTCCTCGTCCTGGAACAGGCCGGCCGACAGAAAATGCTCGTTCGTGGCCAGCAGGCGGTAGAACAGATGCGTGCCGCACTGGCTGCAAAAGGCGCGCTCGGCCCAGGGGGAGGAGGCATAGCGGGTGACGGGGCCCGTCAGCTCCACCTCGGTACCGCCATGCAAGGTGAAGGCGGGGCCCTCGCCCCAGCGCCTGCACATGCTGCAATGGCATACATGGACATCTTGGACAGTCGGGGCAGTCACATGGACCGCACCGCAAAGGCACTGGGCTTGCATGTCAACTCCTAGGGCAACGGGGTGCCTGCATTCTATGCACAGACGTCGCTTTGTGCCAGCGGCGAGTGCCGCGTGCCGCTGGCCGGGCAGGGGGCGGTCCGCCCGCTACACCTTCTTATTGCAGATCGGCCAGGTTGGTGGGTGCCCCTGGCAGGTGCCGCTTGATCTGCGGGCGCAGCAGGCGGCGCTTGGGCTCCTTGCCAATGGCCTGGTCGGGCGCACGGCGCAGGTAGATGCTGGTGACCAGGCCCGTGCTGCCGTCCGAGGCATTGACCATGCTCAAGCGCCCGCCCATGCGTTGCACGGTTTTCTCGACGATCGACAGGCCCAGGCCCGCGCCAGCGGCTGCCGTGCGGGCCGTGTCACCCCGGTAAAACGGTTTGGTCAGGCTGCTGAGCTGGTCCTTGGAGACGCCCGGGCCATGGTCGCGCATGCGGATGGTGACGGTGCTTTCGCTGAACTTGACGCTGATGTCCACGCGGGTGTGCGAGGCGCCCGGCGTCTTGCCATAGCGGCGCGCGTTTTCCAGCACGTTGGACAGCACGCGCGAGAGCTCGATCTCATCGGCATTGACCATCAGCTCTTCGGGCACCTTCATGTGCACCTGCAGCTCCTGGTGGTCTTGCACAGCGTAGACGCATGAGGACACGACGCCGTAGACATTGACCGGCGCGAGCTTGGCGGCATGGTCGGGGCGGGCGTAATCGAGGAATTTGTCAATGGTGGCATCGAGCTGCACGATGTCGGCCACCATGTGCTCGCGCGCGACCTGGTCGAACACGCTCATCTCGGTCTCCAGCCGCAGGCGGGCCAGCGGCGTGCGCAAGTCGTGCGAGATGCCGGCCAGCATGACCGCACGGTCTTGCTCGAGCTTGGACAGGCGCTCGCTCATGCGGTTGAAGCCGATGTTCACTTCGCGGATTTCGCTGGTGACGGCATCTTCGTCGAGCTGCGCGGCAAAGTCGCCTTCGCGCAACCGGTTGGTGGCGCTGGACAGCTGCTTGAGCGGCCGGTTGATGAGGCCCGCGATCACTGCTGCACCGGCGAGCGACAGCGCTGCGGCCGTCAGCACCCACACCAGCCAGGTCTTGCCGCCCGCCGGGTTGACGCGTGAGGGCTCAATCAGGAACCAGTTCTGGTCGCCATCGATGGTAAAGCCCACCCACAGGCCTTCTTCGCCATTGACGCTGCTGGCCACGATGGTGCTGGGGCCCAGGCGCTTGGTCACTTCCTGCGTCAGGCGCGCGCCCAGCGGGGTGGAGTTGTCGATGGATTCGTACACATCCTTGGGCTCACGCGGCACGATGCGCACGCCTTCCTGGTCGGCCATGGTCTTGACCAGCGAGACGCGGGCGATGGCGTCCGAATGCATCAGCGCGGCGCGGCTGAGGTTGACCAGCGACGCGATCTGCTGGGCCGTCTGGATGGAGCGGGGCTCGGTCTCGAGCGAGCGCAGCGTCTGCACCCAGGCCAGGATGCTGCCCGTCAGCAAGATGGCGAGCAAAAAGAAGGTGCGCCAAAACAGATTGAGGCCGACGCGGGTGCGCTTGTTGCTATGCGTGGCCGCTGCGGCGCTGCCATCCAGGGGGGCCAGACCGGACTGGTCGGCGTCGTTAACGGGGGTGGGAGCCATGGGCCGTATGCGTGTTGAAAAGTCGGATCAATGAAGGCCGGGAATGCCTGTACATTCTCGCTGTAAAGCGGGCGGGACACCATGCTGTGCCCGGCAGTGGGGGTATAAAAAAACCGCCCTGCAGCCAGACTGGGGCGGTTTTTGGGGTGCCGGGGTCAACAATCAGTTGGCGCCATCGGGTACGAACACATAGCCCACGCCCCAGACGGTCTGGATATAGCGTGGAGCTGCCGGGTCGACCTCGACGAGCTTGCGCAGGCGCGACACCTGCACGTCCAGGCTGCGGTCAAAGGGCTCGAACTCGCGGCCGCGCGCCAGCAGGGCCAGCTTTTCACGCGACAGCGGCTGGCGGGGGTGGCGCACCAGGGTCTTGAGCATCGCGAATTCGCCGGTGGTCAGCGGCAGCTCTTCGCCGTCCTTGGTCAGCACACGGGTGCTCATGTCGAAGGTGAAGGGGCCGAAGTTGACCACCTCGTTCTCGCCCGATGGCGCGCCTGGCGCTTCTTGCGGTGGGCGGCGGCGCAGCACGGCGTGGATACGGGCCAGCAGCTCGCGCGGGTTGAAGGGCTTGCCGATGTAGTCATCTGCGCCCACTTCCAGGCCCACGATGCGGTCCACGTCTTCCCCCTTGGCGGTCAGCATGATGATGGGGGTGCGGTCGTTGCTGGCGCGCAGGCGGCGGCAGATGGACAGGCCGTCTTCACCGGGCATCATCAAATCGAGCACGATCAGATCCACGGTCTCACGCAGCAAGATGCGCTGCAGGCCCTTGCCATCCTCGGCAATCATGACTTCAAAGCCTTCATGCGACAGATAGCGGCGCAGCAGATCGCGAATACGTGCGTCATCATCAACGACCAAGATTTTGTCGACGCGATTGGTTGCTGTAACCATGGGTGGAATCCTCCGGTTGATATGTAACTTTTACATTTTGACCGTTTTTTGCGAAAAATGCGCAACTCGCCTGCCTTTTTTGACCCATGGTTACAAAGTTTGCGTTACATATGCAGTCTGGGAGGCCGTTTCTTACGCAATAAATCGACTTTTTCCTGCATTTATTGCAGAAATTGCCTCTTTTAGGGAAGGTGGGATGCTGTTTTTCAAAAATGTTTCATATTTATGCGTTTAATGCATTAGTGGCTTGGGGCGTGAAAAAAGGCGCTTTCGCGCCTTGATGTGGCTGGGCTGGGCAGCCCAGGCTGGAGCTTATTGCGCCACCCAGCCGCCATCCATGTTCCAGGCCACGCCGCGCACATTGTTGGCTGCAGGCGAGCAGAAGAACACGGCCAGCTCGCCCAGTTCTTCGGGCGTGGTGAACTGCATCGAGGGCTCCTTCTCGCCCAGCAGCAGCTTTTTGGCCTCTTCATTGCTCACATTCATTTGGGCGGCTTTGGCATCGACCTGTTTTTGCACCAGGGGGGTGAGCACCCAGCCCGGGCAGATGGCGTTGCAGGTGATGCCGCTGGCGGCGTTCTCCAGCGCGGTCACCTTGGTGAGGCCCACAATGCCGTGCTTGGCCGCGACGTAGGCCGATTTGCCGGCTGAGCCTACAAGGCCATGGACCGAGGCGATATTGATGATGCGGCCCCAGCCCGCCTTTTGCATGGCTGGCAATGCCAGCCGGCTGGTGTGGAAGGCGCTGGTGAGGTTGATGGCGATGATGGCATCCCAGCGCTCAACCGGGAAGTCCTGTACGTTGGCCACATGCTGGATGCCGGCGTTGTTGACCAGGATGTCCACCTGGCCAAAGGTCTGCGCCGCATAGGCAAACATGGCCTCGATGTCGGCAGCCTTGCTCATGTCGGCGCCGTGGTAGCCCACCCGGGCGCCGGAGCCCGCGCTGGTGATGACGTCCTGCACTTCCTTGAGCGGGCCTTCGGCGTCGCCAAAGCCATTCAAGATGATGTTGGCGCCCTGGCGCGCCAGCGCCTTGGCAATCCCCAATCCGATACCGCTCGTCGATCCGGTGACGAGCGCTGTTTTTGCTTTCAACATCCAATATCTCCAGTTACTCGGTTAGTATTCATGCAAACGCATGCATCCATCCTAAGGCAAACCCCAGCCACGGTTTGCCCGGTAGCGCTGCGTTCTTCTATATAAGAGGGGCCATGTACCAAGATCCACGCTTGCAGTATGTCACCTGTGCGGTGGCGGGGAATACGGACACGGGTCGCCAGGGTGCCACGCACCGGATGGCGTATTGGGAGTGGAACGATACCGGGGACCTGAACCACCCGCATGTGATCGTCTGCGCCCATGGCCTGACCCGGCAAGGGCGTGATTTTGATGTGCTGGCGCGGCAGCTGTCGCTGCAGGCGCGGGTGATCTGCCCGGATGTGGTGGGTCGCGGCTACAGCGATTGGCTGGAGGACCCGGCCGGCTACCAGGTCCCTTTGTATGTGGCCGATATGCTGGCCATGCTCCAGCAGGTGCACTGCGCAGCGCCCATTGGCAAGCTCGATTGGGTGGGCACCAGCATGGGCGGTCTCATCGGCATTGGCCTGGCCGGCGAGCCCAGCATCCGGCCGCTGATGCCGGCACCCATCCGTCGCCTGGTGCTCAATGATGTGGGGCCGACCATCGAGGCCTCGGCGCTGGCGCGCATTGGCAGCTATGTGGGCCAGCACATGCTGTATGGCTCCGAGCAAGAGGCGGTTGCGGCCATGGGCCAGCTCTCCAAGGGTTTTGGCCCGCACAGCGATGACGAATGGCTGGCGCTGTCGCGCCCGATGCTGCGGCCCGAAGCCGGCGGCAGCGTGCGCCTGCACTACGACCCGGCCATTGCGCAACCCATGCAGGCGACGACGCCGGAGATGGCTGCCGCTGGCGAGCAACTGCTGTGGCGCCTCTACGACCAGATCGACGCCGTCACCTTGGTGCTGCGGGGTGCAGATTCAGACTTGCTTTCTGCGAAAACGGCCCAATCTATGGCGGAACGCGGCCCCAAGGCGCGGGTGGTGGAGTTCGCTGGTGTCGGCCATGCGCCCACCTTGGTATCTTTTGATCAATCGGCTGCCGTGCTGGCTTTTTTATGCGGTGCGTAGCGCACGCCCCGGAGGGGGTGTGATGGTGGTGACAACATGAAAAGTCTTACGGCAGTCGCTCAGCCCGCGCCAGGCGCGGAACATCTTCCCCCGGAGCCCGTCTCCCCGCTGGTGGCTGCCACTGCCAATGCCTTGCCGATGCAAGACAACGTGCTGGCCCGGGCCCGCGCTTTCTCCGTACCGCTGATCGCCGAAGAGACCCTGGACACGGGCGAGAACGCGCTGCAGCACGCCGATGCCGTCGCTGCCATTCTCAAGCACATTGGTGGCTCCGAAGCGATGCAGGCGGCTGCCTACCTGGTGCACACCAGCGAGCAGCTGAACAAGCCGCGCGAAGTCATCGGCAAAGCCTTTGGCGAGAGCTATGCGGTGCTGGCGGTGGAGACTGTGGCGCTGATGAAAGTGCAGGCGCAGGCGCGCCAGGCCGATGCCGGCCACCTGGTAGATGACCCGGCCACGCAGACCGAGAACATCCGCAAGATGCTGCTGGCTTTCTCGCGCGACTTGCGCGTGGTGATGCTGCGCCTGACATCACGCCTGCAAACTTTGCGCTGGTACGCGGCCACCAAGGGGCCGGTGTCGCCCGCGGTGGCGCGCGAGAGCCTGCAGGTGTTTGCGCCGCTGGCCAACCGCCTGGGTATCTGGCAGATCAAGTGGGAGCTCGAGGACCTGGCCTTCCGTTTTCTGGAGCCCGACACCTATAAAAAGATCGCCAAGCTGCTCGATGAAACCCGGGTCGAGCGCGAACTCTATATGGTGGGCCTGCGCGAGCGGCTCGAATCCGACCTGCGCGCGCACAGCATCAGCGCGACGGTGGCTGGCCGCCCCAAGCATATCTACAGCATCATCAAGAAGATGCGCGGGAAGTCATTGGGCTTTGACCAGCTCTTCGATATCCGTGCGCTGCGCGTCGTGGTGCCCACGGTCAAGGACTGCTATGCAGCCTTGTCCTTTGTGCATGAGGCCTTCAGCCCGGTCGAGTCGGAATTTGACGACTACATCGCCCGGCCCAAGCCCAATGGCTACCAGTCGCTGCACACGGTGGTGCGGGACGAGCACGGCAAGGCCATCGAGATTCAGATCCGCACCCAGGCCATGCACGACCATGCCGAAAACGGTGTGGCTGCCCATTGGGCCTATAAGGAAGCAGGCACCAAGGGCTATGCTGGCGTATCTGCGACCAGTGACTACGATGCCAAGATTGCGGTGCTGCGCCAGCTGCTGGCCTGGCGCAAGGACATGGTCGGCCAGACCCAGGACAGTGGCCTGTTTGACGACCATATCTATGTGCTGACGCCCAATGCCGCCGTGATCGAGCTGCCCCAGGGCGCCACGCCGGTGGACTTTGCCTATTCGGTGCACACCGATCTGGGTCACCGCTGCCGGGGTGCTAAGGTCGATGGGCAGATGGTGCCGCTCAACACGCCGCTGCAAAACGGCCAGACGGTGGAGATCGTCTCCGTCAAGGAAGGGCGGCCATCGCGTGACTGGCTCAATGCCGAGCTGGGTTACCTGGTCAGCTCACGCGCCAAGGCCAAGGTGCGCGCCTGGTTCAATGCCCAGGTGATGCATGAGACGGTCAGCCGGGGCCGCGAGCTGGTGGAAAAGCTCCTGCAACGCGAAGGCAAGACCGCGGTCAAGCACGATGACCTGGCCGACCAGCTGGGCTTCAAGACCGCAGAGGCGCTGTTTGAGGTGGTGGGCAAGGACGAGCTGTCGCTGCGCACCATTGAGAACATCCTGCGCCCACCCGAACCCCTGCAGGCCGATGACGAGCTGGTGCTGAGCCGCCCGCGCAAGGCCACCGAGGGCTCGGGCAAGGGTGGCGTGCTGGTGGTGGGCGTCGATTCTCTGATGACCCAGCTGGCCAAATGCTGCAAGCCCGCACCGCCCGATCGCATTGGCGGCTTTGTGACGCGGGGCAAGGGCGTGAGCGTGCACCGCCACGACTGCAGCAACTTCCGCGAGATGTGTGCCCGCAATCCCGAGCGCAGCATTGATGTGGAGTGGGGCCTGCCCACCCATGGCCAGCGCTCGACCGAAGCGGTCTACCCCGTCGATGTGGCTGTGGAGGCCCATGACCGCCAAGGCCTGCTGCGCGATATCTCTGAACTGTTCGCGCGGGACAAGACCAATGTGATCGGCGTGCAGACCCAGTCCGTCAAAGGCACCGCCTGGATGACGTTCACTGTAGAGGTGTCGGATTCGGGCAAGCTGGCCAAGGTGCTGGCCTCTGTGGCGACGGTATCGGGCGTGCGCTCGGTGCGCCGCAAATAGGGCTGAAAAGCACTATTTTCAAAAAAAGCCTCAACTTTCCATTTGGGCCGTTTTTTCTGGCTATAATTTGAGTCTTCAACGACAGGCGCGTAGCTCAGCTGGTTAGAGCACCACCTTGACATGGTGGGGGTCGTTGGTTCGAGTCCAATCGCGCCTACCAAATTTTCCCTCTGAAGAGAACCAGACTTCAGGATTCAGGGACATTTGAGGGACATTAAATTGTCCTTTTCCGATCAAACCGCCTTTTTTAGGGCGGTTTTTTCGTTTCCGAGCAGCTGTTCTAGCTTTGCCTTCTCTCGTCCCCGATCTGAGCCATCAATCCACTTGGCATAGACGGTGAAAAGCATCTTTGCGTTCTTGTGCCCCATTTGCCTGGCGATGTAGGTCGGGTTCACGCCGGCGCTCAGTGCATTGGTGGCATAGGTGTGCCGCGTCTGGTACGGCCGGCGCCACCGGATGCCCGCACCGCGCAGCGCTGGCCGCCAATAGGTGTCCCGCTGGCTGCGCTCATCGTGCCAAGGCTTATTTGTCCCCGGGTTCTCAAAGATCCGGCGACCGTGCTCACCATCCAGATGATCCACGCCGCCCAGCATCGTCCAGGGCTTCATGGCTTCGAGTGCGCCAAGGGCGCGGCTGACCAGGTCCACATCCCGGGAGTTGTAGGTTTTGAGCGGCTTCACTTCGCCTGAGGTCCTGGCGCGCGCCACGCGGATGGATGAGCTGGCCCAGTCCACATCACCCCAGCGCAATTCAATGAGTTCCTCTGGCCGCATGCCGGTCATGAATGCGAATTCAAAATAGGCCCACACCCGTATGTCAAACCGCTCCTTTAAATTGGCGAGCACTTTCTCCATCTCAAAGGTTGAGAGTGGGTCAGGGGGCGGGATCTGGTGCTTACTGTTCTCAATCCCCTCCATGGGGTTGTCCATATTGAGGCTGCGGCCGGCGAGCGCGAAAACCCCGCGCAGGCAGATCAGATAGTTATTCAGCAGCTTGGCCGATTTCCAAGGCGTCTTACCAACCTTCGCCGCCACCACCGCATGCGAGACCTGGTCCATCGGAGTATCTGGACCAAGCAGATCTTTCCAGACAATCAGGGCGTTCCGGTACTGGTTCAGGGTGTTCTTTGACAGCCGGCCTTTAGTATCCAGCCACAGATCACACCAGCCGCCAAAGGTATGGGTGGGCAGTTTTGCTTTGGCCTGGGAAGAATTGGGGAAGTATTCTCCCCAGTCGAATGTACCCTCGGTTATGGCTTTGCGGACCCGGGCGACCAGCTTTGCTGCATACCGCTCGTTGATCGGGGTCGGTGGGATTTCCAGAGTTATGCGTTGTCGCACTCCATCGAGCGTAAAGCTCACTCGGATGGATTTTTCTCGTAGCTCTACGCCGTTGCCTTCGCGACCCATTGCTCAATTTCTTTCATATCAATAAAAATGCCGCCGTCTGCTTTTTTGTAGTGCTTACCCAGGAGCCATACCCCTCGGGCAATCTTTCTCTCAATAGCTTTTACGGTTAATCCGGTAATGCTGGCTGCCAGCTTGATCGTCACGTATCGCGCTGGTGCCACTTGGACTGGAGCGTCCATCATCATGGTTGACCTCTTTTCTTCCCAGCAATCTTTGGAACTCCTGCAGCACCTGCAGGTTTCTCACTCACCGGCATGGCCTGCAGGTTTTCGTCGGACCTGCGGGCTTCCACCACGCCGGATCGCCTGTCGTGCTCCAGCAGGGCCTTGCTCAGCATCTTGTGGGCCTGGCGCACGTATGCGGGCACCTGGTTGATCTTGTCGGCCTGCTGCTGCAGGATCTCGCCAGCACGCTCGGGGGTTGCCGCGCCATGCTGCACGGATAGCGCAGCCCCTTCCATGAAGCCCCGTTGCATGTGCTCATCCAGCATGTAAGCGCAGCGCAGCCAGGCCAGCAGCCGGCGCAGATGATTCACCTGAGCGTCCGTCATGGGCATGGCTGGAATGTTGTTGTCACCTGCGAGGATCAAGGCCTTGGTCATGCCAGCACTCCTTTGTCGCCCTCAGCGATGCGCTGGGCAGAGTGCAGAAGGTGGGCGACACCATGCAAAACCCCATCGTCTTTGCTGACTGCGAGACATTCCATTAGGGAGAGAGCAATCTCAAGATCTCGGGAGAGGTCAGGCAGGCTGCCGGCCAATAGGTCGCCTACTTCTTCGAGCTCGAGTCTTGCACTTGCCGAGTCACAGAAGGCCGCCAGCATGTCGCGTGCAGCCAAGGTGATGCCATCCTGCACTCGCTCGGCATGGCCGTCGAGAACATACCTTGCGCATTCCATATGCTGGAACGCATGGTTGTAGAGCTGGTTGAACTGGTTGGGGGTGAAGCCGTTCGAGAGCGGACCTTCCTTGGGGTGAGCGGGGCGTTTTACTCCCTTGCGCAGAACCTGGCGAACTTGGCAATCAAGGATGATGGCTAGCTTGCCAGCCGCTGCATCAATGTATTTGGTGCGCTCCCGCGATTCAACATCGCCCGGTACCAAGCGGGCAGCATTGATGCACGCCACGATGTCATAGGCGTCATCGCTGGACCCATTTTTCCTGGCTGCAGAGGTGGCGAGTATCGCTGCGATGGTCAGCAATCTGTCGGATTCGCCACTGCACGCATGCTGTTCGGGGGTGCCGCAGGCCGTGGTCAGCATATTGCCAATGTCGCGGAACAGCATGCTCTCGCGTGTGGCTGGGTTCGCAGCTGCGCTAGCTGCAGGTGTCGCCTGAGCCGTTGCTTTTGCCTTGGGCGCGAGGGCTTTGGCCAGGCGCTGGTCGATTACTTTGTTCATGCTGCGTCTCCTTTACGTTTGGGGGTAGCCGCGATGACGGTCTCGTGGTCTTTAGCAGTTCGACGTTCGCGGTTATCGCTTTTGCGCATGCTGTTGACCTTGCGCAGCGCGGCGCGCGCGGTTGCCAGCTGCTGGCGTTCTTCCTGCAGCATGTGTTCCTCGACGCCTTCCAATCGAAGGATGTGATCGATGTGCTTAGAAAACCCTTTGACGGCATGCCATAAGGCGATGGTGTCAGCGCGGGTGAGGCCTTTGGCCCGACGCTTGTCCTTTGTTTGCTCGACTGGCTGTGGTCCAGCTGTGAATTGGTTCGGCGGCTGACCTGCGAGGCGTTTGCGAGTGAGGTTGCTCATGCGTTATCGCCTTCACGAAAAGTGGGGACCAATTCGAGTGCCGTCGATGCCAGGCCGATAGATTGAGCCGCGGCGTCAAAGTACCCGCAGTACACGGAATTCTGCTGCCTGAACTTGAAATTCACGGATGCCTCAAATACCTCCATCACATTGAATAGCGCGGCCGCTTCTAGCAGTCTCGGATGAAGCTGGGAATTCTTTGGGATGAGGGCTTGCGCATCCCCGATGGTTTGGCGCAGTAGGCCCTGAGCGCAGTGGATAAGGGCCATCAGGTCTTCAACCCTGTATAGGTCTGGTCCATCCAGAAAGATCACGCTCAGCATCTCAGTCACCGCCTTCGCGCGCCAAAGTGCTTGTCCTAGGCTGTCATGGGCGCCGGCCGGCACGGCGAAGATCTGGTCGTTCTTGATCGGTGATCCAGAAGCAGAGGGGGCTCGCCGGCCGGACTGCTTAACCATGGCCACGGGCTTTTCAAGGGTGGCGGCATTCATCACGCAGCACCTTTGGATGCGAAATCTAAGCCATGAACCCACATGCTCAAGTCGCCCATGGTCTTGCTGCCGGAGGCTTCATCAGCGACAGCACCCAAGAGCTGAACGTGCAGCTGCGCGGCATCCACCAACGTGGTGCGCATGGCTTGCTCACCCTCGGTGCACTGCTGCGCTTCCATGAGGGTGCGATTGAGTGTATCGGCGATCGTGGCCACCCGTTGAAGCGCGGCAATGAGCTGCGCGTAGGTGTAGCGGTGGGTAGGGTCAACTGTTCCCGACTGCTGCGATGCCAGCTTGGACAACGCATTAAGGAGCTCGCTTTCCTCGTCGCAGGAGCCCAGATGGTCCAGGGCCAGGCAGAGCGTGGAGAGTGCCGCGTTTGAAGTGGCCTCCGTCAACAATGTGCGCTTCACGGTGTCCAGCATGCTGAATCCGATGTTGGTCCTCTCGGACCAGGCCAGAGCCAGGGCGTACAGGCGTGCAGCCTCCTTGTCGGAGTTCGCTCGGAGCGCGGAGCTGTTTGACAAGGCCGGCTCAGGCCTGGGGTCTAGCCTTGTACTGCCTGGGGTTTTGGCGTCCGCGCGGGGAGGCGCGATAATAGCTTCCATGATCTAAATCCTGTTGGTAGTTTTTTGATCTAGAAGCCGGTTTGCGGGTCTAAGCGCATGCCGGCTTCGCCTTTTCTTGTTTGTGCTGGTATGACTCCAGTCACTCCACAATCTTTGGCCAGCGGCGAAGTCGCTTGAGAGTGCGGCTGTGTTCCATGACGCGAAAAACTGCCAGCACTCCAGCCATATTGCGAAGCACGATGTAGTCGAAGCCGCCGGCCGTGGCCGGGCCGCAGAGATCCGCCGCGGGCTGTTGAGCGCAGAGCTTCCGTGTGTAGAGAGCAATAGCATGCTGGGTAAGATGCAATACGTCAGTTCTCATGCGCGCCTCACTGCACCAGGTGAACGTTGCCTACTTGAACTTGGTCGCCGAGTTTCTCGCGAATGCCTTCTTGAACCTGCTCAACTGGGATTCCTAATTTTTCGGCGATCTGCTCTGCGGAATACACGGGTTCTCCGTCATCGTTGACGTACTTGGTCTCAGGCAGCAGATCAAGCTCTACGGCCGTGTCATGGGAGGCCTTCATGAATTCGGGAGGGGCGAACTCAAACGCTTGATTCCAAAGAGCGCGAGCTTCGGGTAGGGCTTCGGCGGCTTCGCTGCCGTGGAGGTCGTGCAGTGCTGCGATCCGCGCCATTGCTTGGTCAAACTTTGGGTGGTGTTTGTTACCGGCTTCTTCTTGTGTGTCCATACCGTCCAGCATTCCGGACTCTCGCAGCTCGCCGTAGAACTGCTCGTTGGAGAGCATGCTTGCAAAGAGGGTGGCAGGCATAAGCAGTTCATCGGCACTGTCACCTGCTTTGACGGATTTCACGAACTCATCGATATCGGCGACACGAACGAAATCGAGCTTGCGAAGGGCTGCGATGATGGCTTTGAAGCCCTTGCGGATTCTTTCCTGTGCATCTGGGACGCTGGGGTTGGATTCGTGATACCCCAAGGCCAGCTGCAGCAGCACTTCGCCTTTGGTGATTGGAGTGGTGTCGTCATTCATGGAATCAGTCTCCTGGTGAAGAGGTTGAAAGACAATCCGCTGGGTCTGGATTGCTGTGTGTCTAAATCTCGTACCGACGGATTGCCGAGTTACGGTTTTTGCTGTTGCGAGTTGTTTTGTGGCTGGGCCAAAGCAGGCCGGCGGCCCAGCGCAGCGATACCAGCGTGCTGCCGCCGCACGCCGCCGCATGCCGGTCAGGCGAACGAAGGTGCAGACGGTGTTCATGCTGCATCGGCCTGCTCGAGGCTGTGCTGGTCGAGCGCGGCGCCGATGGCGTGCGCGTCAACGGACAAGGTGGCCGCGAGAGGCGTGGCAGCGAGGAGGGTGCCGTTCATGGCGCGACGAACACGCATGGCATGCTCACGGCCTAGAAAGTGAGCCAACGCCATCAGACCAGCTTCGAGTGCTTCTGCGGTCGGCTGACTAACGAGCTCCAGCGCCAGATCTGAGGCATCGGTCTTGAGTGTGGTATCCAGGGTCGAGTGAACGCGGCCGCTCTCGACTTGGGTATCGCACCAGTCGGCCAGGCTGCGCGCCTGGTCTGCCCATGCCTGGACCATGACAGCTGCAGCGCGTAGACCGCAGCCGGCGGCAGGCCAGCGACCCGAGTGGATGGCGTTTAGTGCCAGGGCGCAGCGACGGCTATGCTGCTCTGGCGCCGTCTCAAGCAGGACGGCAAGTTCGGTTGTATACATCTTCGCTCCATGCGCCAAAAGTGACGATGAAGCAAATAGTAGCGCTACTGCTTATTTTTTGTCAACAGTAACACTACTTTTCTTTGGAAATTCTTCATCAAACAAACCTGGTTGAGGTGGCGCTCGCCAGCGTGTGGATGAGACGACAGCAACCACCGAGTGCAGGTCAGTGATATCGTGCTTCGCGAGAGTTACCCGGTTATGGTCCAGCGTTTGGAAAGAGTAGGACTCATCTCGGTCAGCCAGATACTCGAGAAGAGCTTGCCCATTTGGAAGGTCGTTGGCTTGCACCAAACAGTAGTCACTGAAGGCGGGATTACCATGGCGTTCAAGCACTAAGAACTGGCCGTCTTTGATTGCCGGGCTTCCTCCATCTCCACGTACTTTGAGTGCGTATCCATCCTCGTGCACACCTGAGCCCACTACATATCCGGCGTCAACGACAGGGTCAATTTCAATAGACTCCGCGCTGATCCAGGCCTCGCCAGTAACTGGTATTCCGACGACATCTCCACCTCTACCGCCGAAATCTAAGTCATGACGCACGGACTCGCCTGTCAATAGTCGGGAACCTTCGACGATCTCTAGAGCGAGGCGGGGACTGATATCTGTGAGGTTGCACTGCAAGCCACGAGCAAAGCCGACCGCGGCCTTCATGCTTAGGGGCGTTTGACCTCGCAAGAACTGGCCGACAGCGCTTTGATTGCCGATGTCAAATCTTTCGCCGAAGACTTGTTGGCTCAAGCCGTGCTTGGATTTTTCCCAGAGGGATCTCAGACGAGCCGCCTCAGCTAGATGCACTTCTGTTACGCGCGCTTTTTTAGTAGACATTTCCAAAATCCGATTTGCTTGATTGAACGATAGCGCTACTACTTAAAAGATCAAAGCAGTAGCACTGTACAATGTCAAGTAGTGGTGCTACTATTTAAAAATGCACACCATAGAATTGATTCGCGAGCGCCTAGGCGTGACGCAAAAGGAGTTGGCCCAGGGCATTGGCTGCACCCAGAGCAACATTGGTCACTACTCTCGAGGGCAGGCCATTCCGGCAGAACGAGCGGTGAAGCTAATTTCATTCGCTCGTGGGCGCGGTCTTAGCCTGACGCTAGACCAGGTGTATGGCATTGCTGCGCTACCCGACTTTGCCGCAAATACTCAGGCGCCTATCTGTAGCTCATCGCCGATCATCGCTGATTGTGACGCGCACCAAATCCACTTGGAGAGCACCCATGTCCAAGTTTGATTCCGAAGTACCTCCGGTCGCACTGATCTCCCGTACTGCATTGGTTGCTGGAGGCGGTGCTAGTGGCCCCCAGCCAGAGCTGATCCGAGATCTGCGCGCTTTCGCTATGGAAGCAGCAGGCACCTGGTCTCGTGCGCTGGCCTTATCGCATAGCGATCCAGAGGAGTTCGGTCGGAAGGCGGCACTGGCGTACCTGGCAGTGCTGCGTGAACTCAACGCAGGTTTCGAATCTGGTACTCCAAATTCTGAAGGGTGCGTTTGATGTCGCGCATTTCGCTGTCGAGCCCTTCGACAATTTCTTCCAGAACTTTGATCATCTCGGCTGTCTCTTGGTCGCCACGTTCGTGCGCGCGAGCTCGGATGTTGTGGGCTAAGTGCTTGGCGTTGATGAATGACATGTCTGCCCCTCTCGGGAATGGTTGTGTGGAAGCTCCCATTTTGCCCCGAGAGGTGGCGGGCACCCTTTTCCATCATGCACCCCGTGCAATGCGGCTAGATGGGCGCTGTGCGTCCCCTGCGGGCAGCGTCACAGCAGACGAACGCCCTCGAATCACCAGCTCTCCATCGCGCCAAAACATCTCAATCGTGGAGGTCATGAGCAGGCGCGTCTGCGCTCCCGTATCAGCGTCTGTGTTGGTGGAAATCGCTGACCGCGCACTGAGGTGCCAAGCGGCGGATTGGTGGCGTGCATTGGTTTGGGTGAGGCGTGATGTGTTCATGCCATCTATTGTTTTTTTTGCCGCTTAATTTCTAAAGGAAAGTAGTGCAAACAATGAATCCACAAGTTTCCACTAGCACGGTCCAACTCGATGTTCCTAATGGAATTTCTGACAGATTCTCCAACGCTTTGGAGGTCGTTCGGGCCGGGGCATACAGCAATCGCAAGCCGCTTAAGACCATTGCTGCGGACATGGATGTAAGTCCGTCCGACCTGTCGAGAAAGCTTGCCAACAATCCTGATGATCCTCGTCGTTTCACGCTCTTGGACTTGGAGGCCTACATCAACTCGACAGGTGACGTACAGCCCATTCTTTATCTCGTCCAAAAGTTCTGCGCAGATCCACAGGTCAAGCAACGGGAAGCCCTGGCCGCTTTGGCGCAGCTTGCGCCTCAGCTGCAGGCTCTTCTCAAACAAGCCGGTGTCGCATGACCAAAGCTGGCTAACCAGTTTCGCCACGGCCAGGAGAGGGCTAGCTAACCAACCCGCAAAGCAGATCCACCACCTGCCGGCCGAGGGCTTTTTATCAGTGGTATCCCAATTTTTAGTGGCGGATACATGACAGCAGCAGTAAAGCAGCAAGACGAGATTGAAGTGTTCGTAAACGAAGCAGGAGGAATCACCATTCGACAAGACGATGATCTTGTCGCTGTGTTGCCTCAGAACGCTGAGGCGTTGATCCAAGCTATCCGCAGCGCTAAACGAATGGCCTTGGAGGTCAAGGAGTAAATATGGCGCGTGCTCGCAACATCAAACCCGGGTTCTTCGTCAACGAGGACTTGGTGGAGTTGGACTTCGCAACCCGGCTTCTTTTCGCTGGACTGTGGACGCTCGCCGACCGCGAAGGGCGCCTTGAGGATCGTCCCAAGAAGATCAAGATCGGAGTATTTCCAGCCGACAACGTGGATGTGGACCAGATGCTCCAGGAGCTTCACGACGCGAAGTTCATTGTGAGGTACGTGGTGAACGGTGTTGGCTACGTGAAGATCCAGAATTGGCATAAGCATCAGAACCCACATCACACTGAAAAGCAGTCTGAGATTCCAGACATTAACGGTGAGACAACGGTTAAAGAACGGAAACAAGCCATCAACAAAGAGGCGGATCAACCAGACCTTAACGGTGAGATCACGGTTAAAGCAGAGGAGTGCAACGGTGGAAATCTTGCTGATTCTCTGATTCCTGATTCTCTGATTCCTGATTCACTGATTCCTGATTCATCCTCTTCACTACGTTCAGAGGAGGGGCGCGTGGCGAAATCGCCAGCACCTTCCCCCTCTGGTCGACAAAAACGTGAAGAGACCACTCTGGCCAAGTATCTGGTCGACTGCCGCGAGAAGGGCGTCAAGCCGGTGCCGGACGATCACTCGATCCGGACCTGGGCCCAAGACGCCGGCATCAGCGACGAAATGCTGCAGGTGGCCTGGGTGGTGTTCCGTGAGCGCTACACCGAGGATTCGCAGTACAAAGCCAAGCGCTACAAGGACTGGGTGGGCACATTCACCAACTCGGTGAAGGACCGCTGGTTCTCGCTGTGGTTCACCGGTGAGGGCGGGGTGGTGAGCTGGTCATCGACAGGCCTACAGCACAAGCAGGTGCTGGACGCACGGGCCGCCAAGCGCAAGGAAGACGAGCAGCGCAAGGAGCAGGAGGCCGCCCATGCAACCGCATGACGCTTTGGCAGCAGACGGCACCGTGGCGCCTTGGTGACGCGGTCCGGACGCAGGATTTCGGGCCAGAAATAGAGGAGCGGGTCCCTGAAAAAAGGAAAGCCACCCGAAGGTGGCGTTTCCCGGTCTGAGACCTGAGCAGTCAAATTGTACCGAGGAAACATGATGAAAACTAACGCGGTTGTCGGCACTACCAGCCAAATTATTTGGGGCACTGTCATGGACCTCCGATCGGCAGGCCAGGCGATCAGTCGCAAGCGCTTGATGGAGCTCTCCGACATGCCCTACACCAAGGTCGACGACCACGTCAGCCGCTGGATCGAAGAGGGGCGCATGCGGCGAGTCGTCGATGGTGTCTACGAAGTCGTCGACCCGATGCCTGAGCCCCGGGCGGTGTCGGTGACGGATCTGCCAGACGGCATGACTCTGGTCGAGATCGGTGACCAAGAGTTGCGGCTGTGGCCGACTGAGGCTCGCGCGCTGGGCCAGCGCATGGCTGGCAACGCTTTCCAATTCACTCAGCTGCAGACTCGTGATGACGTTGCTGCGCTGCTGGTAGAGGCCACGGTGCGCAACCGGGCCCTGGCTGATCGCGTCTACGACCTGGAGCGCGAGCAAAGCAGGATAAAGCAGCACGCATTCATTTGGACACCCGAGCGCATTGCACTTCTCGGCACGGCCAATGACCGCGACATCGCTGAGCAACTCGGCATTGACACTCGGGAGGTTGAGCGCGAGCGAGGAAAACGCGGTATCCCAAGATTTCCAAGGCCGCCTAAGCCCAGCGTAGCGGGAAGCGCGCAGGTCTCGATTCAAGCTGAAGGAGCGCAGGTCCAATGACGAAAGAACGGATCCTTTCAGCTGAAGCAAAGCAGCTTCTGGGCAAAGTCACGGACCTTCAATGGGGCGAAATGTTCGGTATGTCGAGGGGTGGAGCGCGGGCAATTCGCCTCAAGCACGGCATCAGCTCTTGGCGGGTCTCTTCAAGGGAAGCAACGTGGACGCCTGAGAGGCTCGCGCTCCTCGGGACGGCTACTGACCGTGAGGTTGCAGCTCAACTAGGAATGAAAGCTCACTCGGTTACCAAGGCTCGCAGTGTGCGTGAAATTCCTAGCCACTTCCCTTTCAAGAGATGGAGCGAGGCTGAAGTCGAAATGCTAGGCGCCGAGCCGGATTGGATAGTCGCTGAATGTCTGGGTGTTCCGATTGGCAAGGTAAGAGACGCACGGAGGCTAAGGCGTATCCCTGCTTGGACGCCTTGGACCGAGCACTTCGTGCAGCAGCTCGGGCGCGTATCAGACGGAGAGCTTGCTGAGCAGATGGGGATTAGAAAGGAAAGGGTCCGAGCTGAACGAATAAGGCGAGGTGTGCCCCGCCTCTCCGACCAGAATCCTCTTGAAGGCCACCTTGAAGAACTCGGACAAGCTCCAGACTCCGAGATCGCAGCGAGATACGGAGTGACCATGCATTCAGTAGCGAAAGAGCGCCAAAGGCACGGTATCCCGTCGAACAGATCGCGCAATGCTTGGACTAAGGAGGAGGTTGCGCTGCTTGGCAAATTCTCAGATGCAGCTGTGGCCAAGATGACCGGCCGCAACCGGGCAGGCGTAAAAATGGAGAGGCATAACAGGCGGATACCAGGTATCGATCCGCGCGGGGCGCTTCGGCTGCACAAAGAGGCCTGCGGGAATCCGGAAGCACCGCTCAGGTAGCGTCAGTGCTGCCCATCAGCTCATTGATCCAGCGGAGCAAAATTTGGATTTCTCCACGCGTGCATTCGAGGTTAGGATGGCGACTTATGGCCGGGCGCTGCCGACTACCGAGTAAGCATTAACGCGTCTGGCTGATTACCGTCATTCCACATCTTAGTTCTCAGGACCGCTTGGCACTAGATTGCTGTAGCGAACACAAGGTCGAATACATAAACGAAGATCGTTTCATTAAGGACAACGGGCAGTCCCGTTTCGATCTATATGGAGATATCGCTGTCAAGATCGATGCTTGACTAAGGAGTGCCCAGGATGACGAATCGCCCTGATCAGGGCTGCCGCATAATCAGCGCCAACCACAATGATGCTTACAGCTTATGACAGACGAAGAAAAAGGCTACCGAATCGCGCTTAACGCATTGAAGTCTGCGATGAAACCCGAAGAATGGATCGAGCGCAGAAAAAAGTTCGAGCTCTGGCAGCAGGGTGCATCCTCAAATCTAAGCGACCCGTATCCAGCAGAAATGAGGCCGGACGACACATTCGGTTGGTACATTTTTGTTGGCGAATTAGCACTGGACAGACAGTATGCGCTCCATCCAGATGAGGCTGCGCGAGTCTTGCCAATCCTCGCCGGGCTGGGGGCGCGTTGGGAGTTTGCCTCACGAGTGGATGGCATCGACGACAAGTTGAAAGAGCTCGCAGGGCCGAGGCGAGTGGAACCGGACAGCGGATTCTTTGAAATCGCAGTCGCACTGGCGTACGCCGCCGAAGGGTTCGACGTCACGTTAATTCCGGAAGAGCCAGGCATTCGCAAGACTCCAGATATTTTTGTAAAACGTGGAGAAATTCAGGTTTTTATCGAGTGCAAGCGCCAACAGGCTCCAGGGGAGTATGGACTTATCCAGCAGGAAAACTGGAAGCGATTGTGGAAACCATTGGAAGAGAAGCTTGTCGAAATTGGGAACTCAGTTTGGTTGAAGATCGAGTTTCGTGTCGAGCTTTCCCAGATCGAAACTGACTACCTTCCGGAAAAACTTAATTTTGCGATCGCTCTTGTTGATCGCGAAATGGTGGTCTTGGACAACGAACTAGTGAAAGTAGAAGCTAAGCCAGTGCCTTTACGTCGCGTCGCGGCTCACCTTGCCAACAATTATGTGAAGGTCCGGGGCACCTTTGAGCGCAGTTTGTTGGGTGAAGAATGGGCAACACCGCGTATGTCGATGGAGTCGGTATGCATCGGCAAGAGGAAGAAACCGGATGCCTTGATGCCTGAATGGATGGCTCGTAGTTTTTGGGACACTATCAGCTTTGGCTCTGGGGTCTCATGGAAGTGCGCTGCAGAACGATCTATTGAGATGCAAGCTCGTGATTTGAAAGTGCTGTTCGCGCGCGCGATCGAACAGCTACCGATGGACAGCAACGGCATCGTTCACGTGATGAGCGAGACCCTTTCAGGGAACGACGTTGAGAGGCGAAGAACTAAAAAGATTGAAGATAGTATCAAAGCATTTCGCTGTGATCGTCCAGTTTTGGGTCTTCTGTACCACCGGGTTCAGGCAGAAAGCCCGGTCGATGGCGCATTCAATTTTGACGAGAGTGTCACGGATTTCTGGGCTTTTCCGGAGATAAAAAAGCAGTTTCCTCACTTCGCTTTTGTGCCGAAAGATACACATGGACGTGATGGAGGTCACTGGGATCACTACGAGTAATCAATAGCTCATGTGACGCGTGACAGCGCACATCCTAACTTGGCAACCGGATCAAAATGATTGCAGCTAGTAGGCAAGCCATTGTCTTGTTTCGAAGCAGGTAAAACTCGAATGCCCGATAAAGGGCGCTCAGAGCCGGTCGAAAATGGCCGCCTTATTGGTGATAGCGGTTCTCGAATCGCCAAGCGGCTTCTTGCCATTTGTCATGCGTGTAATCTTGGTAGGCTTGGTAAAAGGCGAAGAGCAAACTGAGCACGCCTAACGCGGCGGTGGCTAGCGACGCCCAGTCGTACATCGTCAGCGAGTCCCCTGGTTGAGGGGCGTATGGCATCGTATAGATGCCCTCTTGCAGCATAGCTATGCCGTGGGCACCGAGCAAAAAGCACATGCCTGTCGCGAGAGGATATACAAAGCGCCAGGCTTTCATCTTCTTGGCAGTCTTGCCACTGTTAAAAATCCAATCCATAGCTGATCCCCAGTGTTTTGATTGATTTGCCGTCAATTGCGATGGCAGCCTGAATGATTCTCCTCGTGAGCTAAAGTTCAGCCATTCTCAACAACTGGGGCGTGGATATGGACAGCAGAGATGAAGCGATCGGACCGAATGGGGAAACCAAGGACCAACTGGACACGCGCGTGCGAGTCTGGAAAAGGGTGCTGTTCGGGGTGGCGGCCTGCCTGGTGGGCGGATACCTCGTCTACTTCGGACTGATCCTTGGCCAGAATCCTGCAAAAGACGCGGACAAGTGGGGCACTTTTGGCGACTTCTTTGGTGGCCTGCTGAATCCCATCGTGGCCTTTGCGGCATTCTTCTGGCTAACCGAGTCTGTGAAGCTGCAGAAGCAAGAGTTGGCGGAAACGCGGGCTGAGTTGAAAAACGCAGCTGAGGCACAGCATCTGCTAGTGAAGAATGGTCGGGTTGGTGTGGAGCTTGCTGCAACCACGGCGTTGCTAGAGGCAATTAATAGTCAGATAGCCACCACCGAAACACTTTTGCAGACGGCCAAGGCCGAGGTGGTTCAGTATGCAGGGGCAACTAACGCGCCTAGAGCGGTAAGGCGAGAAATTGAGCTCTCGAAGGAAATTGAGGCTTATAGGTCCAAATTGAGTAGTTTGACTATCGAACGACAGTTCAAAATGGACCAGCTTGATGCGATTTTGGTGGAGGCCAGAGACATTTAGTGGATCGCCCCCCTGTGGGGTTTCCAATCCTCCCCCTTGCCGGTAACCATGTGAAGCGTGGAAACCGGACAACCTCAAAACCCCAAGCAAGCCCCCGGCGCAACCGGCGCCGAATCTCAGCCAACTGATTGGGCTGGGATTCAACACGGCTTCACCACCACCAATGAGCCATTGCGGGAGATTGGCAAGCGGTTCGGCGTAACCCATGCCGCCATTGGTAAGCGCGCCCGAAAAGAAGGCTGGACCAGGCCAGAGAAGCAAAAGCCGGTATCCATCAAGATGGCCGCGCTGGATCCTCGACACCAGCGATTCGTCCAAGAGTACCTAGTCGACCTGAACGGGACCCAGGCAGCCATTCGTGCAGGCTACAGCGCGAACACTGCGAACGAGCAAGCAAGTCGCTTGTTAGCCAATGTCAAGATTCAGGAGGCAGTGGAGGAGGCGCAGCGGAAACTGCAGGACAAGCTGGAGATCAACGCCGAGCGCGTGATCCAGAAGCTGGCCACCATCGCCATGGCCGACCCGCGAGAGCTGGTGCAGAACAAGGTCAGCTGCTGCCGCTTCTGCTACGGCGCGGGCCACAAGTACCAGCGCAGCGATCATGAGATGGACGCTGACCGCGAGGACTGGGAGCGCCAAGGCAAGGACCCGCAGCACTTCAACGAAAAGGGCGGTGCCGGATTCAGCCTGGCTCTGCCTCCCGTGGAAACCTGCCCGCATTGCGCTGGTGACGGTGTATCGCGGGTGGTGCTCAAGGACACGCGCGACCTGAGTCCGGCGGCCCGCCTGCTGTACTGCGGCGCCAAGCAAACCAAGTTCGGGGTGGAGATCCAGATGCACAACCAGCTGGACGTGCTGGACAAGCTCTGCCGCCACCTGGGCATCTACGCGACCGACAACTACCAAAAGTCTGACCCGCTGTCCTTGCGCACCATGACGGATGCAGAGCGCGCCGTACGCATCGAGCGCATGCTGGCCGATAACCCGGCCATGCTGGGCGCGCTGAACAGCGTGTTGGGCCCAGGGGGTGAGGCATGAATCTCAAGGTGTTTCCATCATCCGTTGAGCTCGTGAAGCGGCTCAAGGCTCTGCCGGCGGCGCAGCGTGAGCAGCTGGATGCACTGCTGCGCATGGCCGATCCTGCTATCTGGGTTCCGCAAGCGGGGCCGCAGTACGAGGCCTTCAACAGCGCCGCAGACATCCTCTTCTACGGCGGCTCAGCCGGCGGCGGCAAAACCGATTTGCTGCTGGGCTTGGCCTCTACAGCCCAAGAGCACAGCATCATCTTCCGGCGCGAAGCCGTGCAGCTCGTCGGTATCGAAGAGCGAATGAGCAAGATTCAGGGGTCGCGCAATGGCTACAACAGCCAGAACGGCGTTTGGCGCCTGCCAGGCGGGCGCGTGATGGAGCTTGGTAGCGTCAAAGAGCTTGACGACTGGATGAAGTATTCAGGCCGGGCGCACGACTTCAAGGGATTCGACGAGGTCACCCACTTCGCTGAATCTCAGTTCCGCGCGCTGATCGGCTGGATGCGGACGGACAACCCCAATGTCCGTCAGCGCGTCGTGTGCGCGGGCAACCCTCCCACCACAGCCGAGGGCGAGTGGGTGAAGCGCTACTGGGCTGCATGGCTCAATCCCATGCACCCCAATCCTGCCAAGCCTGGCGAGCTGCGCTGGTACATCACCAACGAGCAGGGCGAGGATCAAGAAGTCCCAGGGCCTGAGCCCGTCGAGATGGGCGGAGACATGGTGCAGCCATTAAGCCGCACATTCATCCCGTCCAGCGTCAATGACAACCTGTTCCTGATGACCACGGGCTATAAGGCCAAGCTGCAGGCGCTGCCTGAGCCGCTGCGCTCCAAGATGCTCAAGGGCGACTTCAATGCAGGCGCAGAGGACCCCGTCTGGCAGCTGATCCCGACCGATTGGGTGAAGGCTGCGCAGGCGCGCTGGAAGGATCGCGAGCAGAAGGGGCCGATGACCGCCCTTGGCTTTGATCCATCTCGCGGCGGCCAGGACAAATCCTCGGTGGCACGCCGGCATGACCGCTGGTTTGACAAGGTGGTGACTGCGCCTGGCGTGGTGACCAAGGACGGGCCCACGGCTGCCGGGTTCGTTACGCCCCTGGTGCGCGACGGCGCGCCGATTGCGATCGACAGCATTGGGATTGGCTCCAGCGCCCTGGACTTCCTTGTAGGCCTCAATCTCCATGTGCATCCCGTGGTGGGCTCGGAGGCCAGCAGCCTGATGGACAAGGCCGGGCAGCTGCATTTTCGAAACAAGCGCGCTGAGATGTACTGGCTGCTGCGTGAAGCGCTGGACCCCACCGGGCCAGACCCCATTGCGCTGCCACCTGACCAAGAGCTGCTGGGCGACCTCACGGCGCCCCAGTACAAGGTGGTGACCATGGGCAAGGGTGCCGCCATCCAGATCAGCAGCAAAGACGACATTCGCAAGGCACTCGGCCGCAGCCCAGACAAGGGCGACAGCGTGGCCATGACCTTCGTTGGCGACCTTCCATCACCCCGTACCAAGCCGACCAAGCCCAGCTGGCGAGACAGCCTCAGCTCGCGTGCTGGTCATTGGGACCAAGCCACATCCTGACCATGAACAACCTCAACGTCATCTACTCCCCCGGCGATTCAGCTGCCCGTGAGAACTGGCAGCGCTACGAGTACGGCAAGGTGCGCGGCCACCTGGACTACATGCCGCATGCCATCCGCTGCGAGGAGATGTACCTGGGCGGCGGCCGGCAGTGGACGGTGGCGCAGAAGGCGCAGCTGCAGCGCGAGCGCCGACCCGCCTACGAGTTCAACCAGATCAAGCCCTCGGTTAACTCCGCCATTGGCTACCAGATTCACAACCGCGCTGACATCGCATTCAAGCCCCGGGGCGGAGACGCGGATCTGAACACAGCAACGATCCTGTCCAAGGTGACGATGCAGGTGGCCGACATGTGCAATCTGCACTGGCACGAGACGCAGGCATTCTCGGATGGACTGATACAGCAGCGTGGCTACTACGAGCTGCGCATGGACTTCGACAAGAACATCCAGGGCGAGATCGTCATTGGCACGCTCGACCCGCTGGACGTTGTCCCAGACCCTGACAGCAAGTCCTACGACCCAGACCAATGGGGCGATGTGATCATTACCCGCTGGCTCACTCTCGATGAGATTGAGCAGCTGTACGGCAAGGCCGCAAGGAAGGCAGCCGAAGAGAGCAATGACGGTGGCCGCGACTTTGGCGACCTCGATGATGAGATGCCACGCAACAAGTTCGGCAGCCGAGACCGTACCGGCTGGACGGACGCCATGGCCCAAAAGGATGATGGCCTGGAGCGTTACCGCATCATCGACCGGCAGCGCTTTGTCTACGAGTTCACCCAGTGCCTCGTCTGGCCAGCCTCGGGAGATGTGCAGGTGGAGGCCACCATGGCAGCGGATTCCATCGCTGATGCCCTGGCCAACGGGGCGGTGCGCGCCAAGCGCATGAAGCGCCGCATCAAATGGACAGTGACCACGTACACGGCCACCTTGCACGACACCTACAGCCCATACGAGCATTACACCGTGGTGCCGTACTTCGCGTACTTCCGGCGCGGACAGACCGTTGGAATGGTGGATGACGCCATGGGCCCGCAAGAGGCGCTGAACAAGGCGGTGAGCCAATATGTGCACATCGTCAACACGGCTGCCAACAGCGGCTGGATCGTGCAGGAAGACTCCCTAGCCAACATGACGCTGGAGCAGCTGCAGGAGCAGGGCGGCAAGACTGGCCTTGTGGTGGAGTACAAGAAGGGCAGTGAGGCGCCCAAGAAGATTCAGCCGAACCAGGTGCCCACTGGCATCGACAAGATCATCGACCGCGCAGACAAGGCGCTCAAGGACGTGACGGTGCCCGACGCCATGCGCGGCAGCCAAGGCCCGGAGATCTCGGGCATCGCCATTCAGTCCAAGCAGTTTGCCAGCCAGCAGCAGCTGGCCGTGCCCCTGGACAACCTGGCCTACACCCGCCACCTGTTGGCGGTCCGCATCCTCAAGCTGATCCAGCGCTACTACGACAGTTACCGCGTATTCCGCATCACCGAGACCGACCCGATGACGGGCAAAAAGGTGGAGCAGGCGCTGGAGATCAACCGCTTTGATCCGATGACGGGCGGCTACTTCAACGATGTGACGGTGGGCACCTATGACGTGGTGATCTCCGAGCAGCCGATGCAGGTGACCTTCCAGAACAGCCAGTTCCAGCAAGCGCTGGAGATGATGAAGGCCGGGGCTCCTATCCCCCCAGCCGTGCTGGTGCGCTATTCCAACCTGGCCGACAAGCAAGAGATCCTGGCGTCCATCGAGGGTAACAAGCCCCCGGCAGACCCCGTGGTTGATGCGCGTGTGCGCCTGCTGGACGCCCAGGCCCGCCAGGCCGATGTGCGAGCAACAGATACCCAGGTCAAGAGCCAATACAGCGCTGTGCAGACGGCGCAGGTCATCGCCCAAACGCCAGAGACCGCAACGCTTGCAGACGGCCTGCTGCGTTCGGCAGGCGCGGTGGACCATGACGCTGCGCCCATCGTGCCGCAGCTGCCAGGCCCGCTGCCGAGCGTAGACCTCCCACAGAACACCGATCCGCTCAATCCAGCCAGCCCTGCGCGCGGCCAGGAAGCGGGAATTGAAACCCTCGCGCCCGATGGTGTTAGGCGCGCTGATTAACCACTGGAGAAACTATGACCACCAATGCAAAAACCTCGTGCGGCATCACCGTCGAATATGACTTCGGATCGAAGCAGGCTGCTTGCGGCTCTGTTCTGGCAGGTGGGGTAACGCTGCAATGCGGAGCATGCCGGGCCAAAGACGAGACCGCTGCGCATGAAGATAGCTCGCCACTGGAAGCCGTGGCTTCTGGCCATCCAGCCAACCAGCAAGCTAGCTGATCTACCACCAATGTGAGGAGGAAACCATGAACATGCTTTTGATCAAGATGATGAAGCCCCTGAACGAAGCTGGCGAGGGCGGCTCGGATGCCGGCGGCACTGCCACTGCGGTTGAGGTGCTGGACGACGACGAGGGCTACATGCAGAAGAGTGCAGAAGAGCGCGCCCGCCTGCGTGGTGATGACGCCCGTGGCGCGGTCAACCCTGAAGCGCTGGCTGCAGTTTTGGCCAAGGAGGATGCCTCCCAGCTGCCTTCCGATGCCCGACTGACGGATGCAGAAGATGCAGACGCCTCTACCAACAGTGGTACTGGCATTCCTCGCGCGCGGTTCAACGAAGTGAACGACCGGCGCAAGGCACTGGAGACTGAGGTGGAGCAGTTGCGCGCACAGTTGGCCAGCGCTCAGCCAGCGGCAGGTGCAGCACCGGCACGGCCCCCACAGCAAGCACCACAGGCCGCTCCTGAGCCGTACGACATCGAGGCGGCTGAGGAGCTCTATCTGCAGTTGGTGCTGGACGGCGACACCAAGGCCGCGACCAAGCTGCGCATGGAGATCAATGGCGTTCTTCAAGACGCCGCTTACTCGCGATTTGCCCATGAGACGGCAGCACAACAGCAGACCGCTGCGGCAAGCAAGACGGTAGAAGCCTTGTTGCAGAGCTACCCCTGGCTTGAGGGGCCTGAAGGCGTTGAAGCGATGGACCTCATTGAAGCATCAGTGATCATGAAGGTGAGCAGGGGTACATCGCAAGCACAGGCTCTGAAAGAAGCAGTGAATGCGATTGCTCCTCGCTTTGCGCCTGGGGCTCACCCGATTGGGGGTGTACGACCTGACACCCGGCATGTTGATATACGGCCACAGCGCGCCAATGAGCGCGGCGCTTTGGACTCTCAGCTTCAGCCGGCTCAACTGCAGGCAGGGCTGGGCAACAGGGCCACTGCACCGCAGATCGATGGAGTCAAGCTGACGGATGAGGAATACGAAGCCTTGCCTGAAGCAGAGCGCAAGAAATTGCGCGGCGACGCGGTCTGATGCGTGCAATCGGCTGCAGGGCTTCACCCACCTTGCTGCCGAATATTCAAAGGGATGTCGCCTCAGCCGGGCGTTAAACAGGTTGGTGCTCTTGGCCACCTATGCCATGTTCTCGCGATGGGCGGCGTCATGTCCCGAAATGAAATCGTCAATTTTTGGAGCATGACATGGAAACGAATTTTGCAGCATTGACCCCTATTCAGAAGGTTTGCTGGGCCCGCGAGACCTGGAACGCCGCCCGCGACCAGATGTTCTTGAAGAACTTCTCGGGCAAGGGCGACAACAACGTGGTGCAGATCATCAAGGAGCTCACCAAGACGGAGAAGGGCGAGAGCGCCATTTTCCAGTTGGTGGCCGACCTGGTGGGCGATGGCGTCGCAGGCGACAACGAGCGCGAAGGTAATGAAGAAGCGATGGACTCCCATTCGCAGATCATCACCATCGACCAGCTCAGCCACGGTGTGAAGAACAAGGGCAAGATGTCCGACCAGCGCACGGTGCTCAACTTCCGTGAGCAGGGCCGCGACAAGCTGGCCTACTGGTTGGGCAACCGTTGCGATCAGCTGGGCTTTCTGACCCTGTCGGGCATCAGCTACGCTTTCAATAACGATGGCTCCCCACGCATCGGTTCAGTGTTCCCAAGCCTGGCCTTTGCCGGCGATGTGCGTCCACCTTCCCCCAAGCGTTCGCTGATGTGGGACGGATCTTCGTTGCAGGTCTCCAGCACCGGCAGCATTACCAGTGCTTTCGTGCCCAAGTACGGAATGATCGTGGATGCCGTGGCCTATGCCAAGACTCATCGCGTCAAGCCGCTGATGAAGAACGGCAAGGCGTACTACGTCATCTTCGTTCAGCCTGGCACCCTGGCTGAGCTCAAGAAGGATCCCGACTACCAGCGCGCAGTGGTTGCCGTGGCTACCAAGACGGGTATGGACTCGCCTTGGTTCACCGGTGCGACCGTGACCGTTGACGGCGCCGTGATCCATGAGCACAACTTGGTGTACAGCACGCTGGGCGCAGCAGCTGGCTCGAAGTGGGGCGCCGGCGGCAACGTGAACGGCACGCGCACGCTGTTGTGCGGCTCTCAAGCCTTGGCCATGGCTGACCTCGGTCCTGGCGACTGGGTGGAGAAGCTGTTCGACTACGACAACAAGGTGGGTCTGAACATCGACAAGATCCTGGGCCTGCTCAAGCCCGAGTTCTATTCCATCTACGACAAGTCCGTTGAGGACTTCGGCGTGCTGTCCATCGATCACTACCTGAAGGGCTGATGCCAGTACAGCGGGGCCGCTTGGCCTCGCTCCCTTTTTTTGGAAACACGGAGCAAACCATGTCCATCAAGAAAATTGCCGGCCGCCAGTAGTTTATCGTGGCCACCATGCTGATCGCCTTTGGTGATCCCACTGCCTACGGCACCGCCGAGGGCGCCATTGATCTGCCAGGCGGCGCTGTCGTCGTTGGCGGCGATGTGACCGTCATCACCCCTTGGAACAGTGCCACCACTGCCACCCTGAAGCTGGGCGATGTCGGTGACGATGACCGCTACACCGCAACTCCCATCGACCTGAAAACCGCTGGTCGTACCGAGCTGACCGTCACTGGCTACAAGACCCAGCTGGCCGGCGCGATCAATGCGCTGCTCGTCCAAACCGGCGCGGCTGCCACTGCCGGCCAGGCCCGCGTGACGGTCCAGTATTTCGTGGAAGGCCGGTCGGCTTTCACTCAAGGCTGAGCTTCTCCTCAGTGGTCGGGCCTTTAACCGCCCGTTTGCCCGTTGGCTTTGTGCCGACGGGCCTTTTCTCAGGACACAACCATGAAATTCCGTTCCCCTACTGATGCTGATCTGCATGTGGCGCTGACCAGTGGCCATACTCTGGTGATCGCAGCCGACGACGATGGCACCGAGGTTCCCAGCATGTTCCAGCGACAGGCCATTGCCCGTGGTGCTGTGCTGGTGGATGGCGGCACCAGCGAGGTGCGCACCCAGATCCTAAGCCGCCAACTCGAACTTCAAGAAGTGCTGCAGCAGATGATCGCCGAAGGCGACAAGGCCAACTTCACCGCCGACGGCAAGCCCAACTTGATGAAGTTGAAGGCCAAGGCGGGCTTTGAAGTGACTCGCGCCGAAGCTGACGCCGCATTCGCTTCCATCAGCGAGCAGGGCTGATGCAATGAATGTCGGCGATTTCATCACCGCATTCAGGACTGCATGCCTGGACCAGGCCGACCCGCCGTTCTGGGCTTCGGAGGAGATCGTCGGCTTTCTCAATGAAGCGGTGCAGGAAGCGAGTGAGCGCGCAAAGCTGATCGAGGATCGCAGCACCAGCTCCGTCTGCGCGCTTTCCGTCGTTATTGCCCAGGACACATACCCGCTGCATCCATCTGTGCTGGAGATCAACCGCGCCACCTTCAATGGCCGCGTGATCGATGAAACCAGCGTAGAGGAAGAGGACTCGCATAGCTGCGGCTGGGAGCAGCGAGAAGGCCAGCCGCGGCGCTTCATCTACGAGCCAGCCAGCGGTGCCCGACCTCCACAGCTTCGGCTGGTGCCCAGGCCAAACAGCCCCGGCGCCATAGCTCTGACGGTCTACCGAGGGGCCCTTCGGCCTCTGTCTGCCTGTTCAAGCATTGAGTCGCCAGAGCTCCCGACCAGATTTCATACCCGATTGCTGCACTGGATGATGTACCGGGCACATCTCAAGCAAGACGCAGACACGTTCGACACGGTCAAAGCTGGCGAGCACCTGGCCCTGTTTGAGCAGGCATTCGGCCGGCGAGATGATGCCAATGTGCAGCGCAAGCACCGCGACGATTCCCCGCCTTTGGTGCATTCCAGCTGGTAGCGATCGCAATACTCAACAAGGTTTTCTCATGCTTCACGCCCAATCACCCGCCGCCCGCCGCCTTGCCGCCATGGGCTCCAATGTGCCAGCCAAGGGATACCGCAATGGCGGGTTGATCGATGGCCCAGGCGATGGCACCTCAGATTCTGTCGACATCAAGGCTTCCAAAGGCGAATTCGTGCTGCCGGCCGACACCACCCGAAAAATTGGGGTGAGTCGCCTCAATGACCTCATTGAGCGCACGCACAAGCAATCAGGCAAGCCTAAGAAGGCAGGGCATTTTGCAGATGGTGGCGTGATCGATGAAGAGGCGATGCGCCGTGCGAACAGCTTTGGCGATGCTGCAGCGGCAGCACAGGACCAGAGCGTCCAGCAGGTTGCTACCCCTCCCGCGCCTACTCCAGCTGCTCCCGCACCAACAGCTGCGGCTGCGGCCCTCGCGCCTTCAAACGCGGGACAGGCTACTGGCAATGCCTTGGCAAACCAGATTCCCATGGACACCGATAAGCAGGCGCCTAAGCCGGATGGCTCCATGGATAACGTATTTAATACTGACACCGGCAGAAACCTCCAGGCAATTGCCAGCTCTGTTGGCGGGCTAGGCGGCGCGCTGCCCGCCGTGGCAAAGACTGGCGGGGCGATTAGCTCATTGCTCAGCCGAGGCCTCAGCTCTCTCGAGGGCGCATCCGCTGCAACCATTGGAGCGGCAAGCACGCCCGCCATGGCTGGCATGATCCCCGGGCCCGGCGAGTCCAAGCCACTTGCTTCCAACCCGGAGAGTTCTGGGCGCGTCATCCCAGAGCCGAACGCCAATGCCACCCCGCCTAGCGCTGCTCAAATTGCACCACCAACCAATTGGGACCGCTCCGGCATGACCAATGCCCAGGTGGGCCAGGCAAATCCTGACGGCCGCGTCCGCATGGAGCGCCTGGCTGATGGCTCCACGTCGTTTAGCGGTGGCAACGTGTCTGGGCCTGTTTCTTATACGAACGAACGTGGCAGTGCCGTGGAAGGCGCAGGCATGCGGGGCGATGGCTTCGGAGGATTTCGGGTGTCCCCCGGCGGCGCTCAGGTGTCGCTGGGCCCCAACGGCAGCTATGTCTACCCATCGGATGCCGCGCAGTCAACAGCCGGCGCGGCGGCTACGCCGAGCAGCGCTCAGCCGGGCGGACAGCAGGCGGCGCGCAACACTGACACCGCCACCGGTGCGCAATCGGCAACCCAGCGCAGCCCCGTTGGAATGACCGTCGAGCAAGCTCAAAGGGAGGGCCTGGTAGGTCAGCGCGTGGGCTACAACCCGGCCTTTGACCAGCGCCTCCAAGGTGGCGCACCCGGGCAGGCTGGCCAGACCGAAACGCCGCAGTTCGCGGAGCCTCAGGTGGCCAACAGCACCAACGACTATTCGGCACGCAAACGGCTGGAGAACCTGGCCACGTCTGCCAGCAGCATCACGAACACCACCAAATGGGGCGGCAGGGGTGCGGAGAACAACCCAGCAGCACGAGCCTACCGGGCTGCTTTGGATAACGATCTGGCCCTGCAGTCCGAACAGCCAAGGGCGGCGCAGGCGACGCTGCATGCAAATGCAGGCCTGCAGCGCGAAGGCATTCAGCAAGCGGGTGCAAACCAGCGAGAGGCAATGCGGAACTCCGTCGATCGCGGTCGTTTGGCGCTGGAACAGTCAGATGCTGCAGTCCGAAGCAGGGGTGCTGCGCGCCTTGAGGCGGCTCAAGATGCGGTAGCTCAAGCGGATACTGCGGAGAAACAACGCAGCGCCCAGGGCCGGCTGCTCGCGCTCATGGGCAAGCCAGAGAGCACCAAGGACCGCTTCGTCACTGCAGGTGGTGGCACCTATGTCCAAGACGGTCAGACGGTGAAAGAGCCAACCTCCATCTATGACTCTGTGCGTGAGCAATGGCTGAGGCCACCTGCACAAACGCAGACACCACCCCCAACAAAAGAGCAACTGGTGAAGGGAAATATGTACACCCTGCCGGACGGTCGCTATCTGCGCTGGAATGGCAAAGCGTTCGAGCCGCCACGCTGACCACCCCACTGGGTTCGACAGCAGCACTTGGGATCCACACACTGGAAACCATGGCTGCTACATCAATCTCCTACGAAGACGCCTTCGGGCTGCCCCCAGCTCCGCCTCCTGCTGCGCAAGCAAAAGCACCGGCGTCGGACGGGAGCGTCAGCTACGAAGAGGCGTTCAACATCCCACCACCCCCGCCAGCTGAACCGGGCTTTTTCCCCACTACAAAGCGGACAGCTGGGCAGATGCTCACCACCTTGGCAACCTCTGCCGAGGATGTGACAGGGCCGAATTTCGCCACCAGGGCGCTGCAGGACACGGGCCAAGGGATCATCGACCGCAATCCCGCTGGCATCCGTAAACTGGCCGACATCATCGAAAGCCCGTGGCTTGCGGCTCGTGAAGCCGTCGGCCAACTGGGCCCACAAATCGCTGCTGCAGGTGCTGGTGGCCTGGCCGGTGCCAAGGCTGGCCGTACTCTGGGCTCCATCGCGGGCCCCGTAGGTGCGGCCGCAGGCGCTGCCATCGGCGGTGTCGCAGGCAGTCTTGCGCCAATCTTCACCCAGGAATACGGCGGCATTCGCCAGGAGCAGCAAGAGTCCGGCCAGGAAGACAAGGCCCGGGCTTTGGCTGCGGCCATCCCGGCTACGGCGCTGGAGCGCATTGGTATGGGCCAGGCCATGAAGGTCGTAAAGGGTGTCGGCCTGGGGCCCACCACCGTGCTCAAAGAGGCTGGCAAGGGCGTGCTCAAGGAAGGTGCGACCGAGGGCGCACAAAACATGATCGAGCAGTGGGGCGCTTTCAAGGATCCGCGAGAAGCGGAGAACCTGGAAGACTCGGCCTTTGCTGCTGCCATGGGCGGTATCGGCGGCGGCGTGATGGGCGGGGCATCCGGTGCTGTGGACCACATGCGCCAGAGAGGCCGTAAGGCCGACACTCAGCCCGAGGCGGCAGAAGACATCCCTGGCGGCGAAGCTGCGCCGGATAGCCAGCCTGAAGGGCGTGCGGCCATGCCGAACGCAGCGACACCAAGCAGTGCGGAGAGCGCAGTGCCTGGTGGTGAGTCCACCCCTGCAGCTCAACCCTTGACCCCATCGCAGGCGATGGGCATTGATCCTGCTGCCGGTCCACTTTCCAAGGCTGCAGCTGCATCGGTAGATCTGTCGCTGGAGCCGATTGCCGCACCGGTGGCCACCCAGCTAAGCACCGCGGAGATCGATTCAGCTTTATACCGGCTGCCAGCAGAGCTGCAGCGACAAGCGGAACTCATTAAGGCGGACCTGGCGAATCAAGCGCTGCCGCCGAGCGTGCGAGCATTCAGGCAATCAGAGCTGACCGCCTTGGCAGAGGGTGCCCCGCCGATCCAGCAGGGGCTTGGCCCAGAGGACATGCCGGCCGCGCTGGTGCTGGCAGGCTATGACGCACGCCAACGGGCTGAAAATTCAGCCGGTAGCGCTCCTCGCCGTGCTTTGGCGTTGGAGCCATTGGAGGCTGCGCAGTACGAAAACGCCATCGAGTTTGACCAGCCGACCCCAGAGGCCAGCCGAATCTCTGGCCGTATTGCTGAACTGGCGGCAGCTCAAAGCATTGATCCGGGAGCTGCCATGCGTCTCAATGAGGCCCATGCAATCCGTCGGCGCGCCGCTGACGAAGGGCTCCCCCTGTCTGTGGTGCCCCATCCAAGCGGGCGAGGTTACGACGTTCAACCCTCTGCACTGCTGACCCCTGAGCAGCAGCGATCCACTGCCCCGGAGGGCCAGGGCGCTTTGCCGTTCGATGCCAGTCTGTCCGGCCGAATGATTGCGGGTGACGGCGGCGTGCGAGCGGAGACCCGGGGCGAGGCCGTGGCGCGCGGCAATGCCGAGCAGCAAGAGCGCGCAGCGCAGGAAGCCCGCAGGCAACAGCGGACCGGCCTGGGCCTGAGCAACTACACCCCGATTCAGCCGCTCACGCTGGAGCGCGGCCAGGCAATGCCCCCGGCGCTGGAGTTTGACAACGGGCCCACCGGTCGAATGATCGGCGGTCAAAACGGTCTGCGCCAAGAACGGCGCGCCGAAGTGGTCAACCGTGCACAGCAGCAAGCGGGTGCCGGCGCGGCAGCGGCTGCCGGCAATGCCGCCAGCGGCGCCGCTACTGCCGCGCAGCCCCAAGCGGTAACCCGCATCAACGGCACCCCATTTTTGACCGAGTCCGCAGCCCAGCAGGCGCTGGAACGCAAAGGCCTTGAGGCGACGCACCAGGTGGTCCCTGCCGGCGGCGATCCATCCCTTGGCTATATCGGCCAACCCATTTCTACCACCAGCACCAACGGAGCAATCAATGGCGATCAAACCAATCAAACCCAGCAAGCTCAAGCGCAACGCTCGCAAGACCGCGCAGCGCAAGCAGGGCAGCCAGTAAGCCCTGAGCCCCAGGTAGCAGCGGATACGCAGCGCCGCGAGTACCGAGATGCGGAGCGCAAGCGCACTGCCCCGGGCCGCACTCTGCGCGCCAATGCAGAGGCCGCCAATCCCATGCGCGCATTCCTTGGCAAACATGGCGTGGTGCCTGATGTGCGCCGTGACTTCGCACCAGGTGCGGCCGAGCAGCGCGCCGCGATGGTGCCCGGCTTTGGCCCCATTTTCCGCAAGTCCGGTAAGCAGCTGGACCAGCTGGCACAGGCCGCTTACGAAGAGGGCTTTATCCGCTCGCCTGATGCAGTCCAGCAGCTGGAAGACCTGATGCACCGTGCCATGCGCAACGAGCGCGTGATTGCCCAGTACCGACCAGAGCAGGTTGATGCTGAGATGCAATCCCGTATTGCGCGGCAGCAGGCGATGGAGGAAGATGCAGCTGTCTCATCGATTGAGCAGCTGGACGATGCGACGCTCTTTGCGCTGGAGGACGCCGACGTGGTGTTTGATGGCCCAAGCAATATGAGCGCCGAAGATGCCATGCGAGCGCTTGGCTTCACCGAACAGGAAATCCAAAATGAACTTACCCAGCAACCCGGAACAGCGCAAGAAGATGGCCCAGGCCGTGGCCGCGCTGATGAAGTTACCCCAGGCCAAGCGCAAGCAAGCGCTCCAAAGCGTGATGGAACGCAGGGGCCTGCAGCCCAGCCAGAAGCCAGCAGTTTCCGCCTAACTTCGCCCACCAGGGCCGACCTGGTAGCGCGTGAAGAGGCACAGCGGCAAGACGCCGCCAACCAAACCCGATCTGAAACCGAATCTCAGCGCCGCGCCCAGGCCGACGCCGAGCGGGATTCCTTCGCCCTGACGGGCAGCGACCGCGCCGCTGATGTGCAGGTCGCCCAAGGCCAGCAGCAGCTGGGTGACGGCTCAGGGATGGTGTTCTTCAACAGCACGGGCGAGAGCATGCCCGAGCGTGGCCTATCGCTTGAACAGGCTCAGAAAGCGGTGAATGATGCCCTTGCGGGGCTCAGCAACCCGCCACCAGTTGATGTCGTGCTGCGGGCCGGGGACCTTGGGCAAGGGATTCCGGACTACGTGAAGGGGGTGCGGAAACCCGACGGGCAGCTTGCTGTCGTCGCCGGGGCGCACAGCAGTCCCTTGGATGTCATCGAGACGGTCTTTCATGAGCTTTTCCACCATGGTTTGCGCAATGTTGTGCCAGATGCTGATTATGTGCAGACAATGCTGGACTTGGCAAAGCGTGATGCGCGGGTGCAGGAATATGCCAACCAGTGGAAGCGCGATGCGCCCGAGGCCACCCAGCAGCGCGAGGAGCTGCGCAACCTGGGATTTTCCGGCAGCGAACTGAACGGCCGCTATGAGGCGCTGGCCATCGAGGAAGGGCTGGCAGTGGTGGCCGAGGAGCTGCGCGCCCAGAAGCAGGCAGGAACGCGGCTTGGCCTGCGAGTCCGTACCTTGGCCAACTGGCTTGCCAGCGTGGCCGACAAGATGGGCATGAAGCGCCTGGCTAACACGGTGCGCAACATGACCTACAGCCAGGCCGAGCGCTTCGTGCTGTCGGCCATTGCGCATTCAGGCGACACAGCGGCGGCGCGCAATGCCGCTGGCGACGTGTCCCGGTTTCGCTCCCGTGGTGATACCCCCGTGGGCCAGCGTATTGGCGATGCCCTCAAGTCCGTGACCGTGACGAACATCAAGCAGCAGGCGGGCTTTAAGGCAACCGACCTGCGGCCGCTCAGCCTGCAGATGCTGGGTCGCCGTCAGCTGGTGGACGTGTACAGCGACATGCTGCCGGAGATGCGCACCTATAACGACCTCATGGCCCGCATGGATGCGGACAAGAACGAGGCCGGCGCCGGTGCCGACCAGCTGGCCAAGGACTGGGAGAAGCTCAAGGACGAGAACGCGCTGGCGGACCTGATGCACGACTCTACCCTGGCGCAGATGGATCCAGCCAAGGACTATGTGCAGGGTGACAACCGCGTGCGCTACGTGCAGCTGCGCAAGCGCTATGAGGCATTGTCGCCAGAGGCGCAAGACGTCTACCAGCGGGCCCGCGACATCCACCGCAACCACATGCGCGACGTGCGCTCAGCCATCAAGGAACGCATCGAGCGCTCCGAGATGGGGAGCGAGCGCAAGGCGGCGATGCTCAAGCGGATGGACGACGAGTTCTTCGGCCACATCAAGGGCGTGTATTTCCCGCTGGCCCGCTTCGGCCAGTATGTCGTGGTGGTCAAAGACGCCGAAGGCAAGGTGGCGAACGTCAGCCGCGCAGAGACCATGCGCGAAGCCGACACCACCCGCAGCCAGCTCGCCCAGGCCTTCCCCGCCTCCAAGGGCTTTACCGTGGGCAAGGTGCTCAAGGGCAAAGAGTTCGTGGCCGACCGCGACACCGTGGGCCGTGGCTTCATGGAGCAGCTCTATGGGGTGCTGGATAAGCAGGGCATGGAGCCGAAGCAGCGCGCCGAGCTCGAAGATGCACTGGGCCAGCTCTACCTGTCGTCCCTGCCGGACCTATCCTGGGCCAAGCATGGCATCCACCGCAAGGGCACGGCCGGCTTCAGCCAGGATGCACGCCGGGCCTTCGCTCAGAATGTATTCCATGGGGCCAGCTACCTGGCCAAGCTCCGATACGGCGACCAGCTGCAGGACCAGCTCTCCGAGATGCAGCGGCGCGCAGACGAAGGCGTGACCGATCCCAGCTTTGATTCGGTGAAGGCTCAGCAGGTCATTGACGAGATGGCCAAGCGCCATGACGCAGCCATGAACCCCAAGTCCAATGCCGTGTCGACCGCTCTGACCAGCCTGGGTTTCATCTTCTACCTTGGCTTGTCGCCTGCTTCTGCGATGGTCAACCTGTCGCAGACCGCGCTGGTGGCTTACCCGGTGATGGGCGCCAAGTGGGGCTTCAGCAAGTCCGGTGCGGCTCTCCTGAAGGCCAGCCAGGAGACGATGCGAGGAAAGAACGACATTACCTCTTCGCTGAATACCGACGAGAAGGCGGCATTTGATGAAGCTGTGCGCTCGGGGGTGGTGGATGTGACCATGGCCCACGATCTGGCCGGCATCGCCCAGGGCGAGGATCAAAAGGTGACAAATGGCCTGCGCCCATGGATGCGCGCTGCCAGCTGGATGTTCCACCATGCCGAGAAGTTCAACCGCCAGGTGACCTTTGTGGCCGCCTACCGCCTGGCCCGGGAAACCGGTGCGGACAGCAAATCTGCGTACAGCCAAGCGGTGCAGGCCACCTACGACGGCCACTTCGACTACAGCGCGAACAACCGCCCGCGCTTCATGCAGGGCAACTGGCAAAAGGTGCTGCTGCTGTTCAAGCAGTACAGCCAGAACATGGTGTACACCTTCGTGCGTAATGCGCAGCAGTCGCTCAAGGGCGCAACCCCAGAAGTACGGGCAGAGGCACGCAAGACCCTGGCCGGCCTGCTGACGAGCCATGCTATGGCCGCCGGCGTGCTGGGCCTGCCGATGGTTACCACCTTGCTTGCAGCGGCCTCGATGCTGGGCGGCGATGACGACGAGCCCTGGGATGCGCAGGTGGCACTGCAGAACATGCTGGCCGACACCTTTGGCCAGAAGCCTGCCGAGGTTCTGGCGCATGGCTTGTCGCGGCTGACGCCTTGGGACATCTCGGGGCGCGTCGGCCTGGATAAGCTGATCTTCCCCGATGTGCAGGAAGGGCTGGAAGGCCAGCGCCTGGGCGAGGCGGCAATGACTGCAGCGCTCGGCCCCGTGGCCGCCATTGCGGTGAACGGGCTCAAGGGCTTGCAGGATATGAGCCATGGCCAATACCAGCGCGGACTGGAAAGCATGATGCCCACGGCGTTGCGCGGACCGTTGAAGGCTTGGCGCTACAACAAGGAGGGCGTCAAGGACAAGTCGGGCATCGTCATTCAGGATGAGGTGGACGCCGCGGCCATCTGGGGCCAAGCCGCAGGGTTCTCTCCGTCGGAGACGCGTAACGCCTTCGAGGGTAAGTCGGCAGTGATCTCGCATGACCGTGCCCTGATAACCAGGCGCCGTACGCTGGTGGAGCAATTTGCCATGGCGGCGATGGCCAAGGATGAGGAGGGCAAGGCAGAAGCCCGGGCCGCAATTGCCAAGTTCAATGACAAGAACCCTGAACGCCGCATCCAGCCGATCCAGTTGGCCCAGAGCGTGCGCAACCGTGAGAAGCGGATTCGCGAGGCCGAGGACGGGGTGTACCTGCCGCGCAAGCGCCGCGATGCCCTGGATGTTGGTCGTTTTGCTACAGAAGAGTAGGGTAAGCTTGATATCACAATGCTCGAAATTTGTCGTCGTGATACCATCTTAGGACTATGCAATATCCAACACTGTTCAATGAGAAGCGCACGGCACAGGCTGCAGCGTTCTTGCTGCACCGTGCGGGAGGTCGCCTGCCGCTGCTGAAGCTGATGAAGCTGATGTACTTGGCTGAGCGCGAGTCATTGCGTTTGTACGGTGAGCCCATCACCGGAGATAAATTGGTATCGATGCCGCATGGACCTGTCTTATCCATGACATACGATTACATGAACGGTGCGCTTAAGGGCGTAGAAGGTGGATGGGCCACCTGGGTGGATGATCGAGCAGGACACGACTTGGCTCTGCGCGATCCCAGTATGATCAGAACGCCGGAAGACGATCTCCTTGAGTTGAGCGATGGCGACTTAGACGCATTGGATTCGATCTGGAAAGAATTTGGTCATCTGAGTAAATTTGATTTGGTCAACTACACCCATGGCGAAGGTTGCCCGGAGTGGATTGATCCACATGGCTCTAGTGCACCTATCCCTCTGGATCGCCTTTTCTCCGCATTGGGCTTTTCTAAGGATGGCATTGAATCTGCGGTTCGCCACCTGACTGAGCAAGCCCAGCTCAACGCTGCATTTTCGTGATATGCCATGGAATTGCGAGCAGGGCGCATGCCTGCTAGTTCCTTCAGGACCTGCAGAGCATAAGCATCTGTTCGTTATTGCGGTTGGCCCTACTAACCTCGATGGTTACGGCGGCAACCCTCAAGTGATCATGGTCAGTGTTACCTCCATTAGGCCGGATTTTCCTCATGATTCGGCGTGTGTCATACGTGCAGGTGAACATCCATTTGTTACGCATGATAGCTACGTGTATTACAGAGATCCTCGCATCGAGTCTGTGGAACATGTTCAAGCTATGGTGGACCAAGCCGTTTGGCAGGCTAAAGATCCCTGTAGCGCTGATCTATTGCGAAGAATCAAAGCCGGTCTTCTCTCTTCTGCGCGAGTTCCTCGTTACATCAAGAAGTTGCTTGCTTGAAAGTTCAGCGAAATCAACGGGCTCAAAATAGAGCCGGCTGACCCAATCGGATTTCAAATCTGATTGGGCCTACCCAAACTCTGGGTAGCCCCTGCCATGGCTCAAAACTGAGCCGTGGTGGCGAGGGAAGCGGTCCAATGCGGCCGTGCTCCAAAGGGAGAGATCTCAAATCCAATCCTTGCACCCGCACGGCTGGATTTTCAGCTGTGTAGTGGCACTGCCTGCTGCACCACCTTCTTGGCCTGCTCATAGGTCTTGCCGTTGCCGAAGCCGGTGGCCTTGGCCACAAGATCGCGGGTCTGACCACCCTCAGGAAAATTTTCCTGAGGGTTCTAAACACCAGACTTCATGCGCTTGTCGGCCTCCGCTTTCACCTCGGACTCAATCGCTTCACCAATCGCCACGCGCTCAGAAGGCGTGAAGTCCTTGCGTAGGTGCGCGGCAGGCTTGGTCAGATTTCAAATCCTACCAACCCACCTCCTTTGAAGCCACCGATCTGAAGGGCTTTACGCTGCATATTTAAACTGTATGTTCATACAGCTTTAAAGGGTGTCGAATGCAGATCGATCAGGTTGCCATCGCGGTGCTAGGTGCAGCTGCTGCCTGGCTGTCGCAGGCCCGCGCTGAGAGCTTCAGGCGCTGGGCGTGCATCTTCGGAATGTTGGGCCAGCCCTTCTGGTTCTACGCCTCCTGGAAGGCCGAGCAATGGGGCATCTTCGCGGTCAGTGTGCTCTATGCGCTGGCCTGGATGAAGGGGCTGTGGATCCATTGGATTCGGCCTACACGCGGGGACATCGCGGCGGAGAAAATAGGCACCATTCAGTTCGTCCCTGAAGTGAAAAAATGATCCAGAGCCTGCACATTGAAAAAAGCGCGCCCGGTCAGTACCTGGCCCGGGTCATGAATGAGCATTCAGAAGCCCTGAGCTTCACCGCCAGCTCCATCGCGGGTGCCATCAGGGATACCGCCCAGATGCTACCCAAAGCTCGCGCCTTCCACATTTGGTATGAGCATGTGAGCATTGGCACCACACCTCTCCTGCACATGCAGCACGATCCCGAAACGCTGGCCTCCCGATTGAAACTGTTGCATGGGCAGTTTTGGGGCTAACGTCCCAATTAAATCTTAAATATTCTCCTTAATGCCTCCAAACCAATAGCTGTATAGGCTGCTATGTATGCGCTTTCAGTTACATAATAAGCAATGATATTCAATATCAAGCTTGCTGCTATTGCTGTGACGATATACACCCTTCGAAATGCAATGAATTGGTAAAGTAGGCGTTTCTGAAGGGCAAAGCGAACTCTTTTAACATCGATTTCACGCTTCTGAGGATCTGGAATCGGTATTCCATCCCGGGATAGTATGAGATACTGGAGATGGAATTTATAGTATAAAAGTTGGATTATTTGATGGTGAAATAGGTTTGTAAAAATTCCGCTTGGTATATGCATGCTGAGCTGTTGAGCAAGCCCGAATTCCATGTTTGGGTCTTTGACGGGGTCGTGCTTACCAGCTGACGCGGTTGTGACAAGGTTCTCTAGTAGTTCCGCGCCAAAAAGGGTTTCTAATAGGCATAGCCACATCCACTTGCACCGACCAATTTCCGAGCGTATTCTATCTTCACGAAAAAATACAGATTTGAAGTAATTTGGTGATAGCTTCTTGTTTCGTTCATCAACGATATTGAAGTCTTTGTAATTCATGGCTCGCCTTATTGCTTGTACCAGTGGGTGAGGATTTATAGATACTGGTCACGCACATGGTTGTAGGTGGGCTCGATGTCGAGAAGCTGGAAGAAATGATCTGTGAAAGACACAGATGATTTCACTGCCCATTGAGCGCAGCCCGCTCCCAATAACTTGTCAGGGTAAAATGGATTGCCAACTCCGGTTAAAGAATTAATTGCAAATTTTCCCTTAAACTTCTTTTCAAATTTGTGAAGTTTTACAGCTTCAGTTATTGGTTGGCTAGTAATTGTTTCTGGCTCGTAGTGTATAAGTGCATTTCTAAGTTCAACGAGTAGTTTAATGTCCTGATATGGATGCTCACCGGTAGAGAAAGTAGTCCGCTTATTTAGCTCGAGAGCGATTTCATACTTCTCAAGTATTGAGTAAGAGGCTGTGCGCGGAATGCCCTTTATCCATAAGCTTCCCATCAATTCGTGGCCGTGGAGTTTTTTCACTCTGGATTTTGCGCTATTATCAGTGCAATCCGAAAATAACTCATTGATGGTGGCCTCAAGGAATGCTGCTGAAACTATGATTGATGACGTTGCACAGGCTCTATGCATACGCAAAATAGTTTCCTCAGTAGGTCCATTTCCCGCGTTTTCTTCTATGTTATGGCATTGCTTGGCAAATAAGGCTGCTGTCGAGAGATGGTTTATTGATAAATATTGACGCATTGAGATGGAGAACGACATGGTGCAAATATTCCAGGCAGGGGTTAAAGTTTTAATCGAAGCTTAGGTCCGCTGGTTGTGGGATCACGCTATTCGTGTAGCAAGTCATCACCCTCTACCCAGTTCCCTTCACGATCAATCGTCAGGGCGCGGGCCTGATCACACTTGGCCAGCAAGATCAGATCAATCTTGTAGTCGCGCGCCTCAGATGAGTGGTCGCGCCGTACGCCGGGCACCATCCCCCCAGTTCAACAACTGGTTGGAGGAATTTTGACATCTTGTGAATAAATGTTACATTGTATTCACGTAACTTGAGATGTTTATGAAGAAGCTGCTGTCCGTCGTTGCTTTGGTCTTAATGCTTGCTGGCTGTGCCACCCAGTATCCTACTTCTGCACCGTCTCCCAGCACTACTTACGATCCGTTCAGGGAGCCTGCTGAAACTGCCCTACGGCGCCAAGCTCTCACGCAACAGCTGTCTGAGTTAAAGGCATATCAAAAGCAGGCGCTGAGTTCGTTGGGTAGAGGCACATCCAGTGACAACGCTGCTGCTTCCGATGCACCTGTCGGTGATCTCCAGACACAAATTGACTACCTGGAAGACCAGTTAGCTTCTTTGCCGGCTATTGGCTCAAGCACGTATTTGTTGGGAACCTCCTCTCCCAATCCATCTTACGATACGGCACCTTGTGTCACGGGATCATGCGGCTCCGTGAGTGTTCGCGGCTACTATCGAAAGGACGGAACATATGTCAGACCTCATACCCGGAGCAGGCCAGGGTCAGGAAGCGGACGGAGCAGAGGTCGACGTTGATCTGTCGCCGGATGTCAAATGCAGCAAATGCGCAGCAATATAGGGGAGCTGTGCACCACAAGATACGGCACTGCTCAGGGACAAATCCGTGGGACATTGGCGAGGGTTTCAGAGGGTTCCAGGGTGTTGATCCAGCCCCGTTTCCCTCTGGGGCCTTGATCTAGATAGGCTGCTGTATTAGTTCGAGTCCAATCGCGCCTACCAAATTTTCCCTCTGAAGAAAACCAGACTTCAGGATAACAGGGATTTGGTAAGAAACCTCGCAGAGGTTTCTATTTTGAAAAAACCGCCTTCTGGGCGGTTTTTTCATTTCCGGGCATTGGCTCACGCTAGGGCTTCTCACAGCCTCTATGGCTACTGTCGCCATCCATCCCTTCGCATAGGCGGTCACGAACATCGTCATGTTCCGGTGGCCCATCTGCCCTGATAGCCGGCTGGGCTTTCTCCTGTGTCTGAGGCGTGGTGGGAGTGCAGGTATGCAGGGTTGCGTCTGGTATGGCTGGTCTGCACCTCGGCATTTCCACTGCTGCTCGATCGTATCAACACTCGACAAGGCAGCCTGGGGTGCCAGCTTCGCGTTGCTTGCAATGATCGATGCCTGCTGTACTTCCGATGACCCACCAAGGAAGGGGCTGGCATTTGGTAGCATGGGCTTTTCTCAGTGGAGGGGATATGGTCAAATTCGTGGGTTACATGATGCTTGCCGTCGTCGTGTTGATGGTTTTTCTGTCGGGGCTTCGGGTCTGGTCGCTCATGGCAATGGCAGAGGTGGGTCTGCAGCGACCAGGTGCAGTCACGGAGCTGACCATGATGATCCTTTGTGGGGTGGTGATCCCGATTGGTATTGCCACTCTGCTGCTGAAAAAGTAGATGTGCTGACGGCTGTATAGCGCAGCCAGGCAAGTTAACATCGCCCGTTTCAGTGGGCTTTTTTATTGGCAGGACGGGTCACAGGTTGGCAATCTTGAGCGTTGTCTAAATCCGCTCGATGAGATACGCGCTGCTCGCCAGGTTCTGGCTCTGAGGTGGAGCTTCTAGCGAAACTTTGTCGACGCCATATGACCGATTGCGACTGCATCGCTGTGCCCTATCTCCAGGGCTATGGCATCTGGCTGCATGTCTTTTTGTTCGAGGAGAGGGTATGCGTTTCAACTATGCAGCGGTAATGCTTCTAGCATTCGTAAGTTGTTCAGTGCACGCTGAAAGTTTTAGCTATAAGGGGCTGGCCCTGGGCGCTTCTGCGGAAGAGTTGCGAGAAAGGCTTCCAAATTATATGGAAGCTACCTATACCGGCTCTTTATATAATTTCAAATCCATAGACTGTGCAAGAAAAAATCCTGGAAACTCTGAAGCAGTGCAGCAATGCTTGAAAGCAACCTCGTTTGGAGGGGTGCCTGTGGAATCTGGTTCTATATATCTGAAGGCAAATCAAGTATATAGCATTGATTTGAAAGTTAAACCTTGGTATGTTGGTGAATTGATCGGGGCCATCACTGCGCGTTATGGAAAGCACTCCGATAGAAAAACGCTAGAGTACCGAAATGAATATGGTGTGAAATCCGAGGGTTGGATTTATACATGGGTATCCGGAAGCACATCTTTGACGGTGGAGGATAACGGCGGGAAGGAGCTTGCTGTCCGGATTGGGTCGTTCCAGAGCAAGCAAGAAATTTTAGAGTCCATGCGAAAAGCTGCAGAAATAGGCGCCAAGGACTTTTAAGAAGCAATAACGCATATTCCAGCAAGCCTCGGTGGGACCTTGGCTGAGGCCCTGGACAGCCCGAAACTCAACCTAAAACTGCTGTAGCGCGCCGATCATCCTGAACAAGAACCACTGCGCCTACCGCATCAAGCCAGAGGTCAGTGATTCGCTGCGAGAGTCTGGGTACGCCAACGGGATAGGGCCGTACTACTTCTCGCAAGGAAAGTGTGCTTTGAGGGCGATGTAAATGAGAAGCGCCGCTTTGGCATCTCTCGTCTCAGGGTTGCTTTCCAAATACTTCTGCACCACAGCGCTAATTTGCCCATTCGTTACGTTCTGGCGATAGCAAACGGTCCCAGATTGGGAAATCATATCGCTTGCGCCCATGATATATCCCATTCCCACACCGTCTTGCAATGCATTCCCAGGAGTCAGACCCTTGCGCTTGGTACTGGTGAGGTCGTTGAGGAGGTCATTGCCGGAATAGGCATTTGCGCTGGTGGCGGCCACGAGGCACATTGCAGAAATCAGATAGCGAATCAATTCAGTCTCCCAAGGATGCAGTCCAGATTTTATAGGTCAGGCTGTGGCAAAAACCAGCGCCGGGCCAAGGATGTAATACCTCATATTTAGCAAGGCCTGCTGTTTAGGTCCCATGTTGGGCAGCAGGTATCTATGTGCTGGAGTCGCCCGCAAGCTCCGCCAAGCGTAGGAATCTGTCTTCTTTTTTACGATCATGCAGAGAGCCTCTTAAGCAGACCAGCGTACGCTGCTGATGCGCTTGCTGGCGTGCCTCAGCGCCGAGCTCGCATCAAATGCTGCGCCAGTGCCTCAAACGCCGGCAATGACCTCGGATCATTTGCCGCATTAGCAGCCACCGGGTGCGAGCCGTATCGGGCAATGACCATCTGCGCGGTCGGATCGATATAGAGCGCCTGCCCATGCACGCCGCGTGCGGCAAAGGCGCCGTGGGCGTTGTGCGTGATCCACCACATATTGCGGTAGCTCCAGCCAGGCAGGAGGGCGTAGCCGGCTTTGGCAAAATCGGCGCGCCTGCCGCCTTGGCGGATGTCGGCGATCGCGGCCGCAGGGATGATTTGCTGGCCATTGAAATAGCCATTGTTGCGGACCATCTCGCCAAAGCGCGCCAGGTCTCGCAGGCCCGTGTTCAGGCCACCGCCGGCAAATGGGGTGCCGGTCGCGTCGACGGACATATAGGCATCCTGCTCGGCGCCCAGGCGGCTCCAGATGCGGCTGGACAAAAGCTGCGCGACGGACTGGCCGCTGACACGCGCAATGATCCAACCCAGCGCATCGGTATTGGCGGTGCGGTAGCCAAATGCCTCGCCGTGCATGCCTTGCGGCTGAACCGTCTGCAAAAACTCGTAGTAGCTGCGGGGGCCTGTGAAGTCTTTGGGTTTGGGCAGTGGATTGCCTGCGGCCGCATGGGCCCAGACCTCTGCCTTGGGGTCGGCATAGTCTTCGCTGAACCGGATGCCGGTGGTCATGTCCATCACCTGGCGCACCGTGGCGCTGCCAAAGGCAGACATGGCGAGTTCGGGCACATAGTCTGCGGCCTTGCGGTCGGGGTCCAGTGTTCCCTCTGCGACCAGCATCGCAGCCAAGGTGCCGACAAAGGACTTGGTGACCGACATCGCCGCATGCTGGCCATCGGGCTGGAGTGCGCCGGCATAGCGCTCGTAAACAATGCGGCCCTTGTGCAGCACGACGATGCCGTCGGTGTAGTTGGCGGCCAGCGAGTCCCGCCAGCGCATTGTTTCACCGGTATCCAGGCGCTTAAATTCCAAGCCGTCAATATCATCGCGCAAGGCGCTGCGCAGCGGGGCCGCAGGCCGCAGTCCTCGCGAGATATTGACGGTCGGCATCAGCTCGCGAAAGTGCGACACACTCCAGCGCATCGCCGGGAATTGGAAATACGAGCCGTCGTCAAAGCGCAGAATGCGGTCGGCGGGCGGTGGCGATCCCTGCATCCAGCCCAGTTTGATGGGGTCGCTGTCGGCGGCGTCTGGGTAGGGCGGGGAGGGCGAAGCAGGAGCCGCGGCTGCGTTGAGCGCCAGCAACAGCGATGCGGCGATCAGGCCCGGTCTGCGATTCAACCATTGCGGTGCTGCCATGTGCTCTCTCCCATGCGGTAGTGCTGATCGCAGTATCTTATAGAGCAGCCAGCCGCCCTGGCTATGCCGCGCGAAAGATGCACTGCCGTACTGCGGTTGAATGGATGGTTTGCCGGGAAGGCGACTGCAAGACCTATACCTTCCCAAGGAGCCTGAGCAGGGAGGCGCGGCCCCCGCTATACTCCCACCCAGGAGATGACGTTCCTCCTTAACCGCCGCGCCATGCGGCTGATGACGTCTACAGAACCTGACCTGGCTCGGGGCTGTAGACGTTGTCGCGTATACATTTCTTGCCAGGTCAGGCCGATGCACTCGCGCTTTTGACCTGTATGCCCAAACGCTCAACCCTCGAACCCCTTGCACTGCTTCCCCATCTGGGCAAATGGCTGCTGCTGTCGGCCCTGGCGGCCGCTTTGGCGGGGACGGCTTCGGCTGTCTTTCTTTGTGCGCTTGACGCGGCAACGCGCTGGCGCGACCAGCACCGTTGGCTGGTCTGGTTGCTGCCGCTGGCGGGCTTGGCCGTGGGCTGGGTCTACCAGCGCCTGGGCAAGTCGGCCGAAGGCGGCGTCAACCTCATCATGGACGAAGTGCATGCGCCCAAAAATACGCTGCCTTTGCGCATGGGGCCGCTGGCCTTGGTCAGCACGGTGCTATCGCATCTGTTTGGCGCCTCGGTGGGGCGCGAGGGTACGGCCGTGCAGATGGGCGGGGCGCTGGCAGACCAGCTGAGCCAGCGCTTTCGCCTCGCCGCGCAGGATCGGCCCCTGCTGCTGATGGCGGGCATCAGCGCGGGCTTTGCATCGGTGTTTGGCACGCCGCTGGCGGGGGCCATCTTTGGGATGGAGGTGGTGGCTATTGGGCGCATGCGGTATGAGGCGCTGCTGCCTTGTGTGGTGGCAGCGCTCCTTGCTGACCAGATCAGCCTGGCCTGGGGCATCCACCACACGCATTACGCCTTGGGCGTATTGGCCCCCATGGGCTGGTGGCCGGTGCTGGCCGTTGCGATTGCCGGCATTCTGTTTGGGCTGGTGGGCATGCTCTTTGCCACGGCTACGCGCAGGCTTGGTGCCTTCATGAAGAAGCGCGTGGTCTATGCGCCGATGCGGCCTTTTATCGGCGGTCTGGTCATCGCCGCAGCCGTGTGGGCATGCGATGCCTACCGCTATACCGGGCTGGGCATTCCTGAGATCGTGCAGGCCTTTGAGGGCCCCGTGCGGCCCTGGGATTTTCTGGGCAAGCTGCTGATGACGGTGGTCTCCATCGGCAGTGGTTTCAAGGGTGGGGAGGTCACGCCGCTGTTCTACATCGGCGCCACGTTGGGCAATGCGTTGGCGCCACTGTTGCAGATGCCGCTGGGCATGATGGCGGGCTTGGGCTTTGTCGCCGTCTTTGCCGGTGCCGCGAATACGCCCATCGCCACCACCTTGATGGCGCTGGAGCTGTTTGGTCCGCAGATCGGGCCCTTTGCGGCGATCGCCTGCGTGGCGGCCTATCTGTTCTCAGGACACGCTGGCATCTACCAGGCCCAACGCATCGCTCAGCACAAATATGGCCAGCGCCAGGACTAACGGGGCGGTGGTTTGGGCGGGGGCTGTCTGAGCACAGCTGGCCAGGCAGCCGCTCAGACCGCTGGGCTCAGGCCCAGGGCCGCCAGCGGGGAGCCATGCATCTTCTTGGTGGGGCGCTGCCCATCTTTGAGCTCGGCCAGATAGCACTGACCGGGAAAGAACACGGCCTCGACCTCGCGCAGCGACTGCAAGCCAAAGCCTGCCAGTTTGAGCAGCCGCTCGGGATAGGCGGCGATGACTTCTTCCACGGTCGTGATGTTGTGGCGGGCCAGGGCGTTGAATGCGCGGTTGGAGAGCTTTCCTGCAAGCGGTGTGGCGTGCGCGGCTTGCGCATCGTTCAGCGGAGACATCAGATACAGACAGGGTTGTGTTGCGAGTCTTGATGCTAGCACCCCAGTCCTAATACAAGCTTACAACCCTGGGGCGCAGTGCGAGATGCAGCGCATGCCGCTGCAGGCATGAAAAAGCCCTCGGCAGAGGGCTGGTGAAGAGGGAGATGGGTGGAGCCATGCGCACCCATGGAGGGCCATGCGGGGCAGTAGAAATGGCATGGCCCTAAGAGGGATTGGAGGGACTGGCTGAGCTGACCAAGGTCACGATGGTCTTGGGCTTCTGGCCCCGGTAACTGAGTTCATTGCCTTTGTATTCTGGTCTTTCGATCCAGGTGATACGGGAGTCGGGCACGCCATCTGGATAAGAAATTCTGTCCTTTTCATAACGGGCTTGAATCTCTTCCTGGCTCAGTGCCTGAGCCGGAAGGGGTTTGGATGCATAAGTCATGGCTTTCAACTCCTTGAATATCGCTGGAATGCCGGTTCTATGCGAGGCCGCTCCTCGTCGCCACCCCCAGTATGCGCTTTACAAGATGTACTGGGTATGGAATAGCCATAGACAAAGCCATGTTCTGTTGTGATGAAGTCGCAAAGCCGCTCTTGCATGGCAGCTGTGGGAGAGTCCTTACGGTAATGCTGCTTGCACGACTGCAATGCGGGGCCGGTGTTGGTGTGACACTGGAATCACAGCAACCGACCAACCCGCAACCCTCAAGGAGTGACAGATGAACGAAGACACCATCAAAGGCAACTGGAAGCAATTCAAGGGCAAAGTGCAAGAGCAATGGGGCAAGCTGACCAATGACGATCTGGACGTGGTAGACGGCCAGCGCGAGCAGCTGGTGGGCCGCATCCAGGAGCGCGAAGGTATTGCGCAGGACGCTGCAGAAAAGCAGGTCAAGGATTGGGAAACCAAGAACAATTACCGCTGGTAATTCAAGCAGCCTCCCTGGCTTTCGCGAGGGAGGCCTTTTTTATTCTGCATGCAGGCGGCCATCGAACGTGGCCGCCTTGCTGCGTGATGCACCAAGGCCCGAGCCATGAATTCTTCTGACTCCGCATTCCAGACCATCATCAATACCGTTGCAGGCGAACTGTCTGATCTGACCGATCTGGCGCAGGCCACGCGCATTATTTTCAAACTGCTGTTGGCGGCGCTGCTGGGCGGCATGCTGGGCTATGAAAGAGAGGCCAGCGGCAAGGCCGCTGGCTTGCGCACGCACATGCTGGTGGCCATGGGCGCTGCGACCTTTTTGGCCGTGGCGCAACTGATGGGCATGACGCCAATGGATTCCAGCCGCGTGATCCAGGGCCTGATCGCCGGCGTGGGCTTTTTGGGCGCCGGCGCCATTTTGAAACCCGCCAAGGAAAACACCGAGGATGTGAAGGGCCTGACCACCGCCGCTGGCATCTGGTTCACCGCAGCGATTGGTATGGCGGTGGGCGCCGGTGAAGAGGCCGCCGCCATTTTGTGCACCTTGTTTGCGCTGTTTGTGCTGATGGTGCTGCCAAAGAATGTGGTGCCCAAAAAAGGCAGCTGATGCTGCTGTGCCGGCGCATGGCCTGGGCAATAAGCCCGTGTCGGAATTGACCTAGGCCGCTGCCGTGGCAATGCCTACGCAGCCGGCTTGCCATCGGCGGTACAAAAGGGTTTTGTATGAAGGAACCCCTTATGCGCCGCACACCTGAGGCATCGGCCTCCTCCAGAACCTCCTCCCTGCCGCTGGCCATGGCCTTGACGGCTGCCGTGTCAGCCCTGTGGTACACCGGCCAGCGGGTGCGGGTGCCCAAGAATGTTCGCCCCGTGCAGGACTTTGATGCCGAGCAGTACATGGGCCACTGGTATGAGCTGGCGCGGATTGACTATGTGTTTGAGCGCGGTCTGACCTCTTGCACCGCTGACTACTGCCTGCAGGACGACGGCACGGTGCAAGTCACCAACCGTGGCTTTGACCCCGAACGCGGTCAATGGAAGTCGGCCACTGCCGTGGCCAAGCTGCTGTCCGGCCCCGAGGTGGGCTCGCTCAAGGTGTCGTTCTTTCGCCCTTTGTATGCGGGCTACCATGTGGTCTATGTCGACCATGATGCAGGACACGCCGTGGTGGTCGGTGATGCGGCCAAGTACGCCTGGATTTTGTCGCGCACGCCGAGCATTGATGAAGCTGCCTACACACGCCTGGTGGCCATCGCCGCCAGCAATGGGGTCGATGCCCATCGGCTGATCCGGGTGCCGCATGGCGCGGCGCTGGAGATGGTCGAGAGCAGCAAGGCGGCGTAAGATGGCTGCATAGCCGCTGCATAGCCGCTGCATAGCCGCTGCAAAGGCTGCGCGAAAGGCATGGGTATTAAATGATATTCATTCTCAACTGGTTTATGATCCAGCCATCGAGAGCGTCAGCCACAGCGCGGCTCTTTGCATCCGTTTCATCGTGGGGCGACCCGGGACCGCAGCGTCTCCAAGGTCGTTTTTGCTAGCCACCGGCAGGCCCTTGCGGTCTGTCAGCCAGCCAAGCTCTTTTCTCCACGCATCCGATGGCCCATGCGGTCTGTGTATCGATGTCCCATTCCTCCGCTTCTCCCAACCCATCTTCCAGCCCAGTGGCCGTGCAGGCGCCTCGCGACCAAGAGCACCAGCGCGGCCTGCACCAGATCGACGCCACCATCGTCTCGCTGCAGCGCCCGTCGCCCCACACCTTGCGGGTGGGCATGCATCTGGGCGATGTCGGCAACGACCCGGTCTGGGACGAGGCCAATGTCGCTTTTCGCGTCTACCCTGATCTTGAGGCCCCCGCGGTCTCGCGTGTCTATACCGTGCGAAGCTTTGCGCCGCACAGCCGCTGCGCCGAGTTTGATGTGGTGATGCATGGAGGTGACAGCCCCATGATGCGCTGGGCCGCGCAGGCCACCATTGGCCAGCAGCTACGGCTGACAGGCCCCCGCGTCAACATCGTGCTGCCCGACGCCAAGGGCCGGCCTGTGGCGCTGTTCTGTGATGATTCGGGCCTGCCTGCGCTCTACTCGATCTTGCAACGTTGGCCCGCAGGGCTGGGCGGCGTAGGCTGGATTGCCAGCGACGATCTGCATGGGATTGCGGAGCTGCCACGGGTGGCTGGCCTGCAGCTGCAGCGCTTGCCAGGTCATGGGCGCGACCCGCTGCTGCAGCAGGCCCGCCAGTTGGAGGACGCTGCTGGCCATGTGGTCTGGGGTGCGGGTGAGCGCGACGAGATGCGCGCGATGCGCAAATACTTCCAGTCCGAGCTGGGCATGGACAAGGCTGATGTGTCCATCGCCGGCTACTGGAAGCGCGGCGCCAGCAATACCGAAATCGATGCCGAACGCCAAAGCGCCTACCAAAAATTTACCGCCGCTGGCGGCAAGCTGGCGGACTGGGATGACCTGGGGATTGCGATTTAACGCCAGGGCGATGTAAGCACGCGCCATCCGCATTCACTCACCGGGCAAACGGCCCGGTTTTTTATCGGCTGATGGGTGCGGACGCTGCTGGGCAAGTGACTGCCCAATGCATTGAATTGTGCGGTGCTTCGCGGCACAATCGCCCTTTTTGCCCTGCACTGCAGGCGCGCGTTCTTCCCGCTCTCTGCTGCCCATGTCTGAACTCAATCTTTCGCTGGTGTTTCTGTTTGCGCTGTCGGTCATTACCTTGCTGATCACCCCGGGCCCCGTGACCTTGCTGGTGGCCCGAGCCGGCCTGGTAGGCGGCATGCGCCATGCATTCGCCACCATTTGCGGCACCAACTTGGCATCGCTGGTGCTGATTTTTTTGTCGGCGCTGCTGATCAAGGGCTTGCTGGTCATCGATGAATCGGCCTTCAAGCTGGTGCGCCTGGCGGGCTGCCTCTACATCGTCTGGATTGCCTGGGGCATGATCCGCGATGCCTGGGCGATGGATGCCGAGCCCGGCAGTGCCATGACTGCGGAACCGGCCCCCGGCAGCAAGCAAGGCGGCTTCAGCCAGGGCTTTATCCTTGGTGTCTCCAACCCCAAGGACATCATTTTCTTTGCGTCGTTCTTGCCGCAGTTCATTGGCGTGCTGCCTGCGCCCGACCACAGCCTGGCGGTGCTGACCGTTGTCTGGGTGGTGCTGGATTTCAGCATGCTGGGCCTCATTGCGCTCCTGGTGCGCAGCTTGATTTCGCCCGCCCGCGAAAAGCGCATCTTGCTGGTCGCGTCCTGCCTGCTGCTGGCCATTGGCGTTGCCGGTTTTGGCTATGGGCTTTATGACCTGATGGCTTAGATCCGCCTAAATCCAGCGCCGCTTCTTCGCTAATCTTCGCTGATACCAAGCCAACAGGCCTGCGACATGCAGGCCTGTTTTTTTATGTCTGCACACTGCTTGGCGGGGACTCAGCGGCTGTCCACTGGCTGCGCAGGCTCTGCCTCATGGGCGGGCGCAGGGCGGCATACCGGCAGCGGCGCAGGTGCTGGCAGGCCAGCGGCCAGGGCCTTGTCATAGGCCTGGATGCGGCGGCGCTGCTCGGCCAGGGCCTGGGGGTCCAGATCGGGGCTGCATGGGGGCAGGGCAGGTGCCGCAGCAGACAGTGCGGAGGCGGCTTCTGATGCAGCCGGTGCTGCAGCCATCGGTGGCGCTGGCCGTTCGGCCGCGCGTTTTTCTTCGGCCGCCTGCGTTCTGGCAGCGGGTGGAACAGCAGGGTATGCGGGTGCAACGGCGGCTGCAGCGGGGGCCGCAGGTGCTGGCATCGGCGGCGCTACCGGCGTAGGCGCGGCTGCCGACGGCATGCGGCGCTCTGCCTGCGGCACAGGTGCGATGGCTGGCGCGGGGCCGGTGTTGGCGCTGCTTGCGCCTGCGCCAGCCGCAGAAGCGGGGGCAGGCGCGTGCGCTGCGTCGGCGGCAGGGCTTGCAGCCTTTTCCATCGGTGCCGCTTCGCTGCGCATCTTGGCGCTGGCGGGGCTCGCCGCCCTGTCAGTACCAGCAGGTGCGGCGGGCGCTGCGGGCGCGCTAGGTGGCGGAGGCGGTGCCGATGCAGCGCTGGGCGCGCTGTCCATTTGGGGCGCCTCCAGCTGCGGCGCGCCAGGCTCATTCAGGTGCTGCAGCGCCAGCCAGCTGACCAGGCCAATGGCGGCCAGGCTGCCCAGGGCCTGCAGCCACCAGCGGCGGTCATTGGCGGCTTCGCCTCGGAAGTGCTGGCCTTGCTGGCCGCTGCTGTCCAGACCGGCCGGTGTAGCGGCTGGCCTGAGGCCCTGTGCGGCTTTGGCGCGCGCATGGGCCAGGATCTGCGCCGTGCTGGCGTCGCTTGGGCCGGCGTCCTGCGCGCTGGCCTCGCGGTAGAGGTCGACCAGGGCATCGGGCCGCTTGGGGTCTTGCGGTGCGTTCATGCGGTCACCTCGATGGCCTGGCGCAGTTTGGCGCGGGCATAGCGCAAGCGGCTTTTGGCGGTTTCCTGGGTCACCTGCGTAGCTGTGGCAATGTCGGCCACCGACATATCGGCCTCGGCCTGCAGCAAAAAGGCCTCGCGCTGTTCGGGCGGCAACTGGGCCAGGGCAGCGAGCAAAGCACGCGCCAGGTCCTTGCGGCCCTGCAGGCGCTCGGGGTCAAAGCCGGAGTTGGCAAACAAGGTCTCGGCCAGACGCATGCCTTCGCTGTCCTCTTCGTCGAGGCTGCGGTGGGCCTTGTGGCGGCGCCAGTGGTCCACCAGTTTGTGGTGGGCCAGGGTAAAAGCCCAGGTCGTGAACTGCGCCTGGGGTTGGTAGCGCTGGGCGCCATCGACCAAGGCAAACCAGGTCTCCTGCGCCAGGTCATCGGCGAGCGCGGCATTGCCGGTGTTGCGGAAAAAATAGCGCCACAGGCGCTGGCTGTGGCGATGGTAGAGCTGCTCGAACGCCGCGACTTGGCCGCCAGCGTAGGCCAGCATCAGCGCTTGGTCGTCTTGCAGTGCATCTACCATGCGGCAGATTATGCAAAAGCCTGCACCCGCTGGTGGCCCTTGTGGAGAAAATCGCACGCCGCAGCGCGGTGATGCCTGCGGCGGCAAGACCTCAATAGGCAGGCGGATCAGGTACATAGCCAGAGGGCGATGCCGGAAAAGGGCGGGGCGCCGGCTGCACGGCGGGCTGCGGCGCGCGGATGACGCCCTGGGCCAACAGGTTGGCATAGCTGTCATAGCGGATGCGGATGATCTGCGCCGGGCTGCTGCTGGCGCTGTGGAACTCCGTGGTCCGCGTGACGGAGCGCTCGAGCGCGCCATGGCCCGTGCCCAGGCGCGGCGCCACCGGTGTGGGCGCGGCGGCGGGGGCGGTGGCCTGGCGCGATGGGGCAGCGACCGAGGCATTGGGTGCGGCAGCGGCGGCAGGACTGGAAGGCGGTGGCATCGCAGGCGCTGCGCTATCGGCGCTGCTGGCTTCGGCGGCCGGTGCCGTGCTTTTTTGCGCCTCGCGGTTGCGCAGGATGGGCGGCTGGGGCCGGGGTTCGCGCTCGCGGAACACCGCCACCCCAATCACGCCAATATCGCGCGGCCGGCCGGTGCGTGCGGCATACGCGTCTTCGCTGTGCGAGAAGTAGAAGGCCGCCACCTGCTGGTCGCTCTTGCGCCAGCCTGCAATGGCCCATTGCTGGCCGCTGCCCAGCACATAGCCATCGTCGGGCACGGCCGCCGCAGTCTGGCCGCTGATGGCATTGATGCCATCAATGCTGAGCACAGCCAGGATGCGGCCCCGGCTGCGGTTGTTGATATCGACCGCATAGCTGCTGCCCGGCTGGCCTGCCACCCAGTACTCGCCCTGGTGGTAGTACAGCGGCAGGCGCTGGCCGCTGCTGCGGTCAATGATCTGCACATCGGCTATCGGAGTGGCCTGCGCGGGCAGGCTGCCCAGCAGGCTGCTGGCAAACAAGGTCAGCGAGGCCAGTGCGTGGAGGCTACGGGGCTTGCGTGCGCGGCACGAAGCAGGGGCGGGTTGGAGGATGGTGTGCATGGCAGGGCGCTGCAGAAGTGGTGGTCTGCCCTGAATCGCGCTGCCCGCCCGCAAGGGGTTAAAGGACCCCGCCTGCAATCGTATTTATTTGTAAGTCGCCTTGGCAGGTGTACTTGCAGGCGCTCCCACGGCGCCTGCGCCGCAACCGCGCTTACTTCTGCGTGACCAGCGAGCAGGTGCTCTTGGACAGCGGCTGGAAGGCCTGCTCGCCCGGGATGGTGTCGAGGATCTTGTAGTAGTCCCAGGGGCCCTTAGATTCCTTGGGCGTCTTCATCTGCACCAGGAACATGTCATGCACCATGCGGCCATCCTCGCGCACATAGCCGTTTTGCGAGAACATGTCGTTGATCTTCATGGTCTTGAGCTGCTTGGTCACGGCCAGGCCGTCGTCGGTGCCCGCCGCCTCGATGGCCTTGAGGTACTGGGTGACGGCCGAGTAGACACTGGCCTGGTTCATCGAGGGCATCTTCTTCATGCGGGCCTGGTATTTTTTCGCCCATTCGCGCGAGGCATCGTTGCGGTCCCAGTAGAACGCGGTCGCAAAGGTCAGGCCCTGGCCCAGCTCCAGCCCCATCGCATGGGCATCGTTGATGTAGATGAGCTGGGGCACAAAGGTGAGGTTCTTGGTCATGCCAAACTCGCGCGCCGTCTTGATGGAGTTGACGGTGTCCTGCGTGGCATTGGCCAGCGCAATCACCTGGGCCTTGCTGGCCTGGGCCTGCATCATGAAGGACGAGAAATCGCTGGCATTGAAGGGGTGGTAGACGGTGCCCAGCACCTTGCCGCCCCCTTCCTTGACGAAGTCGGTGACCGTGGCTGCCGTCACCTTGCCGTAGGCGTAGTCGACGGCCGCGATGTACCAGTCCTTCTTGCCCTGAGCCAGGATACTTTGCACCGCCGATTTGCCCAGCGAGTACGAATCGACCGTGTAGTGGATCGAGGTGGGGCCGCAGAATTCATTGGTCAGCCCGGTGGACAGCGCGCCCGTGCTGATGGCGACCTTGCCGCGCTCCTTGGCCATCGTGAACACCGCGCCGGCGATGGCCGAGTTGTTGATGTCGACGATCATGTCCACGCCTTCGGCATCCCACCACTGGCGTGCCTTGGTGCCGCCGATATCGGCCTTGTTCTGGTGGTCGGCAAAGACCACTTCCACCGGCTTGCCCAGTACCTTGGCGCCAAAGTCTTCGACCGCCATCTTGGCTGCCTCGACCGAGCCTTTGCCCCCCGAGTCTGCGTACTGGCCCGACATGTCGCTGAGCACGCCGATCCTGACCTTGTCATCGGAGATGCCGGCGGCCTGGACGGCCAAGGTGGCGCATGCCAGCAAGCTGGCAGCAGCGGTGGATGTGCGAAGGGTCATGCTTGTCTCCTGTCTGTTTTTTGTCGTCGTTGGCAGTGCCGGGCTTTGCTGCAGCGCGGCCCAGGCCTGTGCAGGCATTATCAAAAGCGATGTCGCGGGTGATCACGGTGCTTCCCCTAGGGCGCTGGGCAAACCAGTCCCATCTGCGACAAAATGCAAGAATGCTGGCTGCAGCCCGCTGCTGTCTCAGTCATTCGGCTTGAAAGGCCCCGATGGATTCCTCGCACCCCAAACCTGCCCCTTTTGAACCCATGCCGCTCAACGCGATGAAGCTGCTGGTCTTGCTGGTGCTGGTGCTCAGCACCTTTGGCGGCCTGTACTGGGCGCCCGAGATCGATGCGATCTGGGGCCATGGCACGGCCTACCTGTATGGGGCATCGGTGCTGCCGGTGCTGTATGTGCTGCTGGTTGCCGGCTATGCCTTGTACATGCACCGCCATCCGGAGAAAGACGTGCAGGTTGCCCGCACTGACCATGGCACGAAACCATAAGTTCTTTGTGCTGTACCTGCTGGGCCTGGGCTGCTTCATCGGCCTGGTGGCCTGGGCCGAGCGCGCCGGTCTGTCGCGCCAGTGGATCGGGCCGCTCTTTCTGTTTGTGCCGGTGATGATGTATGCGGCCATCGGTGTCTGGGGGCGCACGGCCGATTCGGAGGAGTACTACGTCGCGGGGCGCCGCATTCCGCCGGTCTACAACGGCATGGCCACGGCGGCCGACTGGATGAGCGCGGCGTCCTTTTTGTCGCTCTCAGGTGCGCTCTATTTGCAGGGCTTTGCCGGCACCAGCCAGCAAGCCGGGGGACTGGCCTATCTGCTGGGCTGGAGCGGCGGCTTTGTGCTGGTGGCGCTGCTGATTGCGCCGCAGCTGCGCGCGCTCAATCTCTACACCTTGCCTGATTTTTTCCAGCTGCGTTATGGCGGGCGCTGGCCGCGCGTGATTGCCGCCGTCGCTGCGGTGATGTGCTCGTTTTCCTATGTGGTGGCGCAGATCTATGCGGTGGGCCTGATCGCCTCGCGGCTGACCGGCGTGCAGTTCGAGATCGGCATCATGCTGGGCCTGGGCGGCGTGCTGGTCTGCTCCTTTCTGGGCGGCATGCGCGCCATCACCTGGACCCAGGTCGCGCAGTACGTGATGATCCTGCTGGCCTTTCTGATTCCGGTCTCCTGGCTGGCCTACCAGCGCCTGGGCAGCCCGGTCGCAGCCGTGGCCTACACCCAGGACCTGGGCAAGATCGCCGAGTACGAGAAGGGGCTGCTGAGCGATTCGGCCGAGCGCGATGTGGAGCTGGTGTTTTTGCAAAAGGGCATGCTGTATGAATCGCGGCTGCGCAATATTCCCGCCGCGCTGGAGGCCGAGCGCACGCGCCTGCAGGAGAAGGTGCAGCAGCTGCGCATCAGCAATGCCGACCTGAACCAGGTGCTGGCCGCTGGGCGCGAGCTGGCAGCGCTGCCGCAGGATGAGGCGAGCGCGCGCGAGCTGTGGACGGCAGCGATGCGTGAGAACTATGCCCGCGCCCAGCCGCTGGGCGGCATGCCGCAGCACACCTTGCCCTATGCGCCGATGCTGGGCTCGGAGCAAAGCGCGCAGGAGCAGGAAAGCCTGTCGCGGCGCAACTTCATGGCGCTGATGTTCTGCCTGATGCTGGGCACCGCCGGTCTGCCGCATTTGCTCACCCGCTACTACACCTTGCCCAGCCCGGCCGCTGCGCGCAGCTCGGTGGTCTGGACCTTGTTCTTTGTGGTGCTGCTCTACACCAGCGCGCCGGCGCTCGCGGCCCTGGTCAAGCTGGAGGTGATGCAAGGCCTGGTGGGCAGCCATTTCGATGCGCTGCCGGCCTGGATTGCGCAGTGGACACGCATGGACAACGCCTTGCTGTCGATCGAGGATGTGAACGGTGACGGCATTGTGCAGTGGGGCGAGATCCACCTGGGCGCCGACCTGATCATGCTGGCCACGCCCGAGCTGGGCGGCCTGCCATTTGTAGTCTCGGGCCTGGTGGCGGCCGGCGGGCTGGCCGCTGCGCTATCGACGGCCGATGGTCTGCTGCTGACCATCAGCAATGCGCTGGTGCGCGATCTCTACCTGGTCGAGCGGGGCAAGTCGGTCACGCCGCAGCAACGCGTGATTCTGTCCAAGTTCACCTTGCTGCTGGTGGCGCTTGCGGCCGCGGCCGTCGCCTCGGTGCGCAGCTCGGGCATTTTGGTGCTGGTGTCGGCCTCGTTCTCGATCGCTGCTGCGGCCTTTGTGCCGGCCATGCTGCTGGGCCTGTACTGGCGCGGCGCGACGCGGCGGGGCGCCGTGTGCGGCATGGCTGCGGGCCTGGGCATCACCTTGTACTACATGGTCGTCAATATGCCGATCAACAGCCTGGCGCCCGGGGCGCAGGCCTCTGCCCATCTGTGGTGGGGCATCCAGCCCACGCTGGCGGCGGTGTTTGGCGTGCCGCTTGGCGTATTTGTGACTTGGGCGGTCAGCTGCTGCACCAGGCAGTCCGCGCCCCTGGCCAAATAGCCTCCACCAGGCGGGCCCGGATATGAAAAAACTGCACAGGCTGGACGCCATGTGCAGTTTTTGGGATGGTGTGGATCACAGGCCAGAAGGCCTGCGCCGCTTAGACCTTCAGCAGTTCCACGTCAAACTTGAGCGTGGCGTTGGGAGGAATCACGCCGCCTGCGCCGCGTGCACCATAGCCCAATTCAGCGGGGATGATCAGCGTGCGCTTGCCGCCCACCTTCATGCCCTGCACGCCTTCGTCCCAGCCCTTGATGACCATGCCGGCGCCCAGGGGGAACACGAAGGGGTCATTGCGGTCCTTGCTGGAGTCGAACTTGGCGCCTTGCTCGCCATTGTTGAAGAGCCAGCCGGTGTAGTGCACGGTGACTTGTTGGCCCTTGGCCGCTTCGGCGCCGGTGCCAACTTCCGTGTCTTCGTACTGCAGGCCGGAGGGGGTGGTGACGGTGGTCATGTAAATCCTTTGTGAGTGCTTTGCTACCAGCAGCGATCATACCCGCCTGCCAAACACAGAGCCCGCACAAGGCGGGCTCCAGGGGGCAAAAAAGGGCCTCGGCGGGCAGGAATTTACTTCTTGGTCTGCGCTGCCACCCAGCGCGTGGCAAAGGCCTGCACATCGGACAGGCGCTTGAGCAGGTCCTGCCCCGAGGGGGTGACGGTGTAGCCGTCGCTGTTGTGGTCGAGAAAGCCCGCCTCGCGCAGCTCCTTGATGCGGGTGTTGAGCGTGTTGGGCGTGATGCCGCCCACGCTGTCTTGCAGCAAGCGGAAGGTCTGGGGATGTCCGTCCCGCAATGCCCAGAGCACACGCAAAGCGTAGCGGCACTCCAACCGCTCGAAGAGCTGGTTGATGGCGGTGTTTTCCTTGGCGCTCATGTAAGGGTCTCCTTGCGCTGTGTTGAGGAGCGAGGCCCAGGCCTTCGCATGCAAATCCACTGAGAGGGTGCGATCAGCGTCGCGGCAACATCTGCTACAAGTTTAATAGCTCTTCATCCACGATGTATAGGCGCAGCTGACGATTGGACCCAGGCGGCAGCGGAAGTGTTGTTCAATTGCTACGGTTTTTGAGTGTGCAAAGGCCGTCCGCAAGGCGCTGCAGCGCAGAAGTGGCACCTGTGCGCAGCCGGGCGGGCGCCCGGTTTTATAGCGGTCTGGCAGCTGTCTGGTGCCAGTCTGGAACTTGTCAGAGGGCGCTGTAGCGCACCACACGGGGGCCCCGGCACAGGCCAAACAGGCGCATGCCGGCCTGGTTGGCCACCTGGATGGCGAGCGTGGTGGGCGCGGAGATGGTGGCCAGCACCGGCAGGCCCATGCGGGCGCATTTGCGCACCAGCTCGTAGCTGGCGCGGCTGGTCATCACCACCAAGCCGGGCTGGCCCAGCATCTGCTGCTGCGCCATATGGCCCAGCAGCTTGTCCAGTGCGTTGTGGCGGCCTACGTCCTCCAGCGCCACCTGCAATTGCCCAGCCGGCGTGGCCCAGCCGGCGGCATGGACGGCGCCGGCCTGCTGGTTGAGCAGCTGCAGCTGGGGCAGCTGAGAAAACGCCGTCTGCAAGGCCGCCAGATCCACGCGCTGGGCCCAGTCGGGCAGCTGCGGCAGGGGCTCGGGCACCAGATCGAGGGCGTCCATCGAATCGATGCCGCAGATGCCGCAGCCGGTGCGGCCGGTGAGGGCGCGGCGCCGTTCCTTGAGGCGCACAAAGCAGCGGCTGGCGATCTGCATCTCCACGCTGATGCCCGGTGCTTCCGGGTCGGTGCCGCAGGGCGCCAGCGGCTGCACCTCGATGCCATAGCAGTCGGCTGCCTGGTCGATGATGCCTTCGGACAGCGCAAAGCCCAGTGCAAACACTTCCAGGTCCTGCGGGCTGCACATCATCACCGCATGCGAGATGCCGTTGAACACCAGCGCCACCGGTACTTCGGCCGCAACCGCATCCAGCCGCGAGACCGAGGCCTCCGGCGTGATCACGGTGGCGGGCAGGGGCTGGACGGCGCGGGGCAGATCGGAAGGCATGGCGCTGATTGTGACGCAAAGCGAATGACGGCGTCTGCGCCGTGGGCAGGCGCGCCCAAAAACAAACCCCGCCGAGGCGGGGTTGGGTGGGAAGACCTGGGTCTTGCGATCCGCAGGTCTTGCAGGGCTGGGCAAGCGCTTAGATGAAGCTGCGCAGCTTGTCCGAGCGGCTGGGGTGCTTGAGCTTGCGCAGCGCCTTGGCTTCGATCTGGCGGATGCGCTCGCGCGTCACGTCAAATTGCTTGCCCACTTCTTCCAGCGTGTGGTCGGTGGACATTTCAATACCGAAGCGCATGCGCAGCACCTTGGCTTCGCGCGGGGTCAGGCCATCCAAGATGTCCTTGACGACGTCGCGCAGGCCGGCCTGCATCGCCGCATCGACCGGCGCTGTGTTGGCGCTGTCTTCGATGAAGTCACCCAGGTGGCTGTCGTCATCATCACCGATCGGCGTTTCCATCGAGATCGGCTCTTTGGCGATCTTCATGATCTTGCGGATCTTGTCTTCCGGGATCTCCATCTTCTCGGCCAGGATGGAGGCATCGGGCTCGAAGCCGAACTCCTGCAAGTGCTGGCGGCTGATGCGGTTCATCTTGTTGATGGTCTCGATCATGTGCACCGGAATACGGATGGTACGGGCCTGGTCCGCAATCGAGCGCGTGATCGCCTGGCGAATCCACCAGGTCGCATAGGTCGAGAACTTGTAGCCACGGCGGTATTCGAACTTGTCCACGGCCTTCATCAAGCCGATGTTGCCTTCCTGGATCAGGTCCAGGAACTGCAGGCCCCGGTTGGTGTACTTCTTGGCAATCGAGATCACCAGGCGCAAGTTCGCCTCGATCATTTCCTTCTTGGCATTGCGCGATGCGCGCTCGCCGTCGTTCATGCGCTTGTTGATGAGCTTGAGCTCATCGAGCGGAACGACGACGCGGGCTTGCAGATCGATCAGGTTCTGTTGCAGCTCCTGCACGGGCGGGATATTGCGGCCCATGATGGCGCTCCAGCTGTTGCCCGCTTGTGCTTCCTTCTCGATCCATTGCAGGTTGAGCAGGTTGGCAGGGAAAAGTTGGATGAACTTCTCCTGGGGCAGGCCGCACTTCTCGACAATGATCTTGCGCAGGGCACGCTCTTTCTGGCGCACGCTGTCGACCTGCTCGCGCAGCATGTCGCAGAGCTTCTCAATGGTCTTGGCGGTGAAGCGGATGGTCATCAGCTCGGCCGACAACTGGCCCTGCACCTTGGTGTACTGGGCCGTGCCGTAGCCGCTCTTGTCATAGGCGGCGTGCAGCTGCTCGAACAGCGACTGCAGCTTGGCAAAGCGCGACAGCGCTTCGTTCTTCAGCTCTTCCAACTTCTTGGTCAGCGCCTTGGAGCCGCCCTTGCCGTCGTCGTCGTCTTCTTCGTCGTATTCGTCGAAGTCTTCTTCGGCCACGTAGTCGTCGTTTTCGTCGGCGTCGGAGAAGCCGTCCACCACGGTGGAGATGACGACCTTGCCTTCGCGGATCTCTTCGCCCATCGCCAGAATCTCGGCAATGGTCGCGGGCGATGCGCTGATGGCCAGCATCATGTCCTGCAGGCCGCCTTCGATGCGCTTGGCGATTTCAATTTCGCCTTCGCGGGTCAAGAGCTCGACCGTGCCCATTTCACGCATGTACATGCGGACCGGGTCGGTGGTGCGGCCGAACTCGGAATCCACCGTCGACAAAGCCGCTTCGGCTTCTTCTTCGGCTTCTTCTTCGGTGGTGGCGGACTGGCCGGTGTTGTTCAGCAGCAGGGTCTCTGCGTCAGGCGTCTGTTCGTAGACGGCCACGCCCATGTCGTTCAACATGGAGATCACCACTTCCAGCGTCTCGGCATCGACCAGCTTGTCGGGCAAGTGGTCGGAGATTTCGGCATTGGTCAGGTAGCCACGGGTCTTGCCCAGCTTGATCAGGGCCTTGAGGCGCTGACGGCGGGTGGACATTTCCTCTTCGGTCAGCACGGCTTCGTCGAGGCCGAACTCCTTCATCAAGGCGCGTTCCTTGGCCTTGGAGACCTTCATGCGCAGCGGCTTGACCTTTTCGGTCGGAGCGTCTGGCGATGCGGAGACCTCTACGACCTCTTCGCTGTCGCCCGCGATGTCCTCTTCGATGTCCGAGAAATCGGTATCGTCGATATCTTCATCGCCCTTGTCCTTGGCTTTGGCCTTGGTGGTCTTGGCGGCGGTCTTGCGCGGCGCCTTGGGCTTGTCGTCTTCGGCCTTGGCGGTCTTGGCCTTGGTCGCAGTCTTGGTGGCGGCCTTGGCCTTCACCGGGGTATCTTCTTCGGCGGCTTCGCTTTTCTTGGCGGCGCGCTTTTTGGGGGCACCTGCGTTGAGCAGGGCATCGGCTGCCTTGAGCAGTTCGGCCTGGGACAGGCGTTGTTTTTCGGACACGGAGCTAACCTTCTTCGTCGCTGCCTTGGCTGGGGTGGGCGCAGCACTGGCTTTTACGGTTTTGCCTGCTGCAGCAGTAGCGCGTTTGGCCGCCGGTTTGGCGGCAGGGCTGGCTGCTGTAGCTTTGGCGCTTTTGGCCGCGCTGGTGGTAGTGGACGACTTGACGGACGACTTCGCGGACTTTGTAGCTGGCATGGACACCCTCAGAGCAAAGAGAACACACAAAGAAAACTGGCAAGCGCCATCACCGGCGCATTGAAACTGCAGTGGTCGATCGCCACAAAACTGTGGCGGCCAACGCGGCTGCACGAGGCGCTAAGCCTCAAGGCAAGATGTGGGGGCGAACATTTGGAATGCAGTCCTTGCGGTATTTTGGGCACTTGCGCTGGTGGCAAATCGCATGATTCTTCATACGGGCCCGGTCCGGAGGTGCTGCTGTCGCTCTTGCCGATGTGTCAAATATTATACCTTTTTGGCCAATGTCAAGGGCCTGTACGGCAATCGGGGCAAATATTTTTATATGCCCTCTGGGTATTTGGAGCCGCGCCTATTTATTGACCTGGCGCTTGAGCAGGCCGATACGGTGGAAATTGCTCTGGTAGCGGCGCAGCGCTTGCGGGTCGGAGGCCTGGGTGACCAGCTGGCGGTTTTGCTCTTCGAGCTGGTCGAGCACGATGCGGCTGAGGGAGTCGCGCAGCTCGGCGCGGATCTCATCGAGCGGGCCGTCAATCTGGGCATGCTGGCCCCGCATCAGCGCGGTGGCGAAGGCCTCGACCGCATGGCCGCGCAGGTGCTCGCGCAGCACCGCCCAGGACTGGGCGCCGTGGGCCAGGAACTGCTGCTCCACCCAGGCGAACAGCGGCCCATGGGGGGCGGGCAACTGGGCCAGGGTGGCGGCGTCCTCGGGCGAGAAATTCTCCAAAAAGGCCATGTGCGACAGCAGCAGGCGCGCGGCCTGGTCTTCGCGGGTCACGGCTACGCTGGGCATCGGCGGTTGCGGCTCGGGGCGGGGCTGCCAGCCGCCTTTGCGGCCTCCCTGGCCGGGGCGCCACTCGCCGCTGCGCTTGGTGTAGCCGTTGCCGCCGCCATGGGCGCCGCGCGGCTCGCCAAAGCTGTCGTTGCGCTGGCCGGGGTAGCGGTCCATGGCCGTGTCGCTGCCCCAGGGCGGCGCATCGCCATAGGCGGGCATGCTGTCAGCGCCCACCGGCGGCGCATCCCAGGAGGGCGCATGGCGCGGGCCGCTGCTGGCCGCTGCCTGGCCAGCGCCGCTTTGGCGGGCTTGTTCCTGGGCCGTAGTCTTTTGCCACAGGCCCTCCAGCTCGGCGGCGGGCAACTGGGCCTTGTCGGCGATCTCGCCGAGCAGCTGGCGCTTGAGGGCACCGTCTGGCAGCAGGTTCCACAGCGGGCGGGCGTTGCTCGACATACGCGCCCGGCCTTCGGCCTGGCCCAGGTCGCAGAGCTCGCTGGCTGCTTCGAGCAAGAAGCGCGACAGCGGCGTGGCGTCATGCACATGGCGGGCAAAGGCGTCGGCGCCGTATTCGCGCACAAAACTGTCTGGGTCGTGCTCGGCGGGCAGAAAAAGAAACTTGATGCTGCGGGTGTCGCTGGCGTAGGCCAGCGCGCCATCGAGCGCCTTGCGGGCGGCGCGGCGGCCGGCGGCATCGCCGTCAAAGCTGAAGACCACGGTGTCGGTAAAGCGGAAGAGCTTGTGCACATGGTCGGGCGTGCAGGCGGTGCCCAGGGTGGCCACCGCATTCGGAAAGCCGAGCTGGGCGAGCGCGACGACATCCATATAGCCTTCGGTCACCAGCACATAGCCATGCTCGCGGATGGCGGTGCGGGCCTCGAACAGGCCATAGAGTTCGCGGCCCTTGTGGAAGACCGGGGTTTCGGGCGAATTCAGGTATTTGGGCTTTTCATCACCAAACACGCGGCCGCCAAAGCCGATGCATTCGCCCTTGATATTGCGGATGGGGAACATCACCCGGTCGCGGAAGCGGTCGTAGCGCTTGCCTTCGCCGTCGTCCGATTCAATCACCAGGCCCGATTCGACCAGCTTGGCATCGTCATAGGCCGGGAAGATACTCGCCAGGCTGCGCCAGCCTTCGGGCGCGTAACCCAGGCCAAAGCGCTTGGCGGTGATGCCGCTCACGCCCCGGCCTTTGAGGTAGGCAATGGCCTTGGGCGACTGCGACAGCTGCTTGCGGTAGGCGTCACCGGCTTTTTCGAGCAGATCGGTGAGCGAGGCCTGCTTTTCGCGCGCCTGCGCGGCGCGCTCGCGCTGCTGGGGCGAGACATCGTCCTCGGGCACCGGCAGGCCCACGCTCTGGGCCAGGTCGGTCACCGCTTCGCGAAAGCCCATGCCGGTGTGGTCCATCAGAAAGCCGATGGCATTGCCGTTTTTGCCGCAGCCAAAGCAATGGTAGAACTGCTTGGAGGGGCTGACGCTGAAGGAGGGCGATTTCTCGCCATGGAAGGGGCACAGCCCCATGAGGTTGGCGCCGCCTTTTTTCAGCTGCACATAGCGGCCGACCACATCGACAACGTCGACGCGGGAGAGCAGCTCCTGGATAAATGACTGGGGGATGGACACCCGGCTATTGTCGCGCATGCCGGGCTGCGCCGCCGCAGCGCCACCCCAATCTGCCCCCGGGTCAATGGCAAATCCCGGCTATCGATCGTGTGACAGCGCGCAATCTTCGCGTCAGCCGCTTGTGGCACAGTGTTTGCAGAGGAGGCAAGCACTGATGAACAGCATTTTTGACACCGGGCTCGAGCAAAACGGAGCCAACCACACGCCGATGACCCCGCTGGGCTTTATCGCCCGCAGCGCCGAGGTCTACCCGGAGCGCCTCGCCATCATCCATGGCGAGCTGCGCCAGACCTGGGCGCAGACCTATGCGCGCTGCCGCCAGCTGGCCAGCGCCTTGCAGCAGCATGGCATTGGCAAGAACGACACGGTGGCGGTGATGCTGCCCAACACGCCGCCGATGGTGGAGGCGCATTTTGGCGTGCCGATGGCAGGGGCCGTGCTCAACACCCTCAACACCCGGCTCGATCCGCAGACGATTGCCTTCATGCTGGACCACGGCGAGGCCAAGGCGCTGATCGTGGACCCCGAATACGCCGGTGTGGTGGCCAAGGCCCTTGCGCTGCGCCAATCGCAGGCGCCCCTCTTGCTCATCGATGTGGAAGATGCGCTCTACGGCGAGGCCAGCGAGCGGCTGGGAAACCTCAGCTACGAGGCCTTGCTGGCCCAGGGCGATGCCAGCTTTGACTGGCAGCTGCCCGGCGATGAGTGGGACGCGATTGCGCTGAACTACACCAGCGGCACCACCGGCAACCCCAAGGGCGTTGTCTACCACCACCGGGGCGCGGCGGTGAATGCCATCAGCAACGTGCTGGAATGGGACATGCCCAAGTTTGCGGTTTACCTGTGGACCCTGCCGATGTTCCACTGCAATGGCTGGTGCTTTCCCTGGACGGTGGCGCTGCGCGCCGGTGTCAATGTCTGCCTGCGCCGGGTCGATGCGCAGGCCATTTTTGCGGCGATCAAGCGCCATGGCGTGAGCCACTACTGCGGCGCGCCGATTGTGCACAGCCTGCTGGTCAATGCGCCGGCGGCCTTGAAGGAGGGCGTGCCCGCTGGCGTCAAATGCATGGTGGCCGGTGCTGCGCCGCCTGCGGCCATGATCGAGGGCATGGAGCAACTGGGCTTTGACCTGACCCATGTCTATGGGCTGACCGAGGTCTATGGCCCGGTGATGGTTTGCGCCCAGCAGCCCGACTGGCAGGGCATGGATGTGGGCGAGCGTGCCCGGCTCAACGCCCGCCAGGGCCTGCGCTACCACCTGCAGCGCGATGCCCAGGTGCGCGACCCGGAGACGATGGCAGCCGTGCCGCAGGACGGCCAGACCATGGGCGAGATCATGCTGCGCGGCAATATCGCGATGAAGGGTTACCTGAAAAACCCCGAAGCCACGCAGGAGGCGTTTCGCGGTGGCTGGTTCCACACCGGTGACCTGGCGGTGCAGGACCCCGATGGCTATATCAAGATCAAGGACCGCAGCAAGGACATCATCATCTCGGGTGGCGAGAACATCTCGTCGATCGAGGTCGAGGATGTCCTCTACCGCCACCCCGCCGTGCTGGCCGCTGCCGTGGTGGCCAAGCCCGATGCGCGCTGGGGCGAGACGCCTTGCGCCTTTGTCGAGCTCAAACCCGGCGCCCAGGTGAGCGCCGAGGACATCGTCGCCCACTGCAAAAAGCATTTGGCTGGCTTCAAGATCCCGCGTGCGGTGGTGTTTGGCGAGCTGCCCAAGACCAGCACCGGCAAGATCCAGAAGTTCGAGCTGCGCAAGCAGGCGGGGTCTGCAGACGCGATAGACAGCTGATCCAGCCTGAACATCCATGAAAAAACCCGCCGCAGCTAGCCGGGGCGGGTTGGGTTCGGCGGATCAGGCCCGGAAGCTTACTTGCCCCAGGAGTCCTTCAAGCCGGTGATCTTGTTGAACACCGGCTTGTCGCTGCGGTGGTCATGGCGGTCGGCCACAAAGTAGCCAAAGCGCTCGAACTGGAACTTGTCGTCGGGCTGCGCGGCCTTGAGCGAAGGCTCGACATAGGCGGTCACGACCTTCAGGCTGTCCGGGTTGAGCAGGGCCAGGAAGTCCTTGCCGCCGGCATCGGGCTGCGGATCGGTGAACAAACGGTCGTAGAGGCGCACTTCGGCTTGCACGCCATCGGCTACGCCCACCCAGGTGATGGCGGCCTTGACCTTGACGCTGTCCGCACCAGGGGTGCCGCTCTTGGTGTCGGGCACCACGGTGGCCAGCACCTTGGTGATCACGCCATCGGCATCCTTCTCGCAGCCGGTGCACTCGATCACATAGCCGCCCTTGAGACGTACCTTGTTGCCGGGGAAGAGGCGCTTATAGCCCTTGGGGGGTACTTCGGCAAAGTCTTCGCGCTCGATCCAGACCTCGCGGCCCAGGCTGAAGTGGCGCTCAGGCGCGACCTGGCCTTCTGCCGGGTGGGGCAGGGCGGGCAGGCTGCAGGCTTCGAGGTGCTCGGCACTGCAAAATACCTCGGCCCAGTTGCTCAGCTCCAGCTTGACCGGGTCCAGTACCACCATCGCGCGGTGGGCCTGGTTTTCCAGGTCTTCGCGCAGGCAGCCGTCCAAGGTGGCGTAGTCGATCCAGGCGTAGTCCTTGGTCACACCAATGCGTTCGCAGAAATTGCGGATGGATGCGGGCGTGTAGCCACGGCGGCGCAGGCCGACGACGGTGGGCATGCGTGGGTCGTCCCAGCCGCTGACCAATTGGTTGTCCACCAGGTGCTTGAGCTTGCGCTTGCTGGTGATCACATAGGTCAGGTTCAGGCGCGAGAACTCGTACTGGCGCGGCTGGGGCGCATCGATCAGGCCGCCCGTGCGCAGGTGGTCCAGCAACCAGTCGTAGAAGGGGCGCTGGTCCTCGAACTCCAGGGTGCAGATCGAGTGGGTGATGTGCTCGTAGGCGTCCTCGATCGGGTGCGCAAAGGTGTACATCGGGTAGATGCACCATTGGTTGCCGGTGTTGTGGTGCTCGGCATGGCGCACCCGGTAGATCGCAGGATCGCGCAGGTTGATGTTGGGCGCCGTCATGTCGATCTTGGCGCGCAGCACGGCCGCGCCATCGGGCAGCTTGCCCTCTTTCATGTCGGCAAAGCGCTGCAGGTTCTCGGCCACGCTGCGGTCGCGGAACGGGCTGTTGACGCCAGGGCGCGTGAAATCGCCCCGGTTGGCGCGCATCTCTTCAGCGGATTGCTCATCCACATAGGCCAGGCCTTGCTCGATCAGGTAGACCGCGCAGCGGTACATGAAGTCGAAGTAGTTGCTGGCGTAGTAGAGGTTTTGCTCGCCGCTCGGGTCCTTCCAGTCAAAGCCCAGCCAGCGCACGGCATCGATGATGCCGTCCACATATTCCTGGTCTTCCTTTTCCGGGTTGGTGTCGTCAAAGCGCAGGTGGCAGACGCCGCCAAAGTCGCGTGCGAGACCAAAGTTCAGGCAGATCGACTTGGCGTGGCCCACGTGCAGGTAGCCGTTGGGCTCAGGTGGAAAGCGGGTGCGGATCTTGGCCTGGTCGATGGGGCCCTGCTGGTGGTGCTGGGCATCGCCAGGCGTGCCACCCCAGTGGCGCTGGGCGTAGTTGCCTTTTTCGAGGTCGGACTCGATGATTTGTCGCAGGAAATTGGTGGGTTTGACCACTTCGTCACTACCGTTGTGCGAAGCGCTCGGGGCAGATGCATTCATAGTTGTGTATTCTAAGGGAGTACCCTGATGGCTGGAACGTATTGCGGTTTCTGGGGCTCTGACCCAATGTTGGGTATGCCATTTACGCTTTGCAACAGGATATCTTGTCTTGAAACCATAATTTGCAGCGCCTTTGGTATCTTTCTGCCTGCTTGCCGCGTTGAAAGTCCAATGACATTTTTCAGGGATTCTCGCAAGGAGATCAATATGCGCAATTCGATGCTGAAACAAGGCTCTCGCTGGGCCGCTGCTGCGGTGCTGACTGGCTTGGCGCTGATGAGTGCTGGCGCCCATGCCAGCCGGGTGTCCTGGTCGGTGGGCATCAATGTGCCTGCACCGGTGTACGTGGCCCCCGCGCCGGTGTACGCACCCCAGCCCGTGTATGTGGCGCCTCCCCCTGTGTATGCGCCTCAACCCGTGTATGTGGCGCCTCCGCCCCCTGCCGTCGTTTATCGCCCCGCACCGGTCTACCGCCCAGCGCCCGTGTACTACGGCCCACCTCCCGGCCGCTACTACCGCCACCATCGCCACGACCGCGATTACTACCGCTATTGAGCTGCCTGGCAGCTTGCGCAACCGATGCCCTGGCCCGCCAGGGCTTTTTTTATGCGCGCTTGCCGGGGCTCCCAACCGCCCAGCTGTCGCTTGGGCTGTGCACTGGGGTGCCGAATGCTCGGATAATCCACAGCTGTTGTCCGTTGTGGAAGCTGAGATGAAAACTGTTTTTGTACTGAACGGCCCGAACCTGAATCTGCTGGGCCTGCGCGAGCCCACCATCTATGGTGCCCACACCTTGGCTGATGTCGAGCAGCTGTGTGCCCAGGCGGCAGCCCGCAACCAGTTGGCGCTGCGTTTTCACCAGAGCAACCATGAAGGCGCCTTGATCGACTGGCTGCACGAGGCGGGCCAGCTGCAGCGCGAAGGCCGGCTGGCCGGCGTGGTGCTCAATGCCGCCGCCTACACCCACACCAGCGTGGCCTTGATGGATGCGATCAAGGGCGCGGCGCTGCCGGTGATCGAGCTGCATATCAGCAATGTCCATGCCCGCGAGGCCTTCCGCCACCATTCCTATATTGCGCCCGTGGCCAAGGCGGTCATCTGCGGCCTGGGCGTGCAGGGCTACAGCATTGCGATCGATGCGGTGGCCCAGGTGCTGCTGGCGCCCACCGCCTGAGTGCTGCGATGTCCGATGTTCTAGACACCAGCGCTGCGGGCTTGCTGCCGCTGCCGGCGCTCTACGAGACGCTGCTGGCCAAGGCGGCGCGGCGGACCACCGTTTTTGAAGGCCAGACCGTGGTCTGGCATAGCTGGGGCCCGCGCCGCCCTGGCACGCTGCCCTTGGTGATGCTCCATGGCGGCAGCGGCAGCTGGACCCACTGGATCCGCAATATCGATGCGCTGCTCGCCCAAGGCCATGAACTCTGGCTGCCCGATCTGCCGGGCTTTGGTGATTCCGACCCGCCGGCCGTGGGAACGGACGCCGATGCCATGCTCGCACCTTTGCATGCCGGCATGGCGCAGCTGGATCTGCTGCCTTGCCAGCTGATGGGTTTCTCTTTCGGCGGTATGACGGCGGCCATGCTGACCGCCGCCTACCCGCAGGCGGTCGAGCGCCTGGTGCTGGTGGGGGCCCCTGCCATGGGCGTGGTGCCGGAGAAGCAGTTCAGCTTGAAGGGCTGGCGCCATCTGAGCGACCCTGCCGAGCAGCAGGAGATGCACCGCTACAACCTGGGCGCGTTGATGCTCTGGGATGCCGCCAAGATCGACGACCAGGCCCTGGCCGTGCACCAGCACAATGTTGTGCGGGACCGCCTGCCACGCCGGCGCCTGGCCAACACCGATATCCTGGCGCAGTCGCTGCCGCAGATTGCCTGCCCGGTCGCTGCGATCTATGGCGCCTATGACGCGCTGTACAAAAGCTATATGCCCGCGCTGGAGCACCAATACCGCGCGGTCACGCCCCATCTGCAGGCCTTTGTGCGGCTGCCCGACGCCGGCCATTGGGTGCAGTATGAGCAGCCCGAGGCCTTTATGGCCACGCTGCTGCCGCTGCTCTCTTCCTGATTGACCTACCTGGAACCGGCTGGCCGCGCAACGGCGCGACCGGCCCAAGCACTATGACCACCTCTACCTCTTCCTTTCGCCCCGTGATCGCCATCCATGGCGGCGCCGGCACCATCACCCGCGCCTCCATCACCCCCGCGCAACAGCAGGCCTACCGCGATGCCTTGCGCGATGTGCTGCAAGGCGCGCAGCAAAAACTGGCGGCAGGCGCGCCTGCCGAAGCAGTGGCGGTGGAGGCCGTGCGCCTGCTCGAAGAATGCCCGCTGTTCAACGCCGGGCGCGGCGCCGTGTTCACGGCCGATGCCACGCATGAGATGGATGCCTGTGTGATGCGCGGGCGCGATCTGGCCTGTGGATCGCTGGCCGGTGTCAGCACCGTGCGCAACCCGGTGCGTGCGGCCCTGGCGCTGATGGAGGCGGGCGGGCCGGTGTTCATGATTGGCGCGGCGGCCGAGCGCTTTGCCCAGGCCCAGGGCTGCGAGATGGTGGCGCGCGACTGGTTCTCGACCGAGCAGCGCCTGGCCCAGCTGCGCACCGTGCAGGCCGCAGCGCTGGCGTCGGGCCGCGAGCAGGTGGCGCTGGACCACAGCGCGCAAAGCCAGACCCAGGCCCAGGCTGCGCCGCTCGATGAGCGCAAGAAGATGGGCACGGTCGGTGCGGTGGTGCTGGATGTGCATGGCCAGCTGGCTGCCGCCACCTCGACCGGTGGCCTGACCAACAAGAAGCCCGGCCGTGTCGGTGACTCGCCCGTGGTGGGCGCGGGCACCTATGCCAAGCATGGTGTGGTGGCTGTCTCCTGCACCGGCGTCGGCGAGGCCTTTATCCGGGGCTCGGCCGCTCACACCGTGGCCGCACGCATCGAGCTGCTGGGCGAGTCGGTGGCCCAGGCCACGGCCGAGGTCATCCACCGCGTGCTGCCGCCGCTGGGCGGCGATGGCGGCCTGATCGCCGTGGGTGCCGATGGTGAGGTCTCGCTGTGCTTCAACTCCGAGGGCATGTACCGGGGCCAGATCGGCATCGATGGCGAGGCGCTGGTCGCCATTTATGCCAACGACGCCTTGGCTCCAGCGTGATCGTGCATCGCTGAGCCAGGGGCCCACCAACGGGCTCCGGCCCGACCCCGGCGATGACGGAGTGGTTTGCCTGCAACGGGCAGGCCGCCGCACCACAATGGTGCGCGCCTCTGCGGGAATTGCGTAGGTGAAAACCATAGGCCGTTTTGCATCCAAACCCGCCCCCCGGCTTTCTACAATTGCAAACACTGTCACCCAGGTGAATATCTATGCCTCAGTGTTCTTGCCAACACGGGGATTTTTCTCAAGGATTTGTCCCAACCCGGGTGCCTGTCCTGCTTTACGGCTTGTGCCTTCTTCGCGAAGCCCCGCACTGCCCCTTCTACCTATGTCCAACCCCAGTTCTACTTCCGTGCACGATGACCTGACGCCGCCCGTTTTGCAGGTGCGCGATCTGTCCGTGAGCTTCAAGACCGAGCAGGGGCGGGTGCAGGTGGTCAAGAACCTGAACCTCGATGTCTATGCCGGCCAGACCCTGGCGGTGGTGGGCGAGTCGGGCTCGGGCAAGTCGGTCACGTCGCTGGCGCTGATGCGGCTGGTGGAGACCGGAGGGGGCCAGATCGACAGCGGCTCGATGCTGCTGCGCGGCCGCCATGCCGGCACGATCGACCTGGCCAAGGCCACCTCCGCCCAGATGCGCCAGGTGCGTGGGGCCGATATGGCGATGGTGTTCCAGGAGCCGATGACCTCGCTCAACCCGGTGTTCACCGTGGGCGAGCAGATTGCCGAATCGATTCGCTTGCACCAGCGCAAGTCCAACAGCGCGGCGATGGCCGAGGCGCTGCGCATGATGGAGCTGGTGCGCATTCCCGAGGCCCGCAATGTGCTCACGCGCCACCCGCACCAGCTGTCGGGCGGCATGCGCCAGCGCGTGATGATCGCGATGGCGCTGTCCTGCAAGCCCTCGCTGCTGATTGCCGATGAACCGACGACGGCGCTGGATGTGACCATCCAGGCCCAGATTCTGGCGCTGGTGCAGGAGCTGCAGCGCGAGATGTCCATGGGCGTGATCTTCATCACCCACGATATGGGCGTGGTGGCCGAGGTGGCCGACCGCGTGCTGGTGATGTACCGCGGCGACAAGGTCGAAGAGCAGGACTGCGTGCAGCTGTTTGCCAACCCGCAGCAGACCTATACGCGCAACCTGCTGGCCGCCGTGCCGCAGCTGGGCGCCATGCGCGGCAAGGATTTGCCAGAGCGCTTCAGCCTGCTGGGCCAGGGCACGCAGGCCGAGGCCGCCGCGCCCGAGACATCGACCGTGCAAGCCGGTGAGCCGGTGCTGCAGGTCAACAAGCTCGTGACGCGTTTTCCGATCAAGGAAGGCCTGTTTGGCGGCGTCAAGCGCCAGGTCTATGCGGTCGAGCAGGTGAGCCTGAGCCTGCAGCCGGGCGAGACCTTGGCGGTGGTGGGCGAATCCGGTTGCGGCAAATCCACCACGGGCCGCGCGCTGGCCCGTTTGATCGATTTCCAGTCTGGTGATGTGCAGGTGGCCGGGCGCGACATTGCCAAGCTGCAAGGCGCGCAGCTGCAGGCGCTGCGCCGCGATATCCAGTTCATTTTCCAGGACCCGTTTGCCTCGCTCGATCCGCGCCTGACCGTGGGCTACAGCATTCTGGAGCCCATGCTGATCCACAAGCTGCTGCCGCGCGAGCAGGCCGAGAAAAAGGTGGAGTGGCTGCTGGAGAAGGTGGGCCTGCCCCCGGTTGCCGCCAACCGCTACCCGCATGAATTCTCGGGCGGCCAGCGCCAGCGCATCGCCATTGCCCGCGCGCTGGCCCTGAACCCCAAGGTGGTGATTGCCGATGAAGCGGTCTCTGCGCTCGATGTGTCGATCCGCGCGCAGATCATCAACCTGATGATGGACCTGCAGCGGGAGTTTGGCATTGCCTTTCTGTTCATCTCGCACGACATGGCCGTGGTCGAGCGCGTCAGCCACCGCGTGGCCGTCATGTACCTGGGCCAGATCGTCGAGATCGGGCCGCGCCGCGCGGTGTTCGAGAACCCGCAGCACCCCTATACCAAGCGCCTGATGGCGGCCGTGCCGATTGCCGACCCCACGCAGCGCCGCCAGCACACCTTGAATGTGGCCGAGATCCCCAGCCCCGTGCGCGGGGTGGACGACCCGCCGCGCGTGCTGCCCATGCGCGAAGTGGGTCCGGGCCACTGGGTGGCCCAAGAGATGCCGCAGCCCGCGGTGCCTGCCGGCCAGGTGCAGGATCTGCAGCCGGCTTGAGCCTGCGCAGGAGTGCCCAGCTGAGTAACGCCAAGAATGTAGTGGGTCTGGTCGCCGCCGTGGTGGGCCAGCCGATGCAAAACCTGAAGAGGAGAGTTGATATGCAACGACGTTTGACTTCGATCGCCGCAGCCATGCTGATGGCGGGTTCGGCTTTGCCGGCGTTTGCCGCCAAGGATGTGACGGTGGCCGTGTACTCGTCTTTCACGACGACGGACCCCTATGACGCCAATGACACCGTGTCGCAAGCGATGGCCAAGTCCTTCTATGAAGGCTTGTACAGCTTCGACAAGGACATGAAGATGATCCCGGTGCTGGCCACCGGCTTCGACGTGAGCAAGGACGGTCTGGTCTACACCTTCAAGCTGCGCAGCGGCGTGAAGTTCCATGACGGCACCCCCTTCAATGCCGAAGCGGTGAAGGCCAACTTTGACCGCGTCACCAACCCAGACAATAAGCTCAAGCGCTACAACCTGTACAAGAACATCGCCAAGACCGAGGCGGTGGACGAGCACACTGTCAAGTTCACGCTCAAGGAGCAGTTTGCACCTTTCGTCAACTCGCTGGCCCACCCCTCGGGCGTGATCATCTCGCCCGCTGCGCTCAAGCAATACGGCAAGGACATTGCCCAGCATCCCGTGGGCACCGGCCCCTTCAAGTTCGTCGAGTGGAAGCCTTCGGACTATGTGAAGGTCAGCAAGTTTGACGGCTACTGGCAGCAAGGCCTGCCCAAGGTGGATTCGATCACCTGGCGCCCTGTGGTGGACAACAACACCCGCTCGTCGATGATGCAGACCGGTGAGGCGCAGTTCGCTTTCAGCGTGCCGCCCGAAGCCGTTGAAAACCTCAAGAAGAATGCCAACCTCGACATCGTGGTGGCGCCTTCGATCATTGCGCGCTACATCTCGCTGAACACCACGCAAAAGCCTTTTGACAACCCCAAGGTGCGTGAGGCGCTGAACTACGCGATCAACAAGGAAGCACTGGCCAAGGTCGCATTTGCCGGCTACGCCATCCCTTCCGAAGGCGTGCTGCCCAAGGGTGTGGAATTTGCCACCAAGCTGGGCCCCTGGCCCTACGATCCAGCCAAGGCCAAGGCCTTGCTGAAGGAGGCGGGCTACCCCAATGGCTTTGAGAGCACCCTGTGGTCGGCCTACAACCACTCCACCGCCCAGAAGGTCATCCAGTTTGCCCAGCAGCAACTCGCCCAGGTAGGAGTGAAGGTAACGGTGCGCGCCCTGGAAGCAGGCCAGCGCGTCGCTGAAGTGGAATCGGTGCAGGATCCAGCGAAGGCTGCGGTGCGCATGTACTACGTGGGCTGGTCCTCGTCCACCGGCGAAGCCGACTGGGCGATGCGCCCACTGCTGGCCGGTGAAAGCCAGCCTCCACGCGGCTTTAACACCGCCTACTACAACAATGCCGAAGTCAATGCTGACATTGCCAAGGCGCTGGTGACCACCGATGCGGCTGAGCGCGGCAAGATCTACGCCGATGCCCAGCAAAAGATCTGGAAGGATGCGCCCTGGATTTTCCTGAACACCGAGCAACTGGTGTCGGCCAAGTCCAAGAAGCTGACGGGCTTCTACGTGATCCCGGATGGCAACTTCAATTTCACCGACGTCGACCTGAAGTAATCCATGTATCGCTACCTGCTCAAACGCTTGCTCGGGCTGATACCGACACTGCTCATCGTTGGCGTGCTGGTCTTTGGCTTCGTGCACATGCTGCCCGGTGACCCCGCGCGCCTGGCTGCTGGCCCCGAAGCTGGCCCGGAGACGATCGAACTGGTCCGCAAGGACCTGGGGCTGGACCTGCCCCTGCACCAGCAGTTCGTGCGCTTCTTCAGCAATGCGTTGCAGGGCGATTTTGGAAAATCCATCCGGACCAAGCGCCCGGTCTCGCAAGAGATTGCCGAGCGCTTTGGCCCCACTTTCTGGCTCACCGTGGTGGCCATGGCCTGGTCGGTGGTGCTGGGCATGTTTTTGGGCATTGTCTCGGCCGTCTGGCGCAACCAGTGGCCTGACCGGCTGGGCATGACCCTGGCGGTGTCGGGCATCTCCTTCCCGTCGTTTGCGCTAGGCATGCTGCTGATGCAGTATTTCTCGGTCAAGCTCGGCTGGCTGCCCACCGTGGGTGCGGACAGCTGGAAGCACTATGTGCTGCCATCGCTGACCCTGGGCGCGGCCGTGGCGGCCGTGATGGCACGCTTTACCCGCAGCTCCTTCATCGACATCCTCAAAGAGGACTATGTGCGCACCGCACGTGCCAAGGGCTTGAAGGAGACCGTGGTCGTCATCAAGCATGGCCTGCGCAATGCGATGATTCCGGTGGTGACCATGATGGGCCTGCAGTTCGGCTTTTTGCTGGGCGGCTCCATCGTTGTCGAGGTGGTGTTCAACTGGCCGGGCATGGGCCGCTTGCTGGTCGACGCCGTCGAGATGCGCGACTACCCCATCATCCAGGCCCTGGTGCTGCTGTTCTCGCTGGAATTCATCCTGATCAATCTGGTGGTCGACCTGCTTTATGCATGGATCAACCCCACCATCCGTTACCGCTAAGCAGGTGCTTTGGCCATGACTACTCCGAACGCTCCTGAATCTGCCGACCGCGCCGTGGCGGCAGCCAACACGGTCTCTACCGTCGGCGCTGCTGCGCCGTCCCTGCCTGCCAACCTGGCCGCATCCACGCGCATGCGCACGCCGATGGCCGAGTTCTGGCGCAAGTTCAAGCGCCAGAAGCTGGCCTTGTTCGCTGGCATCTTCATCATCGCACTGGTGCTGGTGGCCGTCCTGGCGCCCTGGATCGTGCCCTACGATGCCGAGAACTTCTTTGACTACGACGCGCTGAATTCTCCCCCCACGGCCAAGCACTGGTTCGGTGTCGATTCGCTGGGCCGCGACATCTTCAGCCGCATCCTGGTGGGCGCGCGCATCTCGCTGGCGGCCGGCTTTGTGTCGGTCGCCATTGGCGCGGTCATTGGCGCCATCCTGGGCCTGCTGGCCGGCTACTACGAAGGCTGGTGGGACCGCTGCGTGATGCGCATGTCCGATGTGCTGTTTGCCTTCCCCGGCATCCTGCTGGCCATCGGTATCGTTGCCATCCTGGGCAACGGCATGATCAATGTGATCATGGCCGTCGCGGTGTTCAGCGTGCCCGCCTTTGCCCGCCTGGTGCGCGGCAATGTGCTGGCGCTCAAGCAGCAGACCTATATCGAGGCGGTACGCTCCATCGGCGCGCCCGATCGGGTCATCATGCTGCGCCACCTGCTGCCGGGCACCGTGTCGTCGGTGGTCGTCTATCTCACCATGCGTATCGGCACCTCGATCATCACGGCAGCGAGCCTGTCCTTTCTGGGCATGGGCGCGCAGCCACCAACGCCGGAGTGGGGCGCGATGCTGAACGAGGCGCGCAGCGATATGCTCAACGCGCCGCATGTGGCGCTGTTCCCGAGCCTGGCGATCTTTGTGACGGTGCTGGCCTTTAACCTGCTGGGTGATGGCCTGCGCGATGCGCTGGACCCCAAGCTGGACAACTGAGCACCTGGGCAGATCATCTGCCAAGCAAAAGCGGCAAACGCCTTGGGCTGCTTGCCGCTTTTTTTGTTGGCCGGCCAACTTAGGCCGGTGAGGCACCCAGTTTCTGGAGCCGCTTCAAGAACACCGTGAGCTCCTTGGCGGTCTGCGTATCACCCTGCTGCTCTGCCACCTGCAGGCCTTGCTGCCAGCTGGCCTGCGCTTGCGCGCGGGCGTCCGTTGCGCCTGATTCGAGCTGGGCCTTGCCCAGCAGCTTCCAGGCGGCCGAGTACTGCGGGTTCTGGGCGACGGCCTGCGCCAGGTGCAGCGCGGCGGCCGCATAGTCTTCGTCCTTCAAGCAGGCCTGGCCCAGGCCAAAGCGTAGCACCGCGCTGTCTTGCCCCTTGGCCAGCAGTTTTTCCAATCCTTCGCGCATGCGCTCTCCTTTGTATTGCGCTCAGCATAGTGCGCGGCCTTTGTCCGCAGAGTCTGTGCGCATAAAAAAAGACGCTCCGGGGAGCGTCTTGTGCTGGGGTGGCGCGGGCTGCCTCAGCGCTTTTTCTTGGTGGTGCTGGTGCTGCGCTTGGACGGGGCCTTCTTGGTGGCCGTCTGGCGCACGGCGGGCTTTTTGGCATTGCTGCTGCGGCTGCCACGGGCTGCATGGCCGCCGCTGGTGGCGGGTGCTGCGCCTACGCGCACGGGCATGTACAGAACCACTTGGTGGCCCACCTTGAACGCAGTCTTGACCCCGACATCGTTCCAGTCGGCCACCTGCGCGGCGGTGACGCGGTAGCGCTGGGCCACGCGGGCGACGGTGTCGCCCTTGCGCGCCTTGACGGTGGTGCGGCGGGTGACCACTTCCGGGGTCAGCGCAATGTGGGCGTTGTCGGCCAGGTGGCTGGAGACATCCTGCTTGACAGCGGCCGAGCGCGGCACCATCAGCGACGAGCCGCCCTTGACCATCATGCGCGGCGGAATATTGTTGACCGCACGCAGGTCGTTCTCGCTCATGCCGACCATGCCGGCGGCGGTGGCCACGGTCATGGTGCTGGGCACGGTCCAGACGGTCCAGCTCGCGTACTGGCCTTTTTCATGGGCCTGCAGGTTGCGGCGGAATACATTGGCGTTGTCCCAGGGCAGCAGCACCTGCGGCGTGCCGGCCTTGAAGATCACCGGGCGGTTGAACGAGGGGTTGAGCGACTTCAACTCATCCATCGTGACACCGGCCATCTCGGCCACCTGGGCGGTGTCGATATCGCGGTCCAGGGTCACGGCCTGGAAGTAGGGGTGGTTCTCGATCAGCGGCAGCTCGGCCTGGAAGCGCTCGGGGTGGGCAATGATGTTCTTGACCGCCTGCAGCTTGGGCACGTAGTTGCGCGTCTCATCGGGCATGCTCAGGTCGGTGTAGGCGCCGCCCAGGCCCTGCTTCTGGTTGCGCGCAATGGCGCGGCCCACGCTGCCTTCGCCCCAGTTGTAGGCGGCCAGTGCCAGGTGCCAGTCGCCAAACATGTTGTAGAGCTTTTGCAGGTAGTCCAGGGCTGCACGGGTCGAGGCCAGCACGTCGCGCCGGTCATCGCGGAACATGTTCTGCTTCAGATCGAAATAGGTGCCGGTGGCGGGCATGAACTGCCACATGCCGGCCGCCTTGGCGCTGGAGACCGCCTGCGGGTTGTAGGCGCTCTCGATGTAGGGCAGCAGGGCCAGCTCGGTGGGCATGCCCCGGCGCTCGAGCTCCTCGACGATGTGGAACATGTACTTGGAGGAGCGCTCGGTCATGCGCTGGATGTAGTCGGGCCGGCTGGAATACCACTGCTCCTGGTTGCTGACCAGGTCGTTTTCCAGATCGGGCATTGCAAAGCCCCGGCGGATGCGGTCCCAGAGGTCATCGGGCACGGCCAGGCTGGTGACGGCGCCATTGCCCTGCAGGCTGGCTGCATTGATGGGGCTCAAGGGGCCGCTGGGGTAGTTGGGGGTGTGCGGTACCGAGCTGATCTTCGGTGCATCGTTCGCATTGGCGGTGGGCGGGCCACCGGTTTCGGTCGTGGCGCAGCCAGTCAGGGCGAGCAGGGCGCTCAGGCTCCACAGGTACAGATACTTCATCAGAATTGGTTCTTCCAGCGACGCAGCGCGGCAAAAACGGCGACCGGGTCGCTGCCAGGGGTGGAGGGATCAAACTGCTGCGCAGCGCGGGCCACGGTGGCCAGGCTGCAGCGCAGGAAAGGGTTGATGCGCAGCTCGTTGCCAAGTTGCGCAGGCAAGGTGGGAACGCCGCGCTCGCGCAGCTGCTCGCAGTGCGCCAGGTAATGGGCGATGTCGGGGTTGTCGGGCTCTACCGCCTGGGCAAAGCGCAAGTTGGACAGCGTGTACTCATGGGCGGCGCAGACCCGCGTGTTGGCGGGCAGCGCAGCGAGCGCCGACAGCGATGCATGCATCTGCGCGGGCGTGCCTTCAAAAAGGCGGCCGCAGCCGCCTGAGAACAAGGTATCGCCACAGAACAGCACCGGCTGCCCGGCCACATCGGCGCAGTAATAAGCGATATGCCCGGCGGTATGGCCGGGCACATCGATCACCTGCCACGGCAGGTCCAGCAGCTCCAGCCTGTCGCCGCCCTGCATGGGCTGGCAAGGCTGGGGAATGTCCTCGGTGGCCGGGCCGTAGACCCGGGCGCCGGTGGCCTCGCGCAGCTCGGCCACGCCGCCGGTATGGTCGCCATGGTGGTGGGTCACTACAATGGCTTGCAGCTGCAGACCCAGGCGGCGCAGCGCATCCAGCGCGGGCGCGGCCTGGCCTGGGTCGACGACCAGCGCGCGCTGTCCGTCGTGCAGCAGCCAGATGTAGTTGTCGTTGAAAGCGGGCAGAGGTAACAGATGCATGAATGACCAAATTATAGGCACGCAAAATTGGTGGCAGACGCCGCTGGGCAGCTACATGCTGTCCTGGGAGCAAACATGTTACGACGATGCCGTGGCCGATATTTTTGGCTTCCATAGCCTGCAGATCGGGCTTTTCCCGCTGCAGGGGCTGCGCAACAATCGCACGCCCCACCGCTGGCTGGCGCTTGACTCGACCGAGCAGGCCGCGCAGTGGCAACAAAGCCGCCTGGCAGATGTACAGAGCTTTGCACCGCCTTTACAAAGCGAGCCGGGCCTGGCCACAAACGCCGCAGAGGCCACCACTGCCAGCCTGCTGTGTGATGCCCATGCACTGCCGTTTGGCCCCGATACCCTGGACCTGGTGCTGCTACCCCATACCTTGGAGCTGAGCGCTGACCCGCATGCGGTGCTGCGCGAGGTGGCCCGTGTGCTGGTGCCCGAGGGCCGGGTGCTGATCAGCGGCATCAATCCGGCCAGCCTCTGGGGCATGCACACCTGGGCCCGCCGCATTCCGGGCCTGCAAAAGCTCCCGCCGATGCCCGATGACCACAATCTGATTGGCTATGGGCGTTTGCGCGACTGGCTCAAGCTGCTGGGGCTGGAGCTGCAAAGCGCCAGCTTTGGCTGCTTTCGCCCTGCGATGCGCAGTGACACCTGGCTGAGCCGCTGGGAATGGATGGACCGGGTCGGGCCCACGGCCTGGCCGGTGCTGGGCGGGGTGTATTTTGCCGAGGCGGTGAAAAAAGTGCCCAGCATGCACAAACTGGCTGCGCCGTGGAAGGCGCCGGCACCCAGCGGCGCTGCGCGCCCTGCGGTGGCCGCCCGTGAGCGGTTGAGCCAGACGCAGCGCGGCGTGGAATAGCGTTGCGGTGCCAGGCGGCAGTGCGCTGCGCACCGGGGCCGAACATGTCGAGCAAATGCGCTTATAGTGGCCCCCTGTAATTGCGGCAAGTGCCAAGGAGTGGGTGTGAACCAAGTGGTGATTTATACGGACGGTGCCTGCAAGGGCAACCCTGGCCCTGGCGGTTGGGGCGCTTTGCTGAGCGCTGGCACTGCGCAAAAGGAGCTGTTTGGTGGCGAGCTGGGCACGACCAACAACCGCATGGAGCTGATGGCGGTGATTCAGGCGCTCGAAGCCTTGAAGCGCCCCTGTGATGTGCAGCTGTATCTGGACAGCCAGTACGTGCGCAAAGGCATCACTGAATGGATCACGGGCTGGAAGGCCAAGGGCTGGCGCACTGCCAGCAAGGAGCCTGTGAAGAATGTCGATCTCTGGCAGCGCCTCGATGCGCTGGTGCATGGCGGCGAGCACCGCATCACCTGGCACTGGGTCAAGGGCCATGCCGGTGACCCCGGCAATGAACGGGCTGACGCGCTGGCCAACCGGGGGGTGGCGATGGCGCTGGGCCGGGGCTGAGCCCTTTTAGTATTGCAAGCAGGGAGAACGAGCAATGGGACGCATCATGCGCATTCTGGCCGTTGTCGGTGTGTTGGCCGCTTTGTATGTGGCCTACCGCTACGGCGTGTTTTAAGCCGGGCGTTGCGCCCGTGCTGTACGGCGCCCACCCGCCAGTGCGGGTGGTGGGCGAATGCGCGGTTTTTTACTCAGACGCAGCAATGCGGCGCAGCGCATTGCTGTCGCGCACCGTCAGGCCCGAGGGCTCGATACGGATGGAGGACTCGCGCTCCATCGATTTGAGCTCCTGGTTCACGCGCTGGCGCGAGGCGCCCAGCAGCTGGGCCAGCTCTTCCTGGGCCAGTTGCAGGCCGATGCGGGTTTCGCTGCTTTCCTTGCCGGGCACGCCGTAGCTGCGCGAGAGGTGCAGCAGCTGCTTGGCCAGGCGTGCGCGCAGTGGCAGGGTGTTGAGGTCTTCCACCATACCGTAGAGGCTGCGGATGCGGCGCGCATGCATGCGTGCCAGCGCTTGGTAGAACTCCACATGGGTCTGCAGAATGCGCTGGAAGTCGGCCTTGCTCACGCAGACCAGCGTGGTCTCGCCATGGGCATAGACGTCATGCGTGCGGCTGTCGTCGTCGAACAGGCCCACATCGCCAAACCAGGTGCCTGGCTCGACATAGGTCAAGGTGATCTGCTTGCCGGTGAGCGATGCCGAGCTCACGCGGGCGGAACCCCGGGCCACGGACACCCACTCTTCGGGCTCATCGCCACGGGAGAAGATCAACCCGCCATCCTTGAAGCGCTTGACATAGGCACAGCGCAGAATGTCATGGCGCAAAGTCGGCGAGAGGGTGCTGAACCAGCGCCCTGTGTTGATGGCTTCGCGCTCTTCGGGGGTCAGGATTGGATCGTCCATGGCATGTCGTCTCGGTGACTGGAATTATGAATTTTGTCGCTTGTGCGACGGTCATCACCGAATGTATAGCATTGCCGCCAAATTGTTAATTGTCACCCGAGCCCCTCATGCGTGCGGCAATCCAAGTTGTCCGTTTTTGCAACCTGCGCAGCAGCAAGGAATAGGCGCTATATGCTCATTGGGTTTGCATATATCGCTATCAATTTGATATTTGGGTTTCCCCGGTGTGCGCGAATGACGAAGGGGTACTTCTTCAATGGTGAAGCTGGTCTTAAATGCTGGGGTATTGGGGCCAACGCTCCCAGCGCTTTCCCTCTTGTTTGAGGCCGTTTTTTCAGGCTGCCAGGCGCTTGCGCAGGCGCTGCTGCCACACTTCGACCAGCACCACACCCAGGCCTGCGCAGCAGATCAAGGCCATGCCGGCGGCCGTGGCCGCATCGGGCAGCTGGCCAAAAATCAGCCAGCCCAAGGTGGTGGCCGAGACGATCTGCAGGTAGTTGAACGGCGCCAGCAAGGTGGCGCTGGTCTTGCTGTAGGCAATGATCTGCAGCCAGTGGCCGACAAAGCCGGACAGGCCGGTGGAGGCCAGCAGCAGCCATTGCCAGATGCTCAGATCGAGCTGCTTCCAGAAAAAGGGCAGCAAGGCACTCAGCACCAGTGCGCCAAACAGGCCCCCGTAGAGGTTGCTGGTGAGCGGGTCGTCCGCTGCCACGCGGCGCGTGCTGATCTGGAACAGTGCAAAGGTGCTGGCCGTCACCACGCCCCAGATGGCCCCCTCGGTGGACAGCTGCCCGCCTGGGCGGATGACCACCAGCATGCCGACAAAGCCCAGCAGCACGCCTGCCCAGCGGTGCCAGCGCGGCCGCTCGCCCAGCAGCCAGGGCGCCAGCACCATCAGCAGCAAAGGGGCCATGAAGTTCATCGCCGTGCCCTCGGCCAGCGGCACCATGCTCAGCACATGGAAGAACAGCAAGGTGGTGGCAATCATCAGCACCGAGCGCTGGACTTGGCGCGCGAGCGACTGCGTGCGAAACAGCCCCATGCCGCGCTTGGGCAGCACAAACACCCCCATCAGCACCACATGGCCGACATAGCGGAACCAGGCCACCATCAGCACCGGCACCCCCGCCAGGACCAGCAGCTTGCCGCTGGCATCGAGGCTAGAGAGAATCCACAGCCCGCAGACATGCAAGGCGATACCGAGTTGGCTCATGAAAAAGCAGTTTTAGCGCAGCAGAGGCGGCCGATTGTAACCACGGGTTGACCATTTTTCAGTCACCGTTTGAATAGGCTGATTCAGCGGCTTGCCTTGTCATGCAGACGCAAAAAGCCGATCGGAAGGTTCTTCTTCGATCGGCGATAAGGCCCGGGCACTGGGTGGTAGGTGCCGGGCTGCAGTCGGAGGGGGCGCTGGGCGCCCGGCCTCCTGCTGTTCAAGCGCGCGGCAATCAGGCCGCGATGGTCTGCTGCATGGGCGTGGCCACGGCCTGGGCGATCTCGGCTTGGGCCTTGCTGATGGCGGCGGCGCGGGCTTCAGGGCCCATGGCCAGGCCTTCGGCGCGGGCAAAATGCACATCGGTGATGCCGATAAAGCCGAAGATGGTTTGCAGGTAGGTTTCCTGGTGTTCCATCGCACGGCCGCCTTCGCTGGTCGAGTAGATGCCGCCGCGCGATTCGACCACGATCACCTTCTTGCCACCGGCCAGGCCTTCAGGGCCGTTGGCGGTGTAGCGGAAGGTGCGGCCGCCCTGCAGCACACGGTCGATCCAGCTGCGCAGCTGGGTGGGGATGCTGAAGTTGTAGAAAGGCGCGCCGATGACGAACACGTCGGCTTCGAGCAGCTGGCTCACCAGGGTTTCGGAGATGGCATTTTGCTCGCGCTCGGCTTCGGTCTTGGCATCCTGGCCGGTGCGAAAGCCCATGGCCTCGGCGCTCAGGTGGGGAGGGGTGTTGACGGCCAGGTCCAGGTACTCGACCTGGGTGTTGGGGTGTACCGCGACCCAGGCCTTGACGGCTTCGGCGCTCAGTTGGCGGGAGACGGAGTTGGCGCCCAGGATGGACGAATCGATATGCAGCAGTTTCATGGTCAGTCCTTCAATCAGGTGACGGCTTTTGCTGCACTCGCAGCATTTTTGCCAATGGCTGAATTCTGTCACTGCTGGCGGGCCGGATTGAGGGCTGGAATTGGGTTGGATTGTTCTATTTTTAGAACTATGATAGGCAGACTTTTTTGCCGCCTGTGCCCGCGCAGACCGCGCTAACGCTGCCTCTCACGATGAAATACGACCTCAACGACATGTACTACTTTGCCGAAGTGGTCGAGCGCGGCGGCTTTGCTGCGGCGGGCCGCGCGCTGGGGGTGCCCAAGTCGCGCCTGTCGCGCCGCATTGCCGATCTGGAGGCGCAGCTGGGCGTGCGGCTGCTGCAGCGCACGACGCGCAGGCTGTCGTTGACCGATGCCGGCGAGACCTTTTTGCGCCATGCGCAAACGGCGCGTGAGGCGGCGCAGAATGCGCAGGCCGAGATGGAGCAGACCCAGCGCGAGCCCTCGGGCACGGTACGCGTGTCCTGCCCTGTCACCCTGGCCCAGGGTGCGGTGGGCAAGCTGCTGCCGGCCTTTTTGCGTACCTATGCCAAGGTGCGCATCGAGATGCTGGTGACCAACCGCACCATCAACCTGATCGAAGAGGGCATTGATGTAGCGCTGCGGGTGCGTGCCAACCTCAATGACAGCGGCAGCCTGGTGGTCAAGCGTCTGGGCATGACGCGCCAGCGCCTGGTGGCCAGCCCCGAGCTGCTGGCCGTGCATGGGGTGCCGCAGACCCCGCAGGACCTGGGCAGCAAGATCCCGACGATGTCGCTGACCAGCGCCGATGGCAACAGCACCTTGCAGCTGGTGGGGCCCGAAGGCGAGCATGTGACCATCCACCACCAGGCCCGCTATGTGGCCGATGACCTGGTGACCTTGAAATATGCGGTGCTCGACGGTATTGGCGCCTGCTGGATGCCCGCAGCCATGGTGCGCGATGAGGTCGCCAATGGCGACCTGGTCGAGCTGCTGGCCGGCTGGAGCATCCCCGAAGGCATCTTGCATGCGGCCTTTGTCTCGCGCCGCAATATGGCGCCAGCGCAGCGCGCGTTTCTGGACTTCATGGGCGAGAACCTGCCGCTGCAGCGCATTGGCCAAACCGATGGGACTTGAATGCCTGGCGCTGCTTCATATTAGTTTTAGAAATAACAATACTAAAAAATAGTCGTTGTTGATCTAAGAGCCTGCTTTGACAATGCATGCATGTCCGGTGCCTGTCTTGTCACGATCAACCCCTCCACCCCGCCACGCCATGCGGCCATTGCGGCCGCACAGCGCAATGGCCAGCGGCCTGTGCAGCCAGGGTGGCGTGGTGAAGCCGAGACGGGTGCGCCGGTCTCGGTGGTGATCGTGCCGGGCTGGCGCAACTCCGGCCCCGGCCATTGGCAAAGCCTGTGGGCCGAGCGCATTGCCGGTGCCTTGCGTGTGGAGCTGGAGGATTGGTTGCAACCCCACCGCAGCCCCTGGGTGGCCAGTGTGCAAGAGGCCATTGAGGCCGCGCCGCACCCGGTCATCCTGGTGGCCCATTCGCTGGGCTGCATCACCAGCGTGCATGCGGTTGAACAACTGCGCAACCAGCAAAGCGGCCGCATTGCCGGGGCCTTGCTGGTGGCGCCAGCCGATCCGGAACGCCGCGCGCTGTTTGAAGACTTCACACCCGTGCCCGCGAACCCGCTGCCCTTTGCCAGCATTGTGGCTGCCAGCAGCAATGATCCCTATTGTCCGATCCGCATGGCCAGCGCCTATGCCAAAAGCTGGGGCAGCACCTTTGTGCGCGTGCCCTCGGCCGGCCATATCAATGTGGAATCGGGCCATGGCGAATGGCCGCTGGGCTGGGCCTTGCTGGGTGCCTTGGCATCGTTGGCGCCGGTGCAAGCGCAAGCAGCCTGATTCGCGCCCCCCAGTCCCTTTTTTCCGCCTCCATGCCTGGCATTTCTGCACGGTTCGTGCGCAGGCGGTCTTCGCGCTGCCTGCACTTTGGCTGTGGGCAAAAAAATGCCAGCAACGAATGCTGGCCAAGGAGGGGTTCGGTTGAATCAATAGGCTTATATTGCCTTAAATTGAGCGCCTCAATGTCGGTAATTTGTATGTGTTAGTGACGTTCATCAAGGCCGCTGTTACACCCCGGCGGTCAATCAGGCTCAGAGGCGCTTCTTGGCCGCGTCGGCGGCGTCCTTCAAGCTCTCTTTCACATCACCGGCCTTTTTCTGGATTTCGCCTTCGGCCTCCAGCGCCTTGCCCTTGGCGATCTGGCTGGGGCTGTTGATGGCCTTGCCGACACCGGCCTGTGCTTCGCCTGCCAGGTCCTTGATCTTGCCTACGACTTGGTCCTTGTTCATGGTGTCACTCCTTGCTTGGTTGAGGTGTAGCCATTGTGCGCAGCGGGCCTGCCAGGGGCTGTCAGTGCGCAGTCGTGCTTGTTGTGCGGTATCGCCGACAGCATTCAGCGCGCGGCCAACAGCGACAAGATTAATTACAACTTGGGTGCAGCCCGAACCAACCCGGGCCGGGCTTATGGCCGCTGTTTGAGCGGGCTGTGGTCCTGCAGCGCGCGTTGGTACTCGGCCATGCCTTGGGACTCGCGCGCCAGATAGCGCTCTACCGCCTGGGCAAAACCGGCATGGGCCAGCCAGTGGGCGCTGGGGGTGCGCACCGGCAGGAGCGCGCGCGCCATCTTGTGCTCGCCCTGCGCGCCGCCTTCAAAGCATTGCAGCCCATGGCGTATGCACCATGCAATGGGCTGGTAGTAGCAGGCCTCAAAGTGCAGGCAATCCACCCGCTCCAGCGCACCCCAGTAGCGGCCATAGGCATGGCGCGGCCCGCTGCCTGGCGCATCGATGGCGATCAGACTGGCGGCGATGGGGCGGCCCTCGCGCTCGGCGATAAAGAGCAGCCAGTGCTCCGCCATCTCGGTACGCATCGCGGCAAAGAAGGCCGGGGTCAGGTAGGGCGCGTTGCCATGCTCCAGATAGGTGCGCTCATAGCACTGGTAGAAGAAGTCCCAATCGGCAGCGCTGATCTGGCTGCCGCAGGCATGGCGGAAGGTGACGCCAGCGGCCTGCACCTTGCGCCGCTCCTGGCGAATCTTCTTGCGCTTGTCCTGCTGCAGCTCGGCCAGAAAATCATCAAAGTCGGTGTAGGGCCTGGCATCACCGGCCTGCGCAGCATCGCGGTTGCGCCAGTGGAACTGCACGTTCTCGCGCTGCATCAGCGCAATGTCCTCTGCCGCCTGCAGATCGGCGGCAGCACCAAACAGCAGGTGCAGCGAAGAGACCTCCTGCTGCTCGCAAAACTGGGTGGCGGCATGCAGCAAGGGCGCGCGAAAGCGGCCATCGGCCACCAGCAGGCGGCTGCCGGGCACGGGGGTAAAGGGCACGGCAATGACCGCCTTGGGGAAGTAATCCAGGCCATGCTCGGCATAGGCCCGCGCCCAGGCAAAGTCAAACACATACTCGCCATAGGAATGGCTTTTGAGGTACATCGGGCAGGCGCCCACCAGCGCATCGTCCTGCCACAGGCTCAGGTGGCAAGGCTGCCAGCCGCTCTCCACAGTGGCGCTGCCGCTGTCTTCCAGCGCCTGCAGGTAGGCGTGGCGCATGAAGGGGGTGGGGCGCTCTTGCAAGGCCAGCAGCCCATCCCAGGCGGTGGCATCGAACGCGGCCATGCTGGGCAGAATGCGCAGCTCCAGGCTGGGGCCGGGGTGGGGTGCGGGCGTGGGGTCAGCGGGCAGCGAGGTCATGGCCCGATTGTGGTCTGCCTGCAGCGCCGCTGCAGGGGGCAGGTTATGCGGCTTGGCGCTGGTGGCTGTGCACCAGGTCCATCAGCGCGGCGATCTCCTCATCGCTGCTGGACCAGGAGGCTACAAAGCGCACCACCACCTCGCCCGCCTGCAACTGGGTGCCGGCCGGCACGCTGGTCGCGTACCAGTCGGAGCAGCGCACGCCCTGGGCGCGCAGATGTTCATAGAGCGCAATGGGCATCCGCACAAACACTTCATTGGCCTGGGTGGGCCAGCTCAGGCGCACGCTGGGCGTGGCGACGAGTGCGGCCGACAGTTTGGCTGCCATTGCATTGGCATGGCGGGCCAGCTCCATCCAGTGGCCGCCCTCCAGCCAGGCGCAGAACTGCGCGCCGATGGTTCGGCTCTTGGACACCAACTGGCCGCTGCGCTTGATGCGCAGCGAGAAGTTCTGGGCCAGTGCCGGGTCGAAGAACACCACCGCCTCGGCCATCAACGCGCCGTTCTTGGACGCGCCCAGGCTCAGCACATCGACACCTGCGCGCCAGGTGATATCGCCCGGGTGGCACTGCAGCGCGGCAATCGCATTGGCCAGGCGCGCGCCATCCATATGCAGGCCCAGGCCCAGCGCATGGGCCTGGGCGGCCAGTGCGGCAATCTCTTGGGGCTGGTAGACCAGGCCGTTCTCGGTCACCTGGGAGATGCTCAGACCGCTGATCACCATGTTGTGGGGCGCGTCATGGGGGGTGCGTTCCACAAACGCGGCCAGGTCCTCGGCGCTGATTTTGCCGTTGTCCGTGGCCATCGGCAGCAGGCTGGCGCCACCGGTGAAGAGCGCCGGGGCGCTGTTCTCATCGACCGCGATATGGGCCATGTTGTGGCAGACCACGGCGTTCCAGGGCTGGGCGATGGTGGACAGCGCCAGGCAGTTGGCCGCCGTGCCGGTGGTGACGAAGAACACTTTCACAGGGGTGCCAAAGGCCTCGCCCAGCATCTGCTCGGCGCGCTGGCTCCATTCGTCGTTGCCGTAGGCGGACTGGATGCCGCTGGCGGCCTCCACCAGGGTTTGCAGGATGCGGGGGGAGACGCCGGCTTGGTTGTCGCTGCCAAAGTTCATGGGACGCTGCAGGTAGTGGTGCAAAAGCCTGATTCTGCCCGCAAACCGCGCGCCAGCTGTCCCGGATTGGCGGGATTTGCGCGCCGCTTCCCAGCCCTGGGGCTTTGTAGGCTAGACTCTTTGGCTGCGCCAGGTGCGGGCCCTGCCCAGCCCCCTTGTGGCCCTGGTGCACTGCCCCTTTGCCATCGAGTCATCCATGTCCTATTTTTCCATTGCAAGCGCCCAGCTGAACTTTGTTGTGGGCGATATGCCGGGCAACGCCCGCAAGATCATTGATGCGGCGGCCCAGGCTGCGGCCCAGGGGGTGCAGCTCTTGCTGACCCCCGAGCTGGGCATTTGCGGCTATGCCGCCGAGGACCTGTTCCAGCGCCCCTCGTTCCTGGCGGCCTGCGATGCCGCCGTGGCGCAGGTGCTGGAGGCCAGCCGCCAGTGGCCGGATCTGACGGTGGTGCTGGGCCACCCGCAGGCGGCGCAGCATGCCGCCCATGGCCGCTGCTACAACGCCGCCAGCGTGCTGCGCGCCGGCCAGGTGCTGGACTGCTACCGCAAGCAGCTGCTGCCCAACTACCGTGAATTTGACGAGACCCGGTACTTTGTCGAAGGCACGCAGACCTGTGTGTTCGAGGTGGCGGGCAGCCGCATTGGCCTGCTGATCTGTGAAGACGCCTGGGCCAGCCAGCCCGCGCGGGCGGCCAAGGCGGCGGGTGCGCAGTTGCTGGCGGTCATCAATGCCTCACCGTTCCAGATGGACAAGCCCGGCCACCGCGAGGCCCTGCTGGCCGAGCGCACGCGCGAGACCGGCTTGCCGCTGGTCTATGCCCACCTGGTGGGTGGGCAGGATGAGCTGGTGTTCGATGGCCACTCGTTTGCGCTGAATGCCGATGGCCAGGTGGCCGCCCGCGCGCCGGGTTTTGACGAACATCTGCTGTCGGTGCAGGTCGAGGCCACGGCCACGGGCCTGCAGCTGTCCGGCCCCATCGCCCAGCCTGGCGACACCAACCAGCAGCTGTGGCAGGCCTTGGTGGTGGCAGTGCGCGACTACCTGGGCAAGACCGGTTTCCCTGGTGCGGTGCTGGGTTTGTCGGGCGGTATCGATTCGGCCCTGGTGCTGGCCATTGCGGTCGATGCGCTGGGGGCCGACAAGGTCCGCACGGTGATGATGCCCTCGCCCTATACGGCCGACATCAGCTGGATCGATGCGCGCGAGATGGCCGAGCGCCTGTCGGTGGCCTATGAAGAGATCTCGATTGCGCCCCAGTTCGAAGCCTTCAAGGCCGCACTGGCGCAGGATTTTGCCGGCCGTGCCGAAGACACGACCGAGGAAAACCTGCAGGCCCGCATTCGCGGCACCTTGCTGATGGCGCTGTCCAACAAGTTTGGCTCCATTGTGCTGACCACCGGCAACAAGAGCGAGATGGCCACTGGCTACTGCACCTTGTACGGCGACATGGCGGGCGGCTTTGCGGTGCTGCGCGATGTGCCCAAGACCCGTGTGTTTGAGCTGGCGCGCTGGCGCAATGCCCATGACCCCTATGGCACTGGCCGCAACCCGATCCCCGAGCGCATCATCACCCGCCCGCCCAGTGCCGAGTTGCGCCCGGACCAGAAGGACCAAGACAGCCTGCCGCCCTATGAAGTGCTGGATGCGATCATTGCGCGCTATATGGAGCAGGACGCCGACATCGACAGCATTGTGGCTGCCGGCTACCCCCGCGCCGATGTGGAGCGGGTGGTGCGCCTGATACGCATCAACGAATACAAGCGCCGCCAGGCTGCCGTGGGCCCGCGCCTGTCGGCCCGGGGTTTTGGCCGCGACTGGCGCTACCCCATCACCAACGGTTTCCGGGGCTGAGCGGCCAAGCCGCTGCCCACGCCTTGCCCATGCCTTTGATGCGCTGTGCCTGCCCACCCCTCGCGCCTGACGCGGGGCGGCTGGGGGCTGCGCGTTTCCTGAGCTTTGTGCGCGCACGCATGGCGCGCCAGGTCGCCACGCGCCAGTCAGGCTTTTCGCGGCTCAATCCGCCATAGCGCGGCGCGCGTCCCTCAATTCCTTTGATCGCGGCATCGCGCGGCTCGCCTGCGCCGCCGCCATTCCTTCGTCTTTTTGGAGCTGTACCCGGCGCTGCCGGGTGCGCGCTTTGCCATGTCCCCTTTTGTTCATTATTTTCGCGCCCAGTGGGCGCCGAGCGTGCCGCGCGAGCTGATGGCCGGCGCGGTCGCCACCTTTGCGCTGATCCCCGAGGTCATCGCCTTTTCCTTTGTCGCCGGTGTGGATCCATCGGTGGGCCTGTTCGCCTCCTTTGTCATCAGCATCGTGATTGCCTTTGTGGGTGGCCGGCCGGCCATGGTGTCGGCCGCTGCCGGCTCGGTGGCCCTGGTCGCAGCGCCCTTGGTGCAGGCCCATGGCCTGCAGTACCTGTTGGCAGCGGGCCTGCTGGCGGGCGCCATGCAGGTGCTGTTTGGCTGGCTGCGCCTGGGCGTGCTGCTGCGCTTTGTATCGGGCTCGGTGCGCACCGGCTTTGTCAATGCGCTGGCCATGCTTATTTTTGCGGCCCAGCTGCCGCACCTGGTGGGCGCCAATGGCGCGACCTGGGCCATGCTGGCGCTGGGCCTGGTGGTCATCTATGGGCTGCCGCGCATCAGCGCGGCCATCCCCTCGCCACTGATCTGCATCCTGGTGCTGACGGGCGCAGCCCATGCGCTGGATCTGCCCCTGAAGACTGTGGCCGACCTGGGCCACCTGCCCGCTACCTTGCCCAGTTGGGCGCTGCCCGATGTGCCGCTGTCCTGGCAGACCCTGCAGCTGATTGCGCTGCCGGCGCTGGCCATTGCGATGGTGGGCCTGCTCGAATCCTTGATGACGGCCAGCGTGGTCGATGAGCAGACCGATACCCCCAGCGCCAAGAACCGCGAATGCAGCGGCCTGGGCCTGGCCAATATCGCGGCCAGCTGCTTTGGTGGCATAGCAGGCTGCGGCATGATTGGCCAGAGTGTGAGCAATGTGCGCTATGGCGGGCGTGGCCGGCTGTCCACCTTGTTTGCCGGTGCCTTTTTGCTGGGCTTGATGGTGCTGCTCAAGCCCTGGGTGGCCCAGGTGCCGGTGGTGGCGCTGGTGGCGATCATGGTCATGGTGTCGGCCTCGACCCTGGACTGGGGATCGGCCCGCGCGCTGCTCAAGCATCCCAAGCTGTCGAGCCTGGTGATGCTCGCCACCGTGGTGGTCACCATCGCCACCCACAACCTGGCCGCTGGCGTGGCGGTGGGCGTGCTGCTGAGCGGCGTGTTCTTCATGTTCAAGGTGTCCAGGCTGCTGCAGGTGCAGCGCAGCGGCGATGCCGAGCTGGTCTACGCCGTGCGTGGCCAGCTGTTCTTTGCGTCGGCCGATCTGCTGGTCGATGCCTTTGATGTGCGCGAGATCGAGGGCCGGCCGGTGCGCATCGACATGGCGCAGGCGCATCTTTGGGACATCACGGCGGTGCAGGCGCTCGCCAAGGTCTGCGCGCGGCTGCGCAAGCATGGCAGCGCCGTGCGGGTGACGGGCCTGAACGCCCAAAGCCAGGCGTTGGCTGCCCGTTTGGACCTGCGGCTGGACGGCGTTTAGACATCGGATGGGGCCAGGGCTTGGGCTGCCATTGCCTGGAGATTTGGCCCCGGAGGTGCCGAAGCCGGAATCTTGACGCACAATAGCCCCAGTTGCTGCGCGCATCGCCTGCGCAGCGTGTATATGCCCATCCCAGGAGAGCTTTATGAAAATGATTACCGCCGTTATCAAACCTTTCAAGATGGACGAGGTGCGTGAAGCTCTGGCGGATGTGGGCGTGACCGGTCTGACCGTCAGCGAAGTCAAGGGTTTTGGCCGCCAGAAGGGCCACACCGAGCTCTACCGTGGTGCGGAATATGTCGTGGACTTTCTGCCCAAGGTGAAGATCGAAGTCGCCGTGAAGGACGAGGATGTGGACCGCTGTGTGGACGCGATCGTCAACGCCGCCCGCACCGGCAAGATCGGTGATGGCAAGATTTTCGTCACCGAGGTCGAGCGCGTGATCCGTATCCGTACCGGTGATCTGGACGAAGCGGCGGTCTGATCGGGGCCCCACCCGCATCCGCACAAGCGCCTTGGCAAGCCAGGCGCTTTTTTCATGCCTGCTACCGGTTGCTGGGCAGCGGGTTCAGGGTTTGATCGTGGTGTGCGAGCAAATCCACAGCACCTGCGCATCCTCATCGCCGCCCGAGATGCAGGCATGGCCCATGACGCTGTCGAAATAGCAGGAGTCGCCAGCGGCCAGCTCCAGCGGCGCATAGCTGTCGGTGTGGATGACCACGCTGCCGCGCATCACATAGAGCATCTCCTCGCCATCGTGGCTCAGCAACTGGGGAAAGGCGCTGCGCTCATGGGCCTTGATGGTGGTGAGCAGCGGAATAAAGCGCTTGTCGGCCAGGTCGGCATGCAGCAGCTCATAGACGTATTGCGGCGTGCGGTGCACCAGGCCATCGCCCTGGCGGGTGATGCTGCGCCGCGCGCGCAGGCCCGTTTGCTGCAGCGGGCTGAACAGCTCGCCCACGTCCACATCCAGCCCGCGCGCGAGCGCCGCAATCTTTTCATAGGTGGGCGAGAGCTGGCCGTGCTCGATCTTGGACAGCGCCGAGGCCGAGATGCCGCAGCGCTGGCTCAGCTGCTGCAAGGTCAGATCGGCATCGCGCCGCAGCAGGCGCAGCTTGGTGGCCAGCACATCGGTGGTGGCATCGGCGCCGGCGTTGTGGTGGGGTAGGGGGGCGTGGGGCATGGCAGGCTCTTGTGGTGCTCGCCAGTGTAGGGGGCGCTGCGCTGGCCCGTGGCGCAGCGCAGCCGTGGCGGCCGCGTTTTAGGCCCAATTCTCGGGTAAACCCTAGACAGAAAGAACGAGTTTAAGAAATTTATTGTCTCAAACTGCATTAAATTTCGTATACGAAAATTAATTCTCTTTAGTAGATTTATTGCGCCACATGCAGATCCTGGACTCCACCCACACCACGCAACACCTGCCCATGGCGGCCCTGATCGACTGTCTGGAACAGATGTTCATCGCCGGCTGCGAAGTACCCTTGCGCCACAACCACCAGATCGCCGGCCAGACGGGCGCCGACGACGGCATCCTGCTGCTGATGCCCGCCTGGCAGACCGGCAAGCGCATGGGGGTCAAGACGGTGTCCATCTTCCCGGGCAACCAGGCGCGGGGCCTGCCGGGTCTGCATTCGGTCTTTATCCTGTACGACGCGACCACCGGCGTCCCGCTGGCGGTGCTCGATGGCGACGCCATCACCTCGCGCCGCACCGCTGCCGCATCGGCCTTGGCCGCGCGCTGGCTCAGCCGCCCCGATGCCCGCCGTCTGCTGGTGCTGGGCGCCGGCCGCGTGGCCAGCCTGCTGCCCGACGCCTACCGCTGCGTGCGCGATATCCAGGAGGTGCAGGTCTGGGATATCCGCCCCGAGGCCGCACAAGCGATGGTGGCGCGCCTGCAGGCGCAGGGCCTGCAAGCCTCGGTCGCCACCGACCTGGAGCAGGCGGCGCGCCAGGCCGACATCATCAGCTGCGCCACCTTGTCCAACGCCCCCTTGGTGCATGGCGAGTGGCTGCAGCCGGGTGTGCACCTGGACCTGATCGGCAGCTTTACCCCGGCGATGCGCGAGAGCGATGACGCCTGCTTTGCCCGCGCCACCGTTTTTGTCGATACGCCCGAAGCGCTGATGAAGGCGGGCGATATTCTGGCGCCCATCGCCAGCGGCGCCTGGGAGGCCAGTCGCCTGGCTGCCACCCTGGAGCAGCTGTGCCGCAGCCAGCACGCGGGCCGCCGCAGCGCCGAGGACATCACGCTGTTCAAGGCTGTGGGCACGGCGCTGGAGGACCTGGCTGCCGCCTCGCTGGCCTTTGACGCCTTTGCCGCTGCGGGTACCTCGGGCGCCTTGGCCACCTGATCTGCTGCGCCGGGCCCTGTGCGGGCCCGGCCACTCTTCCCCCCTTTCCTTTGCTACCTGTTCACATCCCTTCCATGCGCACCTCTTCGACCGAGCCAGCAGCGTCTGCGGCCACCAACAAGCGAGTACTGATTGCCAGTCTGATGGGCAGCTCCATCGAGTGGTTTGACTATTTCCTCTATGCGACCACGGCGGCGCTGGTGTTCGGGAAGGTGTTCTTCCCAACCACCGACCCGGTCGTGGGGCTGATGCTGTCCTACCTGACCTTCTCGCTGACCTTTTTCATCCGGCCGCTGGGCGGCTTTATCTTCTCGCACATCGGTGACCGCATCGGGCGCAAGAAGACCTTGGTGATCACCTTGTCGCTGATGGGCGGCGCCACCGTGCTGATCGGCCTGCTGCCGGGCTATGAGCAAATTGGCATATGGGCGCCGATCCTGCTGATCGTGCTGCGCCTGGTGCAGGGCCTGGGCATTGGTGGCGAATGGGGCGGCGCGCTGCTGCTGGCCTACGAATACGCGCCCAAGAACCGCAAGGGCCTGTTTGGCAGCGTGCCGCAGATGGGCGTGACTATCGGCATGGTGCTGGCCACCTTGGCCATCACCGTGATGAGCACCCTGCCCGATGACCAGTTCCTGGCCTGGGGCTGGCGCGTGCCGTTCCTGCTGAGCGCCATCCTGGTGTTCCTGGGCCTGTGGATCCGCAAGGGCATTGATGAGACCCCCGCGTTCAAGCAGGCCAAGGCCAGCGGCAATGTGGCCAAGATCCCGCTGGTCGAAACCCTGCGCTACCACTGGCGCGCGGTGCTGGTGGCCGTCGCCATCAAGTTTGTCGAAACGGCGCCGTTCTATATCTTCTCGACCTTTATCGTCAGCTACGCCACGGCTACCTTGGGCTTTGAGCGCATCTCGGTGCTCAATGCGGTGACCATCGCCACCCTGCTCACCACCTTGATGATCCCGCTGATGGGGCGGCTGTCGGACAGCATTGGCCGCAAGCGCATGTTTGTGGCGGGCACCCTGGTAATGGCCGCCTTCACCTTCCCGTACTTCATGCTGCTCGAGCAGCGCACGATGACCAGCCTGGTCATCGCCACCGTCGTCGGCCTGGGTCTCGTTTGGGCGCCCATCACCGCCGTGCTGGGCACCTTGTTCTCGGAGATTTTCTCGACCCGTGTGCGCTACACCGGCATCACGCTGGGCTACCAGATTGGCGCGGCGCTGGCCGGCGGCACTGCGCCCCTGCTCGCCACCTGGCTGCTCAACAAATACAACGGCTCCTGGGTGCCGGTGGCCTGGTACATCGTGGGCACCGCAGTGATCTCGCTGATCGGCATTGCGTTTGCCAAAACGGTGGCGGACAACGACTAAGCGGTCGGACCCCAGCACCGCTGCCGCTTCATTCCAAAGCGGCGGTGCTGACCCCGCAAAAGCAAAGCGGCCCGTTCAACGGGCCGCTTTTTGGTGTCTGCGGGGCGCGGTTTAGATCACGGCACGCAGCGCATCGCTTTGCTGCGACAGACCGGCCTCTTCGACCAGCTGGGCGAGCAGTGCGGCATGGTCGTCACCGCTCTTGATCAGGCCCATCTGCCACTCGTCCATAAAGCCCTGGCCCACGCACTGCTGCAGGAACTGCAGCATGCCGTCGTAGTAACCATGGGCGTTGAGGATGCCGATGGGCTTGTCGTGGTAGCCCAGCTGGCGCCAGGTCCAGATTTCATACAGCTCTTCGAAGGTGCCGATGCCGCCAGGGATGGCGATAAAGGCATTGCTGCGCTCGGCCATCATGGCCTTGCGCTCGTGCATCGTGGTGACCACATGCAGCTCGTCGCAGAGCTCATTGGCCAGCTCGCGGTCCACCAGCGCCTTGGGGATCACGCCGACCACGCGGCCGCCGGCCTCGCGCGTGGCGCGGGCCACCGTGCCCATCAGGCCCGATTTGCCGCCGCCATAGACCAGCTGGCCGCCATGGCTGCCGATCCAGTGGCCCACGGCCTGGGCGGCCTCGCCAAAGGCGTCGGCCTTGCCGGGGCGCGAGCCGCAGTAAACGCACATCGAAAAGCTTGGGGAGTTGGTCATTTCAGCAATCTTTCATACAAGGCAGGCAGCCACACCGCAGCGCACAGCACCAGCGCCAGGAACACGGCAGCACTGCCCATGTCCTTGGCCTTCTTGGCCAGTGCATGCCACTGGGGGCCAAAGCGGTCCATCGCCATCTCGATGCCGGTGTTGAGCAGCTCGGCGATCAGCACCAGAAAAACCGGGGTGATCAGCAAGGCCCAGTCGCGCCAGTCGCGTGCGAGCCATACGGAGGCGGGCAGCATCAGCAGCGCGAGTAGGGCTTCCATGCGGAAGGCCTTTTCGGCCCAGCCGGCCCGCAGGCCTTGCAGCGAATAACCAGCGGCATGCCAGACCCGTGTCAGGCCCGTGCGGCTTTTTTGCGGGTTGGCGGCGTGGATGTCGGCCAGGCTGTGCGCTGGCGCGGCGGGCTCGGAGGGGGGGCGGGGATCGGGCTGGTTCATAGGGAGCGTGGTAGTCGCCCATCATGGCACAGCGCAGGCGACACAAAGCATATTATTGCACTGCAGCATTTGATCGGCGCGCTGCGTGGCTCTTGCGCCCAGCATCGCCGGCGCAACAGGGGTCCATCTAGTCCGACGGATCAGGCGCCGTGCTTTTTGGCGCAGGGCGCTCGGCGCTGACCAGGCGGGTACCCGCGAGCGCATCGTGCCAGAACTGCTGCAGCGGGTGCAGCCGGCTGGCCAGCGCCCATACCACGATCCAGCCGCTCAGCAGCACGACGATTTCGCCCACCGGCAGGCCAAAGGGCATGCTGACGACCAGCGGCGGCAGAAACCACAGCCAGCTGCAAGCATAGCGCAGCAGCGCGCGGCCCTGGGTCAACGGCTGGCCGTTCCGATCCACGATGCGGATCTGCCAGGTCTTCATCGCCAGGGTCTGGCCCTTGTGCCAGAACCAGGTGAAATAGATGCCAAAGATGATGAACAGGAACAGCTGCAGGCCATGGCGGTTGTCCATCGCATTGCGGGTCTGGCTCAGCGAGCTGTAGAGGTAGCCCGACATGAAGACCACGCCAAACATCAGCATGCCCTCGTACAACCAGCAGGCCATGCGCCGCGCCAGGCGCGGTGCGCGCAACAGCGCGCTGGTGGCGAGAGGGCCCTGGGAGAGCGCTGTTGTGCTGGAGGGGGTCTGCATGCGAACAGTATCAGGTCGGCGGGTGCACCGGGCTGTCGCTGTTGCGCGACTGTGATTCGCCCGCCGGTGGCCGGCTGGGGGCGTCAAGCGGGGGCAGCGGCGAAGAGGTAACAGGCGCGGGCATCTGCACCGGCGCGGTCTCCACTACCGGGGCAGGCGGCAAGGCGGGGGACGGCGCTGGTGGCAACGCGGGCGCTGGTGCGTGGGCTGCGCTGTTAGCGGCCGGGGCAGGTCCGCTGAGGGGACCTACTTCCACCGGCGTCACCATGCCGCGCGACTGCACACGGATCTCGGGCGGCGGCAGGATCTTGGGCGGGTTGGCGCGGTTGGGGTTGATGGCGGCAGCGGGCACCTTGACCAGGCGCCCGGTGCTGCGGGCGGTGGGGCGGGGCGCCAGGGCCACGCCACCGTGGTAGAGCACGCCGCCCTGGGCCAGGCGCTTGCGCTCACGGGCGCTGAGTGCCTGGTAGTCTTCCCAGAGCTTGCGCTTTTCCTCGGCCGACAGGCTGCTGATGTTGGAGTAGTTGAGCCGCGCCTGGCTTTGGTCGGACAGGCTGAACTTGGCCCATTCCTTCATGTGCTCGGCAATGCGCAGCTGCTCTTCGGGGGAGAAATCGTCAAAGCTGTCGGCGATCATCGTCCAGCGGCTTTTTTGCTGGGTGGTCAGCCAGTTCCACTGCTCTTCGAGCGGTGCCAGCACGGTGCGCTGGTCGTCATCGAGCGCTTCCCAGCTCGGGCCTTCATTGCGCGGGCTGCTCGAGCGCGTGACACTGTTGGCGCTCACCAGATCGCTGGCGGCGCTGCCGTAGATGTTGGCGGCCTTGTTGCCGGCGTAGATGCCCACAACAGCAAAAGCAGCCAGCAAAATACTGGCTGCCAGGGCGGGGATGCTCGAAGGGGCGGGCGGTTTGCCGGCTACCTCGTCGTTATCGTAATCGTGTCTCAACGCTTGTCAGTGGGCTGCTTTTGGGCAGCAATCTTCAGAAACTGGGTAAAACCAGGATCAGTATAGGCGCTTGGCGGCAGCTCGTCAGCCAGCAAGGTGGCATCGTACTCGGCCATTTCGCTGGCGCCCTCGTCCGCCTGAACACCGTTGAAGAAGGCCAGGCCAGCCACCATCGCGCTCAGCGGCACGGCCGACACCACGGCGCGCCACCAGTTGCGTTTGCCAGAAGGTGCAGCCTCCTGCTGGGGCTGGCGTGCAATCGCCGGCACAGCCACCACCTTGCGGCGGGACAGCGCGCGCTCGCGGGCCGCTCGCAAACGTTCGCTGATGTCGTAGTCGAGATCAGCCTCGGCTTCGCTCAGCCGAGCGGTGACGCGGCGGGCAAAAATTTCAGCATTGACAACGGTTTGGGCGGTGTTTGAGCGGTTCATAGCACGATTCCTTTGGCCTTAAGCACTTTACTCAAGGTTTGGATGGCGCGAAAGCAGTGGGTTTTTACACTTCCCTCTGAGCAACCCATGGCTGCTGCAGTCTCTGCGATGTCCATCTCTTCCCAATAACGCATCAGAAACGCTTCGCGTTGACGCGCTGGCAACTGTTGTATCTCTTTTTCTATTAATGCAAGGGTTTGTTTGCGGTTGGTGTGGTCCTCGGCACTCTGCTCGGCCTCTCCATTGTCGGCGTTGTAGATATCGAGGAGGTTGAATTCCCCCTCGTCATCCGGGCCTTCGAAGTCGCTCATCGTCGTAAAGAGCGCGTTGCGCGTCTTTTGCCGGCGAAACCAGTCGAGCGTGCTGTTGGACAGGATGCGCTGGAACAGCATCGGCAGCTCGTTGGGCGGCTTGTCCCCATAGTGCTCGGCCAGCTTCATCATGCTGTCCTGCACGATGTCGAGCGCTGCTTCCTGGTCGCGCACATGAAAAAGCGAGCGCTTGAAAGCTCGCTTTTCAACGCTTTTCAGAAAGTCGGACAGTTCTCGTTCTGTGGCCAAATCGTACCCAACACCGTGGTTATTCAGAGATTTCTCGCTTTTTACCCGGGCAAATAAACCAAGTGTGGCAAAAAACACCGCATCAAGCCCTAGATTATCGCATCCTATCGAAAAAAAATCCGTGGTTTGTCGCAAAGCAATGCTGCAGTGCGATAATGTATAAGCATCAAAAAGCAAAAGGGTCACGGTCCGGCGTCGCAAGCATCTCGCCCATGTCCGTTGGCCTCAAGTTCCAAGCAGGCTCCACAAGAGCTGGGCGAGGAGCACCAGAGGTTTTTCGTTAGAGAAATTCACAAAGGTTGATCATGGAAATGTCCAAGGCCGAGCAGAACTCGGCGCAAGCGGCGCATCAGTCCGCGCAGAAATCCCAAGAACTCATGGGCGCTGAAGTGCTGGTCAAGGCACTGCAGGCCGAAGGCGTCAAGCAGCTGTGGGGCTACCCCGGCGGTGCAGTTCTCTACATCTACGACGCGCTCTACAAGCAAGACACCATCAACCATGTGCTGGTTCGCCATGAACAGGCAGCAGTGCATGCGGCAGACGGCTTTGCCCGCGCCACCGGTGAGGTGGGCGTGGCCCTGGTCACTTCTGGCCCCGGCCTGACGAATGCAGTCACCGGTATTGCCACTGCTTACACAGACAGCATCCCGATCGTCGTGATCTCCGGTCAGACATCCACGACCGCCATTGGCTCGGATGCTTTCCAGGAATGCGATACCGTCGGTATCACGCGCCCCATCGTCAAGCACAACTTCCTGGTCAAGGATGTGCGCGATCTGGCGCTGACGATGAAAAAAGCTTTCCATATTGCACGCACGGGCCGCCCTGGCCCCGTGGTGATCGATATCCCCAAGGACGTGTCCTTCAAGAAGGTGGCCTACAGCGGCTATCCCTCGACGGTGGAGATGCGCTCCTACAACCCCGTCAAGAAGGGCCACAGCGGCCAGATCCGCAAGGCTCTGCAGCTGCTGCTGTCGGCCAAGCGCCCCTATATCTATACCGGTGGCGGCGTGCTGCTGAGCGGCGCCGAGCAAGAGCTGCGCACCCTGGTACACCTGCTGGGCTACCCGGTGACCCACACCTTGCTGGGCCTGGGCGCCTACCCGGCCAGCGACAAGAAATTCCTGGGCATGTTGGGCATGCACGGCACGATCGAAGCCAACAACGCGATGCAGAACTGCGATGTGCTGCTGGCCGTCGGTGCGCGCTTTGATGACCGGGTGATCGGCAACCCCAAGCACTTCATGTCGGTGGAGCGCAAGATCATCCATGTCGACATCGACCCCTCGTCGATCTCCAAGCGCGTCAAGGTGGATGTGCCCATCGTGGGCGACTGCAAGGAAGTGCTGACCGAGCTGATCGCGATGGTGCGCGAGAGCGTGGCCAGCCCCGATGCCGAGGCACTGCAGAACTGGTGGAAGACCATCGAAGGCTGGCGCAGCCGCGATTGCCTGCGCTATGACCGTGGCAACAAGGAGGTGATCAAGCCCCAGTTCGTCGTCGAGACGCTGTGGCAGATGACCCGCGATGCGGACTGCTATGTGACCTCGGACGTGGGCCAGCACCAGATGTGGGCGGCGCAGTACTACCGCTTTGAGGAATCGCGCCGCTGGATCAACTCGGGCGGCCTGGGCACGATGGGCGTGGGCATTCCCTATGCGATGGGCATCAAGCTGGCCAAGCCCGATGCCGAGGTGTTCTGCATCACCGGCGAAGGCTCGGTGCAGATGAACATCCAGGAGCTGGCCACCTGCCGCCAGTACGAGACGCCGATCATCATCTGCGCGCTCAACAACCGCTTCCTGGGCATGGTGCGCCAGTGGCAAGAGATCGAATACTCGGGCCGCTACAGCCACAGCTACATGGATTCGCTGCCTGACTTCGTCAAGCTGGCCGAAGCCTATGGCCATGCGGGCATTCTGATCGAGAAGCCCGAGGATGTGGAGCCCGCGCTGCGCGAGGCGCGGCGCATTGCCCGCGAAGAGCGCAAGAGCGTGTTCCTCGATTTCCGCACCGATCCGACCGAGAACGTCTTCCCGATGGTCCAGGCTGGCAAGGGCATCACCGAGATGCTGCTGGGCGCGGACGATCTGTAAACGCCTTTCTGGCTTGGCGCGCCTTGTGGCAAGCGCGCGTCCAGCCTTCCCTTGGGTTTTCCCTTTCTGACGAATCTATTGTCTACCGAGCCCTGCGCTTACCGGCGCCGGGGGAGGGTAGCGAAAAGAGGAATCTGTTCTTATGAAACACATCATTGCGGTTCTCCTGGAGAACGAACCAGGCGCCCTGTCGCGCGTGGTGGGCCTGTTTTCGGCCCGTGGCTACAACATCGAGTCGCTCACCGTGGCGCCCACCGAGGATGCCTCGCTGTCGCGCATGACCATCACCACCACCGGCTCGGACGACGTCATCGAGCAGATCACCAAGCACCTCAACCGCCTCATTGAAGTGGTCAAGGTGGTCGATCTGACCGAAGGCGCCTATACCGAGCGCGAGCTGATGATGATCAAGGTGCGGGCGGTCGGCAAGGAGCGCGAAGAAATGAAGCGCATGGCCGATATCTTCCGCGGCCGCATCATCGATGTGACCGAGAAGAGCTACACCATCGAGGTGACCGGCGACCAGGCCAAGAACGACGCCTTCCTGAGCGCGATCGACCGGTCGGCCATCCTGGAGACCGTGCGTACTGGTGCCAGCGGCATCGGTCGCGGTGAACGCATCTTGCGCGTGTAATGCGCTGGTGCCACCGGCTGCGACGCCATGCCCGCCAGGCGGTGGGGGTGGTGCTGCTGCTGGTGGGGCTTGTGCTGGTGGTGGCCTGGGTGCAGACGGATGACCCCGATTGCAGTCTGTCCCAGGACCTTTTCACACAGCAGCGCTTGTGTGATGGCATCTTTGGCGAGCCCGACGAAAACGCTTCGAGGCGCACCAACCCCTGGCTAGTACTCATAGTAGGATTGGGCGCTTTTGTAGCGGGAGCTTATTTGCTGGCTTCAGGACCTGCGGCAAGGCCCCCTGACGATGCAGATTCTTGAGAATGTTTGTTTGAATTTCTGAATTTTTGACTGATACCAACGGAGCGAAGCATGAAAGTTTTTTACGACAAGGACTGTGACCTGTCCCTCATCAAAGGCAAGACCGTCGCCATCATCGGCTACGGCTCGCAAGGCCATGCGCATGCGCAGAACCTGAACGACAGTGGCGTGAAGGTCATCGTCGGTCTGCGCAAGTCTGGCGCTTCCTGGCCCAAGGCCGAGAAGGCTGGCCTGACCGTGATGGAAGTCAACGATGCTGTCAAGGCCGCTGACGTGGTCATGATCTTGCTGCCTGACGAAGACATCGCCAAGGTCTACAACGACAACGTCAAGGACAACATCAAGCAAGGCGCTTCGCTGGTGTTCGCGCACGGCTTCAACGTGCACTACAACCAGGTCGTGCCCCGCGCCGATCTGGACGTGTGGATGGTGGCGCCCAAGGCCCCTGGCCACACCGTGCGCAACACCTACAGCCAAGGCGGCGGCGTGCCCCACCTGATCGCTGTGCACCAGGACAAGTCCGGCAAGGCCCGTGACCTGGCTCTGTCGTACGCGATGGCCAATGGTGGCGGCAAGGCCGGCATCATCGAGACCAACTTCAAGGAAGAAACCGAGACCGACCTGTTCGGCGAGCAAGCCGTTCTGTGCGGCGGCGCGGTCGAGCTGATCAAGATGGGCTTCGAGACCTTGGTGGAAGCCGGCTACGCGCCTGAAATGGCCTACTTCGAGTGCCTGCACGAACTCAAGCTGATCGTGGACCTGATCTACGAAGGCGGCATTGCCAACATGAACTACTCGATCTCGAACAACGCCGAATACGGCGAGTACGTGACCGGCCCTGAAGTGATCAACGAAGAGTCGCGCAAGGCCATGCGCAATGCTCTCAAGCGCATCCAGAACGGCGACTACGCCAAGATGTTCATCCAGGAAGGCCGTCTGAGCTACCCATCGATGACCGCCCGCCGCCGCAACACCGCCGATCACCAGATCGAGCAAGTCGGTGGCCAGCTGCGCGCCATGATGCCTTGGATCGCCAAGAACAAGCTGGTCGACCAGACCCGCAACTAAATCCCGATGGCTGCCGCTGCCCTGCTGCGGCGCCGAGGTGATGCGCAAAGGACTGCCTTGGCAGTCCTTTTTTCATGGGCATGCCAGGCGGGCCCCTATTGGCAAAAGCTACACTGTAGGCCATGGCCGGCCGGGCCCGAGCCTGCCGGAAACTATAAAATATGTAGCTGATTGCGCAGAGATAGCTGGCGCTGGAGTGGATTGAATGCTGGACGAAAACGAAACCAAGCCCAAGGCCGCAGCGCATGCACTGCAGCCTGCGCAGCGCAAGTGGCGCAAGGGCATCTATGTGCTGCCCAACTCGTTTACCTTGGCCGCCTTGTTTGGCGGTTTTTACTCGATCGTGATGGCCATGAATGGCCGTTTCGAGGCTGCGGCCGTGGGCGTGTTCTGCGCGATGGTGCTCGACAGCCTCGACGGCCGCGTGGCGCGCATGACGCACACGCAAAGCGCCTTTGGCGAGCAGATGGATTCGCTGTCGGACATGGTGTCCTTTGGCGCGGCGCCGGCACTCATTGCCTATGAGTGGGCGCTGCGCCCGCTGGGCCGCTGGGGCTGGATCGCAGCCTTTGTCTATTGCTCCTGCGCAGCGCTGCGCCTGGCGCGCTTCAATGTGAACACCGGGGTGGTGGACAAGCGCTACTTCCAGGGCATGCCATCGCCCGCTGCTGCAGCCTTGGTGGCGGGCTTTATTTGGCTCACCAGCGCGCTTCTGGTATCGCACCGCGATGTGCCGATTTTCGGCCAGGTGATTGCGCTGTTTGGCGGTTATCCGGCCAGCCGCGATGACCTGTCCTGGATCATGTTTGCCATCACCTTGCTGGCGGGCCTGACCATGGTCACCAATATCCCGTACTACAGCTTCAAGGATGCTGGCGCTGCCAAGAGCGTGCCCTTCATCTCGCTGGTGGTGGTGGTGCTGCTGCTGGCGGTGGTCAGCATCGAGCCGGCCACGATGCTGTTCCTGATCTTTGTGGCCTATTTGCTCTCGGGCTATGTGATCTATGCCTGGCGCCGCTTCAAGGGCCAGCATGTCTCGATCGTGGCGACCTCGACCGACGAGCCCGAAGAGCGCGGCTTGCACCACGATTGAGTTTTTTGCAGACACCGGGCAAAACCTGTGTTAGAGTAAACGCCATGCAAAACCTGTCCCTAGCTCTACTACTAGCATGTCCAACGGGCAGGTAGAGTAGCGCGCAGTTTTTCACCCCTACACCTCGGCCCGTTTGCACCAGCAACGGGCCGATTCTGTTTTAGCAGGTTGCTGGTTTCCAACCCCGAACTTTTTGTTCCGATGAGAAAGACCAGACAACCATGTTGACCCAACCTTCCAGCAAGTACCGCGCTTTTCCAGCCATTGCGTTGCGTGACCGCACCTGGCCTGATGCCCAGATCACCCAGGCGCCCATCTGGCTGTCCACCGATCTGCGCGATGGCAACCAGGCGCTGATCGAGCCAATGGACCTGGCACGCAAGCTGCGCATGTTCGACATGCTGGTCAAGATTGGTTTCAAGGAAATCGAAGTCGGCTTTCCCGCATCCTCGCAGATCGAGTTCGACTTTGTGCGCCAGTTGATCGAGGAAAAGCGCATTCCCGCTGACGTCACCATCCAGGTGATGACCCCCGCCCGCCCTGAGCTGATTACGCGCACGGTCGAGGCCCTGCAAGGCGCGCCGCGCGCCATCGTCCACATCTACAACGCGGTGGCCCCGGTCTGGCGCAAGGTGGTGTTCGGCATGAGCGTGCCCGAGGTGATGGCCCTGGTCAAAGACCAGGTCAGCCACCTCAAGACCTTGACCGATGCCCAGCCCGCCACCGAATGGGTCTTGCAGTACTCGCCCGAGACCTTCTCGCTCGCCGAACTCGAGGTGTCCCTGCAGGCCTGCGAGACGGCGATTGCCGCCTGGGGCCCAGGCCGCGACATCATCCTGAACCTGCCCACCACGGTAGAGAACGCCACCCCCAATGTGTTTGCCGACCAGATCGAGTGGATGGTGCGCAAGTTCGCCAGCCGCCCTGAGGTGGTGGTGTCCGTGCACCCGCACAATGACCGCGGCACCGGCACGGCCAGCGCCGAGTTGGCCTTGATGGCCGGCGCCCACCGCGTCGAAGGCTGCCTGTTTGGCAACGGCGAGCGCACCGGCAACCTCGACATCGTCAACGTGGCCTTGAACATGTATGTGCAGGGCGTATCGCCCCAGCTCGATTTCTCGGACATCGATGCCATCCGCGCTGAAGTCGAGTACTGCAACCAGCTGCCCGTGCCCGCGCGCCACCCCTATGCCGGCGACCTGGTCTACACCTCGTTCTCGGGCTCGCACCAGGATGCGATCAAGAAGGCCTTTGCGGCCCGCCAGGATGCCGATATCTGGGAGATCCCTTACCTGCCGATCGACCCCAAGGACCTGGGCCGCAGCTACGAGGCTGTGATCCGCGTCAACAGCCAGTCGGGCAAGGGCGGCATCTCCTACCTGCTCGAAGAAGCCTATGGCCTGGCGATGCCACGCCGCTTGCAGATCGAGTTCAGCCAGGTGGTGCAGCGCGCAATGGACACAGCCGGCACCGAGTTCACCGCCAAGGACCTGTGGCAGATCTTCGAGCGCGAGTACCAACTCAGCGCCAACCATGCGCTGGCCCAGTACCGCGTGGAATCGAACGACAGCGATGACGTGCGCATCAGCGGCAAGGTGCAGTGGGCCGGTCAGGCCGTCAGCATCGCAGGCCACGGCAATGGCCCGATCGATGCCTTTGTGCAAGCGGTCAGCAGCGCCATCGGTATTCCTGTGCGTCTGCTCGATTACAGCGAACATGCCGTTGCCGCCAGCGATGCCCGTGGCGACAAGGGCGCCAATGCCACGGCCGCTGCCTATATCGAGCTGCGCGTGGGCGACAGCCAGAGCCTGTACGGCGTGGGCATGGACAGCAACAGCACCCAGGCGGCTTTCCGCGCGGTGATGAGCGCGGTAGCACGTAGCGGTGCTGTCGCCAGCGTGCAAACGGCAGCGCCACAAGCGGCTGCACAAGTAGCTACCGCCTAACCACAGGCGGAGCAAAGCACGTAAACTGTAGCGCGGTTGAAGCAGGCTGCAGGAGGGCGAGCAGATCGCTTTCCTGCAGCCTGTTTTAGAGATTCCACTCACCCACGGTGGTAGCACGGCGGCAGCGCAAGACCAATGCAATGGAGAACACACGATGAGCGACCAACTGATTATTTTTGATACCACCTTGCGCGATGGCGAGCAATCGCCCGGCGCCTCGATGACCAAGGACGAAAAGCTGCGCATTGCGCGCCAACTCGAACGCCTGAAGGTGGACGTCATCGAGGCCGGTTTTGCCGCCAGCTCCAACGGTGATTTCGATTGTGTCCAGAGCATCGCCTCCATCATCAAGGACTCGACCATCTGCTCGCTGGCCCGCGCCAACGACCGCGATATCGCCCGCGCGGCCGAGGCCTTGAAGCCCGCCAACCGTGCGCGTATCCACACCTTCATTGCGACCAGCCCGCTGCACATGGAGAAAAAGCTGCGCATGTCGCCCGATGAGGTGTTCGAGCAGGCCAAGATGTCGGTGCGCTTTGCCCGCAACCTGGTGGGCGATATCGAGTTCAGCCCGGAAGACGGCTACCGCAGCGACCCTGATTTTCTCTGCCGCGTGATCGAGGCCGTGATTGCCGAAGGCGCCACGACCATCAACGTGCCCGACACCGTCGGCTACGCGATCCCCGAGCTCTATGGCCAGTTCATTCTGAACCTGCGCGAGCGCATTCCCAACAGCGACAAGGCCATCTGGTCGGTGCACTGCCACAACGACCTGGGCATGGCCGTTGCCAATTCGCTGGCCGGCGTCAAGATCGGTGGTGCACGCCAGGTGGAATGCACGATCAACGGCCTGGGCGAGCGCGCGGGTAACTGCTCACTCGAAGAGGTGGTCATGGCCGTCAAGACGCGCCGTGACTATTTTGGCCTCGATGTCAACATCGATGCCCAGCACATCGTGGCCGCCAGCCGCCTGGTGAGCCAGACCACCGGCTTTGTGGTGCAGCCCAACAAGGCCGTGGTGGGTGCCAATGCCTTTGCCCATGCCTCCGGCATCCACCAAGATGGCGTGCTCAAGGCCCGCGATACCTACGAGATCATGCGCGCCGAAGATGTGGGTTGGAGCGCCAACAAGATCGTGCTGGGCAAGCTCTCGGGCCGCAACGCCTTCAAGCAGCGCCTGCAGGAGCTGGGTGTGGTGATGGACAGCGAAAGCGAGATCAATGCCGCATTCGCCCGCTTCAAGGACCTGGCCGACCGCAAGAGCGAAATTTTTGACGAAGACATCCTCGCGCTGGTGCACATGGAAGGCGCCGAGGCGCAGGCCGAAACCTACCGCTTTGTCTCGCTGTCGCAATCGAGCGAAACGGGCGAGCAGCCCAAGGCCAGCGTGGTGCTGATTGCCCATGGCCAGGAGGTGCGCGGCGAGTCCACTGGCAACGGCCCGGTCGATGCCTCGATGAAAGCGATTGAGTCGCAGGCGCGCAGCGGCGCCGAGATGGTGCTCTACGCGGTCAATGCGATCAGCGGCTCGACCGAGAGCCAGGGCGAGGTGACCGTGCGCTTGCAGATGGGCGGCCGTGTGGTCAATGGTGTAGGCGCAGACCCTGATATTGTGGTGGCGTCAGCGAAGGCTTACATCGCTGCACTAAACAAGTTACAAAATCCTACGGAGCGAGTAGCTGCACAAGGTTGAGACTTCGGAATATAATTTCACTTAAATAATTGAAGAATCGCGTAAGTTAATGAATTTGCGCGATTTTTTAAATCCAAATTTCCGCTGTCAGCTATCGTATTTGTAGGGAGCAGAATAATGGCGCTACGTCATCGCAGTGTTTTGCGTCGTTTTTCACATTTGTTTGCAATTTGTACCTTGGCCTTTGGTTTGTCCGCTCCCAGCGTGCAGGCCAGCACCAAGAACAAGCCCGCTCCCAAGGCCCATGTGCAGGCCAAGGCCGGCAAAAAGCAGGCGGCTGTGGCCTCCAAGGGTGAGCGCAATGGCCGCCACAAGCAGGCCGCTGCTGCCCCCGCTTCTAAAAAGGTCGCCGGCAAAGCCAGCAAGGGCAAGACCACACTGGCCAAGGCAGGGCGCCACGCAGGGCGCGCTGCCGTTGCCGCCGCCGTCATCATCCCCGAGCGCCAGTCCTTTGGCCAGATGGCCGGTCTGCATGATGTGACCGATCCGCTGGCACTCAAATCCAGCGTGGCCCTGGTGCTGGACCAGGACACCCATGAAGTGCTGCTGTCCAAGAACGACCATGCCGTGCTGCCGATCGCCTCGCTCACCAAGCTGATGACCGGCCTCATCATCTCCCAGGCCCAGCTGCCGATGGACGAGATGATCACCATCACCCAGGACGATGTGGATACCGAAAAGCACAGCAGCTCGCGTCTGCGCGTGGGCACCACCTTGATGCGTGGCGAATTGCTGCACCTGGCGCTGATGTCCAGCGAGAACCGTGCCGCCCATGCGCTGGGCCGCACCTACCCCGGTGGCCTGCAGACCTTTGTCGGCATGATGAACATGAAGGCCAAGATGCTGGGCATGGCCGATACCCGCTATGTCGAGCCCACCGGCCTGTCGAGCTCCAACCAGTCCAGCGCCTTTGACCTGGCCACCTTGGTCAATGTCGCGCACTCCGATCCGCTGATGCGCGATCTGACCACCTCGCCGTCCTACCAGGTGGAAGTGGGTGAGCGCACCCTCCAGTTCAACAATACCAACCGCCTGGTGCACAACCCGGACTGGAATATCGGCCTGCAAAAGACCGGCTACATTTCCGAAGCAGGACGCTGCCTGGTGATGCAAACCCAGGTGGCTGGCCGCAAGCTGATCATGGTGTTCCTGGATTCGGCCGGCAAGTTTGGCCGTCTGGCAGATGCCGAGCGCGTGCGCCACTGGGTCGAAGGCTCGGGCGCGCAGCTGCTGGCCAAGCACTGAGCGCGCTGCGCCCACAAAAAAACCTGCCTCGGCAGGTTTTTTTGCGTGGGGGTGATGGCCTGCCCGGGCTCAGCGTGCGTTGGGCTGGCGGTGCTCGTCAAAGCCCAGTGCGGACGAGATCTCGCTGGCTGTGGCCTGCAGGCGCGTGGTCCAGGCGTCTTCCAGGCGGTCGGCGGGGGCCGACACCGACAGGCCGGCGACCAGGCGCCCCTGGTCGTCATAGATGCCCGCTGCCATGCAGCGCACGCCCAGCTCCAGCTCCTCGTTGTCGCGCGCCACGCCGTACTGGCGGGTCTTGGACAGCTCGCGCTCGAGCACCGCCAAATTGGTGATGCTGTTCTTGGTGTTGCCGGCCAGGCCCGTGCGCATCGCGTAGGCGCGTACGCGCTCGGGCTCGTCATTGGCCAAAAAGAGCTTGCCCGTCGATGTCAGGTGCAGCGGCGCATGGCCGCCGATGGCGCGCACCACCTGCATGCCCGAACGCTCGCTGAAGCTGCGCTCCACATAGACGATCTCATCGCCCTGGCGCATGCTCAGGTTGATGGCCTGCTGCGTGGCCAGGTGCAGCCGGCGCATCGGCAGCAGGGCCACTTCGCGTACATTGATGCGCGCCTTGACCAGGTTGCCCAGCTCCAGAAGGCGCATGCCCAGGCGGTAGCTGCCCGATTCGGGGCGGTCCACAAAGCGGCCAATGGTCAGGTCGTTCAAGATGCGGTGCGTCGTCGACGGGTGCAGGCCCGTGATCTCGCTCAGCTCCTTGAGTGACACCGCTTCCTCGCGCGTGGCCAGGACGTCCAGCAGCGTGAACATGCGCTCTAGCACTTGCACGCTGGGCTTGGTGACGGTGTCATGTGTGGTTTTGGTCATGCGTAGACTGGCGCTCAAATAACAAAGATAGGGGTGGGCCGCTTGATCGGAGCGATCAAGGGGCGCAATGGTTGGCGAGCTGGCCCGGTTGCCAGCGCTGGTCGATATAGACCTCATAGGGCTGGTAATCGGCCTTGTATTGCATCTTGGGGCTGGCGGCAATCCAGTAGCCCAGGTAGAGGTAGGGCAGGCCCATCGCGCGGCACTGTTCAATCTGCCACAGCACGTTGTAGGTGCCGTAGCTGGTGTGGGCCTCGGGCTCGTAAAAGGTGTAGACGGCCGACAGGCCGTCATTGAGGATGTCGATGATCGAGACCATCTTCAATGCGCCGGGCTGCTGGCCTTGCGCGGGCTCGCGAAACTCCACCAGGCGGCTGTTGACCCGGCTTTGCAGCATGAACTGCGAATACTGCTCGACGCTGTCCTCATCCATGCCGCCACCGGTGTGGCGCGCCGACTGGTAGCGCAGGTAGAGCGCGTAGTGCTCGCGCAGAAAACCCAGCGGCAGCACGCGTACATCCAGTGCTTCATGCTGCTTGCGCGCGCGGCGCTGGTGGCGCTTGGGTTTGAAGTCCTGTACCTGCACGCGCAAGGGCACGCAGGCCTGGCAGCCGTCGCAATAGGGGCGGTAGGTGAACAGGCCGCTGCGGCGAAAACCCTGCTGGATCAGCTCGGAGTAGACATCGTTCTGGATGGCGTGGCTGGGCGTGGCTACCTGAGAGCGCGCCATGCGCGCTTCGAGATAGCTGCATGGGTAGGGCGCTGTCGCATAAAACTGCAAGCTGTGCAGCGGTAGTTCGTTCAGCCTACTCATCCGGATGCGGAGATGTCATTTCAGATAGTGGGATTATGTCAGTCCCATCGCGAGATGCAAACTCCCAGCGCATAGGGGGCAGCGCTATTTGCGTGCGCACATTCTCTAAAAACCGGCTGCGCGGCACTTCGGCAGCGCCCATGAAGGCCAGATGCCCGGTGTTTTGCTGGCAGTCGATCATCGGCACCTGCTCGCGCCGGCAGATCTGCACCAGCGCGGCCAGTGCGATCTTGGAGCCATTGGGCACCGTGGTGAACATCGATTCGCCAAACACCGCGCGGCCCATGGCCACGCAATACAGGCCGGCCACTAGCTGGCCGCCTTGCCACAGCTCCACGCTGTGGGCACAGCCATCCCGGTGCAGCTGGGTGTAGGCCGCCTGGATGTCGTCGACGATCCAGGTGCCATCCTGGCCCGGGCGGTCCTGCTGGCTGCAGGCGGCAATCACGGCGGCAAAGTCGCTGTCGATGCGCAGCTCGCTGTTTGGATCCTGCTCGAATTTGCGGATCGCCTGCTTGAGTGAGCGGTGCAGCCGGAAGTTGGCCGGTTGCAGCACCATGCGCGGATCGGTGGACCACCACAGAATGGGGGAGCCTTCGCTGAACCAGGGGAAGATGCCCTGGCGGTAGGCCTGCTGCAGGTGGGCGCTGTCAAGCACGCCGCCGGCGGCCAGCAGGCCGGGGTGCGGGGTGTGGGGCCCCCAGGCCATGTCCACGGGTGGAAAGTCGTCATCGGCTTGCAGCCAGGCAAGCGGGGGCGTGTGGTGGTTGGCGCTCATGGTGTTGCCTGCCATGGTAGCGGCCAAATGGCGCGCTGCTGGCCCCCAAGGCTACGCGGGGGTGACAAATACTGCAGTTCTGCCGCCGCTGCGGGCCGGGGGCGGCAAAAACAAAAAAGCCTGCACGGCCGTGCAGGCTTTTTGAATGGCTCCTCAACCTGGGCTCGAACCAGGGACCTACGGATTAACAGTCCGGCGCTCTACCAACTGAGCTATTGAGGAATAAACAGTGAACAGGCTTTGTGCGATTGCAAAGCCAAAAAATTCTTTGGCTCCTCAACCTGGGCTCGAACCAGGGACCTACGGATTAACAGTCCGGCGCTCTACCAACTGAGCTATTGAGGAACAAGACTGCGATTATAGAACGAATTTTTGCCCTGAAAAACGGGCGAGGTCATTTTTTGCCGCGCAGTGCTGGGCTCATTGCGGCGCCGGGGGCTCGGGCCGGCACCACAGCCAGGCCAGCACGCAGGCCATGCAGCCAATCGACAACAGCTTGGCCCAGCCAGGCGCTGGCACCAGCAGCATGATGACGGCACACAGCGCCATCGTGATGCTGGCGCTCCACTTGGCCTTGCGGCTGACAAAACCGCCCGCCGCCCAGTTGCGCAGCATGCCGCCAAACAGGCGGTGGCGCCACAGCCAGGCATGCAGGCGCGGCGAGCTGCGCGCTGCGCAAGCCCCGGCCATCAGCACAAAGACCGTGGTCGGCAGCCCCGGCACAAAAATGCCGATGATGCCCATCGCCAGGCAGGCCACAGCCGCCAACAGCAGCAGCCAACGCAAGACCGGACTGCGGATGGGGCAGTAGGCCGGTGTCTGCACGTCTTGCAGCGCGGTGGAAGAGGCTCCGGGCTCGTTCATGGTCCAGCATTGTGCATCGCGCCGCATAACAGTGTCTTGATGCTGGGCAAGGGGGGTGGGCATCTTGCTGCGCTGCGGCGCCGGTGTTTTGGGTGGCAAAAGGCGCCAGACGGGCTTGCGCGCTGCGCTACCATGCCGGCATGGCGATCTATCCAATCTTGAAAATGGGCGATGCCCGTTTGCTGCGCACCGCGCAGCCCGTGACCGAATTTGACACCGATGCGCTGCACCAGCTGGTGCAGGACCTGCTCGACACCATGCGCGACGCCAACGGCGCGGGCCTGGCTGCGCCGCAGATCGGGGTGGACCTGCAGGTGGTGTTCTTCGGCTCGCCCGATCGCAACCCGCGCTACCCGGACCGCCCGCTGGTGCCGCCCACGGTGCTGATCAACCCGGTGATCACGCCCTTGTCGAACGAGGAAGAAAACGACTGGGAGGGTTGCCTGTCGGTACCCGGGCTGCGCGGCATGGTGCCGCGCTGGCGCAAGATCCGCTACACCGGCTTTGACCAGTATGGCGACCCGATTGACCGCGAGGCCGAGGGCTTCCATGCCCGGGTGGTGCAGCATGAATGCGACCATCTCTGGGGCAAGCTCTACCCGATGCGGGTGCGCGATTTCAGCCAGTTCGGCTTTACCGAGGTGCTGTTTCCCGGTATCAGCGCGGCCGAGGACGACTGAGCCGGGTCCGCCTTAACGGTCAACCGGCCGCGCCGCTACCTGTTGCAGCCAGTGCCCAGAGCAGCTCGGTCTCGATCGCGATCTGGCTCACATTGTTCTGCAGCTCCGGGCCCTGCAGCAAAAAGCTGTCTTCCACGCGCTCGCCCAAGGTGCTGATCTTGGCCAGCTCCACACTCAGCTGGTGGCGCGCCAGGATGCGTGCCACGGTGTAGAGCAGGCCGGCGCGGTCTGCCGCCGAGATGGACAGCAGCCAGCGCTGGCCTTTGTCATCGGGGCGCAGCAGCACGCGCGGCGCCACCGGAAAGCTCTTGACCCGGCGCGATACGCGGCGCTGCGCGGGCTCGGGCAGCGGCTGGGCGGCCACCAGCACGCGCGTGAGCTCGCTCTCGACCAGGTTGATCAGCTCGCGGTAGCTTTGCGGTGCATCGGTCGCCACCACCTGGAAGGTGTCGAGCGCATAGCGGTTAAGGGCGGTGTGCACGCGCGCGTCCAGAATCGAGAAACCCGCCTGGTCGAAATAGCTGCAGATGCGGGCAAACAGATCGGGCTGGTCGGGCGCATAGACCATCACCTGCAGGCCTTCGCCGGCCAGCGACTGGCGCGCACGCACCAAGGTGGCCTTGCTGCCCACGGCGCGTGACAGGTGGCGCGTGTGCCAGGCGATATCGGCAGCCTCATGGCGCAGAAAATAATCGAGGCCCAGCGTATCCCACAGCGCCTTTTGTGATTCATGGGGCTGGGCCGACAGCGCCAGCAGCACGAGCGCTTCGCGCTTGCGGATTTCCACCTGCGCGGCCACATCGGGTGCCCGCCCGCCCAGCACGCGCAGCGTCGAGCGGTACAGGTCTTCGAGCAGCTTGCCTTTCCAGGCGTTCCAGACCTTGGGGCTGGTGCCCCGGATGTCGGCGACGGTCAGCAGGTAGAGCGCGGTGAGCCGGCGCTCATTGCCCATGCGCTGGGCAAAGGCGGTGATCACCTCGGGGTCGGACGTATCCTGCTTTTGCGCGACCTGGCTCATCGTCAGGTGCTCGCGCACCAGGAACTCGACCAGCTGCCGGTCTTCCTTGGCAATCTGGTGGTCGCGGCAAAAACGCTTGACTTCGAGCGCGCCGATCTCAGAATGGTCACCACCCCGGCCCTTGCCGATGTCGTGGAACAGGGCGGCCAGGTACAAGATCCAGGGTTTGTCCCAGCCAGCGGCCAGCTGGGAGCAGAACGGGTACTCATGCGCATGCTCGGCCATGAAAAAGCGCCGCACATTGCGCAGCACCATCAGGATGTGCTGGTCCACCGTGTAGACATGGAACAGGTCATGCTGCATCTGGCCCACGATGCGGCGGAACGGCCAGAGGTAGCGCCCCAGCACCGAGGTCTGGTTGAGCAGCCGCATCGCATGGGTGATGCCATGGGGCTGCTGCAGAATCTGCATGAAGGTGGCGCGGTTGACCGGGTCACGCCGGAACTGCGCATCCATCAGCTGGCGCGCATGGTAGAGCGCACGGAAGGTACGGGCCGACAGGTCCTTCAAGCCCGGCTCGGTCTCGTAGAGCAAAAAGGTGCGCAAGATCGCATGCGGGTTGCGCTGGTAGACCTCGTCGTCGGCCACCTCGATGAGGCCGGCCTTGTCGTAGAACTCGTCATCGATGCGGCGCAAGGTGTGGTTGCCCGGGTGCAGGCGCTCGTCCATGTTCAGCATCAGGATCTGCGTGAGCTGGGCCACGGCCTTGGCAGCCCAGTAGTAGCGCTTCATCAGCTCCTCGCTGGCGCGCTTGGGAAAGCGCTGGCCGGCCGGCGTGATGGTCTTGAAGCCAAAGGATTCGGCCACCGGCGTCTGCAGGTCGAACACCAGCCGGTCTTCACGGCGCCGCGCCACAATGTGCAGCCGCGCGCGGATGAGGCAGATCAGGTCCTCGTTGCGCTGCAGGTTGCGCACCTCGTAGACGGTCGCCAGCCCCTTGTCGGCCAGCTCCTTCCAGCGGCTGCCCAGGCCCGTGGCACGGCCCAGCCACAGAATCAGCTGCAGATCGCGCAGGCCGCCGGGCGACTCCTTGCAGTTGGGCTCGAGCGCATAGACGGTGTTCTCGTACTTGTTGTGGCGCTGCTGCATCTCCAGCACCTTGGCCACGACAAAGGCGTCGGGCTTGATGGACTGGGCCAGCGCCGCCTGGAACAGGTGGTAGAGGCGGGGCGAGCCAATGATGCGGCGCGACTCCAGCAGCGCTGTCTGCACCGTCACATCGGCCTGGGCTTCGCTGATGCACTGGCTGATGGTGCGCACGCTCGAGCCAATTTCCAGCCCGGCATCCCAGCACGAGCCGATGAACTGCTCGATCGCGGTGCGCAATTCGCTGTCCTGCTCCGGATCGGTGCCTTCGGGCAGCAGCAGCAGCACATCGATATCGGAGTAGGGGAAGAGCTTGCCCCGGCCAAAGCCGCCCACCCCCACCAGGTTCAGGCGCCCGGGCAGGCCGGCCAGGTGCCAGAGATCGCGCAGCAGCCCATCGGCCAGCTGCGAGAGCTTGCGCAGCTGGGTCTGTATGCCCCGGGTGCTGCTGCCCCCGGCCATGATGTCATCAAACAGGGCGCTGCGTTGCGCCTGGTACTGCTCGCGCAGCTGCGGAATGCGAGGATCGTTCATGGTGCCTAACTATGCTGTCGTTGGCAGTGTGCCATAGCAATCAACAGCAGCAGCGAGTAAGCACATTTCATGCCACTACGCACCAAATGGGGGCATGGAGGAGGCGGGAGTGCCAGAAACGACCAAGGCGGCATGCTGGTTGCAGTGCCGCCTTGGTGTGGGCTGGTGCCGGGCAGGCCCGGCACGCGCGCAGCGATTTATCGGTGCAGTATCAGCGCCCGATCAGCACTTGGTGCTGGTCACAAAGCTGGGTGGCGTGGGCGAGCCTTCCGACCAGGTCAGCACTTCGTAGCCGGTGTCGGTCACCAGCACTTCGACTTCCCACTGGGCCGAGAGGCTGTGGTCCTTGGTGATGACGGTCCAGCCGTCATTGCCCAGGTCCTTGATGTCCTTCTTGCCCAGGTTGAGCATGGGCTCGATCGTGAAGATCATGCCGGTCTTCAGCTCGACGCCGGTGCCAGGGCGGCCGTAGTGCAGCACCTGCGGCTCGTCGTGGAACACCTTGCCGATGCCGTGGCCGCAGTACTCGCGCACGACCGACAGGCCCTGGCCTTCGGCAAACTTCTGGATCGCATGGCCGATATCGCCCAGGTGTGCGCCATTCTTGACCTGCACAATGCCATGCCACATGGCTTCAAAGGTCAGCTGGCACAGGCGCTTGCCGGCAATCGTGCCTTCGCCGATCACGAACATGCGGCTGTTGTCGCCGAAATAGCCTTCGGGCGTGATGATGGTCACATCCACATTGACGATGTCGCCCTTCTTGAGCGGCTTGTCATTGGGGATGCCATGGCAGACCACGTGGTTGACCGACGTGCAGACATAGGCGGGGTAGGGCGTCATGCCTGGCGGCTGGTAGCCCAGGCAGGCCGATTTGGTGCCTTGCTTTTCCATCGCCTCGGCGCACAGCAGATCGATTTGCTTGGTGGTGATACCCGGTTGGATGTGGGGGGTGATGTAGTCCAAGACCTCCGAGGCCAGGCGGCCTGCGATGCGCATCTGCGCAATATCGTCTTCGGTATTGATTTTGATCGTCATAGCCCATGATTATCCCACTGCTGCCATTGGCCTGTTGTCCATGCGGCTACGTGTCCTGGCGGGGCACAGTAGAATCCCGGGTTATCCCGCCCTTGTCATGGTGCTGCCACGGTCCGCCCGTAGCAGTGGGCAAGGCGCATGCGTGCTTTCTTCCCATCCTCCTAGTCCACATAGGCTGCCACGTGACACTGCACCTGACTCAGCTACCAGGCGGTAACGCCCTCAGCTCCTTCCGCGCCCAACAACTGCAGACCGCATTGACGGCGATCCATCCAAAGATAACGGGCATTGCTGCCCGTTTTGTGCATCTGGTGGCCACCGAGCAGCCCCTGGCCGGCGCCCAGGCCGAGCGCGTAGCGGCCCTGCTGACCTATGGCGACCCCTATGAAGGCGGCAGCGACGGCCAGGCCTTCATCGTCACGCCCCGCATGGGCACCATCTCGCCCTGGGCTTCCAAGGCCACCGACATTGCCCGCAACTGCGGCCTGGCGCTGTTCCGCATCGAGCGCCTGACCGAATACCGGATCGAGCTCAAGGCCGGCCTGCTGGGCGGCAAGCCCGAGCTGAGCGCCGAGCAGACCGCGCAGATCGCTGCGCTGCTGCACGACCGCATGACCGAGTCGGTGTTTGGCACCCGCGCCGAAGCCGAGCAGCTGTTCTCCGCCCTGCAAGCCCAGCCGATGGAGTTTGTCGATGTGCTGGGCGGCGGCCGCAGCGCGCTGGAAAAAGCCAACAAGCAATGGGGCCTGGCGCTGGCCGACGACGAGATCGAGTACCTGGAAAACGCCTTCAAGGGCCTGGCACGCAACCCCAGCGATGTCGAGCTGATGATGTTTGCCCAGGCGAACTCCGAGCACTGCCGCCACAAGATCTTCAACGCCAAGTTCACCATCGACGGCGTGGCGCAGGACAAGAGCCTGTTTGGCATGATCCGCCACACCGAGTCGGTATCGCCCCAGCACACCGTCGTCGCCTATTCGGACAATGCCTCCATCATGGAAGGCCACCAGGTCGAGCGCTTTGTCGCGCCGTTCAACACCCAGGCCGATGCCGTGACGGCGCCCAGCTACCAAAAGCAGGCGGCCACCAGCCATGTGCTGATGAAGGTCGAGACCCACAACCACCCGACGGCCATCTCGCCTTTCCCGGGTGCCTCCACCGGCGCGGGCGGTGAGATCCGTGACGAAGGCGCGACCGGCCGGGGCTCCAAGCCCAAGGCGGGCCTCACCGGCTTCACCGTCTCCAAGCTCTGGGGCAGCGAGGTCGGCAAGCCCGAGCACATCGCCAGCCCGCTGCAGATCATGATCGAAGGCCCGCTGGGCGGCGCCGCGTTCAACAACGAATTCGGCCGCCCCAACCTGACCGGCTACTTCCGCGAGTACGAGCAGCAAGTCGGTGACATCACCCGTGGCTACCACAAGCCCATCATGATCGCCGGTGGCCTGGGCGTGATCGATGCCGAGCAGACCCAGAAGATCCTGTTCCCCGCCGGCACCTTGCTGATCCAGCTGGGCGGCCCAGGCATGCGCATCGGCATGGGCGGCGGCGCAGCCAGCTCGATGGCCAGCGGCACCAATGCGGCCGAGCTGGACTTTGACTCGGTGCAGCGCGGCAACCCCGAGATCGAGCGCCGTGCGCAAGAGGTCATCAACCACTGCTGGCAGCAGGGCGCGGCCAACCCCATCCTGGCGATCCACGATGTGGGCGCCGGCGGCCTGTCCAACGCCTTCCCCGAGCTGACCAATGACGCCGGCCGTGGCGCCCGCTTTGACCTGCGCAAGGTCAACCTCGAAGAATCGGGCCTGGCGCCGAAGGAAATCTGGTCCAACGAAAGCCAGGAACGCTATGTGATGGCGATTGCGCCTGAGTCGCTGGCGCAGTTCTCCGCGTTTTGCGAGCGCGAGCGCTGCCCGTTTGCCGTCATCGGCACGGCGACCGAAGAGCGCCAGCTGGTGCTGCAGGACCCGGCGGCCACCGCTGACGACCAGAAATTCCCGGTCGATATGCCGATGGACGTGCTGCTGGGCAAGCCGCCCAAGATGCACAAGGATGTGCAGACCGTGGCGCGCAGCCTGCCCGCCATCGACCTGACCGGCGTGCCGCTGGAAAAGGCCGTGATCGACGTGCTGGCCCACCCCACGGTGGCCTCCAAGCGCTTCCTGGTCACCATTGGCGACCGCGCTGTGGGCGGCCTGACCCACCGCGACCAGATGGTCGGCCCTTGGCAAGTGCCGGTGGCTGACGTCGCCGTGACCCTGGCCGATTTCCAAGGCTTCAAGGGCGAGGCCATGGCCATGGGCGAGCGCACCCCGCTGGCTGCCATCAATGCTCCCGCCTCGGGCCGCATGGCGGTTGCCGAAGCCATCACCAATATGCTGGCCGCGCCGATTGCGCTGTCCAAGGTCAAGATGTCGGCCAACTGGATGGCCGCCTGCGGCGAGCCCGGTGAAGACGCCGATCTGTACGCCACCGTCAAGGCCGTGGGCATGGAGCTGTGCCCGCAGCTGAACATCTCCATCCCCGTGGGCAAGGACAGCCTGTCGATGCGCACGCAGTGGAGCGAAGGCGGCCAGACCAAGAAGGTCACCTCGCCCGTCAGCCTGATCATCACCGGCTTTGCGTCCATCGATGATGTGCGCAGCACCTTGACGCCCCAGCTGGACGCCAACGAGGCCGACACCACCCTGGTGCTGGTCGATCTCTCGCGCGGCAAGATGCGCATGGGCGGCTCCATCCTGGGCCAGGTGCTGGGCCAAAGCGGCAATGAAACGCCTGACCTGGACGAGGCCAAGGACCTGATCGCCCTGGTCGACGCCGTCAACGCGCTGCGCGCCCAGGGCAAGATCCTGGCCTACCACGACAAGGGCGACGGCGGCCTGCTGGCCACCGTGGCAGAAATGGCCTTTGCCGGCCATGTCGGCGTGGCACTGAATGTGGACATGCTGATCACCGAAGGCGATGGCATCTCCGACAGCCGCATGGACAGCGGCGAAGGCAAGAACTGGGGCGCCCAGGTATCGGGCCGCCGCGAAGACCTGACCCTGCGTGCGCTGTTCAACGAAGAGCTGGGCGTGGTGCTGCAGGTCAAGACCAGCGACAGCGCCGAGGTGCTGCAGGCCCTGCGCGAGCATGGCTTGTCCACCTGCAGCCACATCGTGGGCAAGACGCGTCCGGCCTCGTCCAGCATGGACATGGGCAAGGGCGAGCTGCAGGTCTGGCGCGATGCCAAGAAGGTGTTTGGCGCCAGCCTGAGCGATCTGCACCAGGTCTGGGATGCCGTCAGCTGGAAGATTGCCCAGCAGCGCGACAACCCCGCCTGCGCCGACAGCGAGCACGCCTCGGTCGGTGTGCCGTCTGACCCCGGCATGCATGTACACCTGACTTTCGACCCGCAAGAAGCGCTGTCTGCGCCCTTCGTCAACGTGGCGGCCAAGCCCCGCGTGGCGGTGCTGCGCGAGCAGGGTGTGAACTCCCACGTGGAGATGGCCTACGCCTTTGGCGAAGCAGGCTTTGAAGCGGTGGACGTGCACATGACCGATCTGCAGACGGGCCGTGCCCAGCTGCGTGACTTTGCCGGCATCGTCGCCTGCGGCGGCTTCAGCTACGGTGACACCCTGGGCGCCGGCATCGGCTGGGCCCGCTCCATCACCTTCAACGAGCCGCTGTCCGAGCAGTTCCAGGCCTTCTTCAGCCGCAAGGACACCTTCGGCCTGGGCGTCTGCAATGGCTGCCAGATGTTTGCCGAGCTGGCCGACATCATCCCCGGTGCGCAAGACTGGCCGCGCTTTACGCAAAACCAGAGCAACCGCTTTGAGGCGCGCCTGTCGATGGTTGAAGTGCTGGACTCGCCCAGCCTGTTCCTGCAAGGCATGGCCGGCTCGCGCCTGCCGATCGCCGTGGCGCACGGTGAGGGCTATGCCAACTTCCGCTTCCGTGGCAACGCCGATGCGGTGATCGCCGCGATGCGCTATGTGGACAACCACGGCCAGGCGACCGAGCAGTACCCGTTCAACCCGAACGGTTCGGCCGGCGGCCTGACCGCTGTGACCACCGCCGATGGCCGCTTTACCGCGATGATGCCGCACCCCGAGCGCGTGTTCCGCAATGTGCAGATGAGCTGGACCGACGGCGACCGCTCGGCCCACAGCCCCTGGATGCGCGTCTGGCGCAATGCCCGCCACTGGCTGGGCTGATCTGCGCAACGCCCCATGACCCAAGGCCCTGCACTGCAGGGCCTTTTTTCATGCGCCGGGGTTCAGTGGCTCAGAGCTTCATCACCACCGGCCCGCCCTTGGCAATCGCCCGCTGGTAGGCGTCGCGCGCCTGCATGCGCTGGCGGTAGGCATGCAGGTGTGGCCAGTCGGCGGGGTTGGCGCAGCGCGCCAGCGCGGCCTCCACCGCAAAGCCCATCTGAAAATCGGCCATCGTCAGGTGCTCGCCGGCAAACCAGGGCTGGTGGGCGAGGTGGTGGTTCATATAGGCCATCGCCGCCTCCATGTGCGGGGCGATCAGCAGTTTGTGCACCTGCTGGCGCAGGCCGTGCAGCACCGGGCGCACGACGGGGCGCAGCAGCAGCGGCAAGGGCTTGGCCGCGATGCTGTCAAATACCAGCTGCAGCAGCAGCCAGTTCATCAGCGAGCCTTCGGCAAAATGCATCCAGTAGCGGCACTGCAAATGCTCGGGGCTGCTGCGCGGCGGATCGAGGTGTGCCATGTCGGGCGGCGCCCAGGCGCCATAGCGCTCGGCCAGGTACTCGATGATGGCGCCAGACTCGGCAATCACCAGGCCCCGGTCGCAGAGGATGGGTGAGAGGCCCAGCGGGTGAATGCGCTTGAGCGCTGGCGGCGCCAGGCGCGTCTTGGCATCGCGCGGGTAGGTCTCCAGCGCATAGGGCAGGTTCAGCTCTTCGAGCAGCCACAGCACGCGCTGCGAGCGCGAGGTTTCCAGGTGGTGAAGGGTCAGCATGCTTTAGTTTCCTTGCAAGCGGCGCACCCAGGCCACCAGACCGGATGCCGTCGATTTGTAGCCCGGGCGCCAACTCAGCCGGGAGCGCCAGGGCACGCCCAGCAGAAAGTGGCCCCGGGCCCAGCCCTTGAGCATCGCGCTGGCCGCCTGCTCGGGCTGCGGCCAGACTGGCTGGCTGGCGGGGTGAGGCTCGGTGAAAAAGGCCTCGCTCAGGCCGGGCTTGACCACGGCCAGGCTGACGCCCACGCCCTGGGGTACCAACTCCAGTTGCAAGGTCTCAGCCAGGTTGATGAGTGCCGCCTGGCTGGGCCCATAGGCCAGGTTGCCCGGCAGGCCACGCAGGCCGGCCACGCTGGCCACCAGGCTCAGATGCGGTTGGCGCCCGGCGCGCGCCGCTGCGAGCAGGTGGGGCGTGACGGCCGCGATCACATGAAAGGCGCCGGTCAGATTGACCTCGCGGTGCTGCAGCAAGCTATTGAGGTCCAGGTCATCGGCGCGCATGGTCTGCCGCTCGCCCGCGCAGTAGCAGACCAGGTCCAGCGGCCCGTCCTCCAGCAGCTGGTGCACGGCGCTGACGACCGCGTCGCGGTCGGTGACATCCAGCGGCAGCGGCAGGCAGCCGGGGTGTTGTTCGGCGAAGCTGTCCAGCGCTTCCTGCCGGCGCGCCGACACGATCACGCGCGCGCCTGCGGCATGCAGCTGCTCGGCCAGCGCCAGACCGATGCCCGCGCTGGCGCCGACCAGCCAGACACGCATGCCGTACCAGCGCTCGATGGGGGTGTTCAGTGGCATGGTTGCCTCCTGGCGCTGGCGCATGGGCACGATGGCTGGTAGGCGATGGTGGCGGTGGTTGTCATAGGGTGTTCCGGTTGTCCGACCCTGTCTGTGCAAGGTCTACGTTTAGCACTACGCACAACGAGGCGGTTTGGATTCAGCGCCAGCGATTATTTTTTTGCATCGCTTCTGCATCGTTTTGCATCCAATCGGCGGCTTGCTGCGTATAGCGGCCAGATGCATGAAAGTTTGGGGGGCGTGGGCCCTGGCTGACCTGGCCCGGCCAAGGCGGCTTTCCCCCGGGCGCTTGCTGCTTGGCAGCAATACAACGGATACACCCGTCAGCGGGCCTTCGCCCCACAATGCTTGCATGCGCACACCGACCACTGACACTGAACTGATGCTTTTGTTAGACCGCATAGCCGCCCGCGAGGACAAGGCGCTCCGGCTTTTGTACGACGAGACGGCGTCCCGGCTGTATGGCCTGGCGCTGCGCATTCTGGGCAACAAGGCCTGGGCCGAGGACGTGCTGCAGGACAGCTTTGTCGCCATCTGGCGTAACGCGGGCAGTTACCGCGATTCGCTCAGCCCGCCGCTGGCCTGGATGGGCATGCTGGTGCGCAGCAGGGCGCTGGATTTTCTGCGCCGGCGCAAGGCCGAGCGGCTGGACCAGCATGCGCTGGTCGATGACATGGATGACCTGCCGCAGGGCGACGAGGCACAAGGCCCCATGCAATCGGTGGAGGCCAGTGAGCAGGCGACCGTGTTGCAGCAGTGCATGGAGCGGCTGCAGCAGGCCCAGCGCCAGGTCGTGAGCCTGGCCTATTTGCGAGATTTGAGCCACAGCGAGCTGGCCAGCCACTTCCAGCTGCCGCTGGGCACCGTTAAAACCTGGATGCGCCGCAGTCTGGAGCAGCTGCGCAAGTGCATGGCCCGCCACGTGTAGGCGCAAAGGAGTGCTCTGATGAACCTGGTACAACACCCCGAACTGCTCGACCGCCTGGCCGCCGCTTACGCGCTGGGCACCTTGCGCGCCGGCGCCCGCCGCCGCTTTGAGCAGCTGGCCCGTGCCCACCCGCAGGTGCGCTCGGCCGCACTGCTGTGGCAGGGCCGCTGGTCGGCGCTGTCCGAGCTGCAATCGCCCGTGCAACCCGATGCCGCCGTCTGGACCCGCATCCAGAACCTGGTCGATGCCGACCAGGCGGGCCTGGCGATGGAGCAGCAGCGCGCTGCTGCCAACGCCCGCAGCCCCAAGGCGCTGGCCTGGTGGCGCTCGCTGGCGCTGACCGGTGCCGTGGCCACTGTCGCCGCCATCGGCATTGGCCTCTATGCGCAGCAAAATCTGCAACGCAGCGCAGGCCAGCAGCTCGCTGCCTTGCAGACGGAGCTGCAAAAGACCCAGACTGCCTTGCAGGCCAGCCCCCAGCTGCAGTATGTCGCCGTGCTGGCCGATGGCAAGGCGCAGGCTTCCATGCTGGTGACCTTTGATGCCCGCCAGAGCCAGCTGGTGCTGCAGCGCGTGGGTGGCTACCAGGAGGCCGCCGACCGGTCGCTGCAGCTCTGGGCCTTGCCCGCGCAGGGGGCGCCGCAGTCGCTGGGCGTCATGGGCGAGGGGCGCCTGGCGCAACTGCAGGCCCAACTGGCCCAGGTGCAGGCCGTCCCAGCGCTGGCCGTCAGTCTGGAGCCCAAGGGCGGGGTGCCTAGCGAGACGGGGCCGACCGGGCCGGTGCTGTTCAGCGGGGCTTTGATCAAGCGCGATCTGTAAGCAGATTTTCCCGCTCCACGCCCTGAACCTTAGCGGTACAGGGCATTTTTTTAGCGTCTTCCATAGCGGGAAAATGGTTGCGCTGGCAGCAGTAACCGCCTCCACGGGCGGGCGATTTAACACTCTGTTTTCAAAGAGAATTTATATAACAAATGAGATTTATTCTCATTCGTAATATACTAACGCGCCTTGTCATTTTTACTGCTCGCCCGTCCCCGCCATGTCCGCCCTCCCGTTGGAAGCCTTTCGCGATAGCTATCGCGAGCTGATCGCCTTTGTGGCACGCCGTACCGGCAGCCGCCAATCGGCGCAGGACATCGTACATGACGCCTGGCTGCGCGTGGTGGAGGCGGGGCCCATGGCTCAAAGCCAGCACCCGGCGCCACGCGCCTATCTGTACACGGTGGCCGAGCATCTGGTGATCGACCACTTGCGCCGGGCGGCGCGCACTTCCGAGCGCTTTGACAGCGCCCTGCATGACAGCAGCGCCGGTGTGCAGGCGCTGGGCCAGGATGTGGCCGAGGCCAGCCTGCGGCGCGAGGCGCTGGTGGCGGTCGATGCCGCGATTGCCGCCCTGCCAGAGCGCTGCCGCCGCATGTTCCTGGCCGACCGGCTCGATGGCGAATCGCAGGCGGCGATTGCCGCTGCGCACGGCGTCTCCGTCAAGACGGTGGAGCGCGAGATCATGCGCGCCATGGATGCGATCGAGGCGGCCCTGCACGAATGGCGTGGCGATGGCGTTGTGCAGGCGCTGCCGCGCAAGGGCCGGCGCCGCGCACTGTCGGCCTTGCTCGGTGTGGCAGGGCTGGGCGCCAGCGGCAGCCTGGCCTGGCGCCTGTACCAAAGCCAGGTGGTGACCTGGCAAATCCAGCTGGGCACCGCTACCGGCCGCCAGCTCAACCAGGCCTTGCCCGATGGCAGCAGCATTGCGCTGGATGCGCAGACCCGCCTGGATGTGCGCTACTACGGCAGCAGCCGCTATGTGCAGATGCACCATGGCGCGGCCTTCTTCAAGGTGGCGCGCAATGCCGATGCGCCCTTTATCGTCGATGCCGGCCCGGCCCGCATCACCGTGCTGGGCACCCGGTTTGAAGTGGCCCTCGATAACCAGGGTGGGCTGCGTGTGGCCGTGGAAGAGGGCCGGGTGCGCGTGCAAGAGCGCGGCAGCGATGGCGATCTGGCCGATGCCGGCGATGGCTGGGAGCTGACGGGCAGCCAGAGCCTGGACTGGCAGCCAGGCCAGTCGCCCCGGCGCGACAGCAGCGCGGAAGAGGTGGCGGCTTGGCGCAATGGCTGGCTGGACTTCCGCCACGAGCCGCTGGGCCTGGCGGTGCAGCGCCTGGCCCGTTACTGCCCAGTGCCCTTGCAGGTGGCGCCGGATGCCGAGCATTTGACGATTTTTGGCCGGGTGCGCATTGCCGATGCCCGCGCCTGGCTGCAGCTGCTGCCGCGCAGTGTGCCGGTGGTAGTGCGCGAAGAAGGCCAGGGCGCGGCGCGCCGCATCACGATTGCACGGCGCAAGGCGCAGAGTTGAGCGATGGCGTGCATGCACTATGGACCGGCAGACGGTCATTTAAAAATACTTGCACTGGCGTTGAGGGAAAACTGCGTCTCGTTCGTATTACCTCTTGTGAACCACATGAGGAAAGTACCCTACGCTATGTCGCACCCCTGCAAACGCCACCTGATTGCCCTGGCCATTGCCGCCTTGGCTGGCACGGCCTCGGCCGCTGATTTTGATATTTCCGCCCAGCCGCTCGACAGCGCGCTGGCCCAACTGGCCCGCCAGGCTGGCCTGCAACTGATGGCGCCACCGGCGCTGGTGCAAGGGCGCCCGGGCGCCGCCGTCAAGGGCAGCATGAGCGCCCAGGATGCCGTGCGCCAGCTGCTGCGCAACACCAACCTGGTGGCCCGCATCGAAGGCACAACCCTGGTCATCGACAACGGCCAGACCGCAGGCGAAGTGGCCTTGAACCCGGTGGTGGTGACGGCCCCCGCCACCCGCGCCGGCGACCGCCCCGAGGCCTATGCCGGTGGCAAGCAGGCGCGCGGCAGCCGCATTGGCATGCTGGGCGACCAGGATGTGATGGACACGCCTTTCTCCACCGTGGCCTACACTGCAGAAGCGGTGGCCGACCAGCAGGCCCGCACCTTGGGTGAAGTGCTGGCCAACGACGCCTCGGTGCGCCTGACCACCGCCTCGCAGGGCTTTAGTGAAGACATCCAGGTGCGCGGCTTTGGCATCAGCGGTGGCGATGTGGGCCTCAACGGTCTCTATGGCCTGACTTCGGCCAGCCGCGTGCCGGCCGAGATTCTGGAGCGTGCCGAGCTGCTCAAGGGCCCGGGCGCGATGGTGGGCGGCATGCCGCCGGGCGGCAGCATTGGCGGCGCGATCAATGTGCAGACCAAGCGTGCAGGCGATGAGCCGCTCAACCGCGTGGGCCTGCAGTACCTGGGCCGCGCGCAGTTTGGCACCAGTGTCGATATCTCACGCCGCTTTGGCGAGAACAAGGAATGGGGCGTGCGCGTCAATGGCGCAGCGCGCGGCGGCGAGGCCAGCATCCGTGGTGGCGACCAGAAGCTGGGCGTGGGCGCAATCGCCGTCGACTACCGGGGCAGCAATCTGCGCTGGTCGCTCGACGCCTATGCGCAGCGCGAAGAGATGGAAGATTTTCGCCCGCAGATCGGCTTCAACCCGGCGCTCACGTCTCTGCCCAAGCCACCTAATTCGCGCAGCAACTGGTTCCCCGATACCGATCTGTCGCTGGACGACAAGGTCATCGCCTCGCGCCTCGAAGTCGATCTGAACGACCAGGTCACGGCGTTTGCCGGCATTGGCTACCGCAAGGGCAAGGCCCAGCAGATTTTCCCGACCACGACCACGTCGATGAATGCGGCCGGCGACTTCACCGTGCGCAGCAGCTTCTATGACTCCTACAGCGAGACCAGCAGCGCCGATCTGGGCCTGCGTGCCAAGTTCGCCACCGCCGGTATCAAGCACTCGCTGGTGGTCAGCGCCTCCGACCTGCGCCAGGAGTCCGGCAACGCCTATGTGGCCGGCCTGACCACGTCGCCATCGAACATCTACAACCCCGCGCCCTTGCCGCCGGTCGAAGGCGCGCGCACCGAGCCCAACAAGGCCTCCAAGGCGCACAACTACGGCATCGCGGTGACGGACACCCTGGCCCTGGCCGATGACCGCCTGCTGCTGACCCTGGGCCTGCGCCGCCAGACGGTGGACCTGCGCAACTTCAGCACTGCCACCGGCGCGCAGACCAGCAGCTACGCCAAGAGCGCGACCACGCCGCTGGTCGGCCTGGTGGTCAAGGCCAATGACCAGGTCTCCGTCTACGGCAACTACACGGCCGGCCTCTCGCGTGGTGCCACGGCGCCCAACACGGCGGTCAATGCCGGCGAGGTGTTTCCGCCGTTCAAGTCCAAGCAGTACGAAGCGGGTGTGAAGGTGGATTGGGGCAGCTTCATGACGACGGCCAGCCTGTTCCAGATCAGCCGCCCCAACAGCATGACCGACCCGACCACCAACATCTACAGCTTTGATGGTGAGCAGCGCAACCGGGGCCTGGAGCTGGCCGCCTATGGCGAGCTGCAACGCGGTCTGCGCTTGATGGGGGGCCTCACCTTCAACCGCGCCAAGGTCACCAAGGCGGCGCAGTACCAGGGCAACGATGCCTACGGCGTGCCCAAGATCAATGCCAACCTGGGCGCCGACTGGGATGTGCCCGGCGTGCAGGGCCTGTCCGTCAACGGCCGCATGATCCACACCGGATCGGCCTGGGCCAGCAATGCCAACACCCTCAAGCTCTCGGGCTGGACCCGTTTGGACGTGGGCGCGCGCTACCGCACCCAGGTCAGCGGCAAGGCGGTGGTGCTGCGTGCCAATGTCGAGAACCTGACGGGCAAGAACGTCTGGTTGATCAGCGGCAACAACTACCTGACCTTGAGCGCACCGCGTACCGTGGTGCTGTCGGCAACGGTTGATTTTTGAGAACCTGCGGGTGGTCTCCGCGCAGCTGCGTAGAGACCGCCCACCGGTTCTGGGGAGTGGGCTGCGGGAGCGCACAAGGCGCCTGCAGCATGTTTATCAAAAAAGGAGAGAGAGCATATGTTGAAGAAATCCCTGTCTGCCCTGAGCCTGGCCGTGCTGGCCATGTCCGCTCAAGCCCACCAGGTCTGGCTCGAGCCCGCCGGTGCAGACCATGCCGTGGTGCTGCGCTTTGGCGAGTTTGGCGACAACCTGCGCGAAGCATCCCCCGGCCTGCTGGACCACTTTGGCAAGCCCCAGGGCGTGCTGATCAACGCCAAGGGCGAAGAAAAGGCCGCTGCCGGCAACAAGACCGCCAATGGCTTTGCACTGCCTTTCAGCGTTCAGGCGGGCGAGTCCATCGTGGCGGAGGACGCGAACTACCCGCTGTCCAAGTTCAAGCGTGATGGCAAGGATGTCACCAACTGGTACCACCCCGCTGCACGCCTGGTCACCGGCTTTGCTGCGCAAAAGCCCAAGCTGGCACTGGACCTGACCCCGACCGGCAAGGACGGTGAGTTCAAGGCCACGTTCAAGGGCCAGCCGCTGGCCAAGACCCAGGTCGCGCTGGTCACCCAATCGGGCTGGATGAAAGAGGGCCACACCGATGCGCAAGGCCTGGTGCATTTCGACCTGCCATGGCAAGGCCAGTATGTGGCCGAGATCAAGCACAACGACCGCACGCCCGGCGAGCGCGCTGGCGAGAAGTACGACGGCGTGAGCTATGTGACCTCGGTCACCTATGTGAAGCCGGACGGCGCAGCCCCTGTGGCGGCTGGCCCTGTGGCAACGCCTAACCCGGCCAAATGACCAGCCAGGCGCTGAGCGGCGCCTTGCGCGCCGCGCTGGCCAAGGCCTGCCGGGTCGGCCCGCTGCTCTCGCGCATCGTTGCCGCCATTGGCGGCGGCTATGCGCTGGCGGCGGTGGCCAGCGTGGCCGTGCTGGCCTTGCCGATGGCCAAACCCCAGGCGGTGCTGGCCGGCACCATGGCCAGCTTTCTGGTCTACACCGGCGCGGTGATCTGGGTGTTTGCCGTGCGTTCGGCCACCCGTGCCTGGGTGGGGCTGCTGCTGGCCGCAATACCGCTGCTGCTGGCCGCCTGGCCGGTATGGAATGGAGTGACTCCGGCATGACTGCCATTGATAAAAAAGATAGCAAACCGAGCAAGCCAGCCGTACGCGGCATCCGCCAGACCATGTCCGACCTGCATATCTGGGCCGGGCTGCTGGTGGGCTGGATTCTGTATGCGATGTTTCTCACCGGCACGGTGAGCTACTTCAAGGAAGAGATTTCGCAGTGGATGCGGCCCGAGCTGGCCCACCAGGCCGTGGTGCCCGATGCTGCCGAAGTGGCACCGCGCGTGGCGCAGGTGCTGGAGCAAGTGGCCCCTGGCAGCAACCAGTGGAGCCTGGGCATGCCCGATGCGCGCAACAACGTCGTGAGCGCGTTCTGGCGCATTGCCAAGCCCGAGAAGGGCGAGCGCGGTTTTGGCAGCGCGGTGTTCGATCCGCAGACCGGCCAGAAGGTGGCAGGCCGTGAGACCGTGGGCGGTGAGTTCTTCTACCGTTTCCACTTCCAGTTCCATTACATGCCCGTGCTCTGGGCCCGCTGGCTGGCGAGTTTTTGCGCCATGTTCATGCTGGTGGCCATTGTCAGCGGCGTGATCACGCACAAGAAGATCTTTGTCGACTTCTTCACCTTCCGCTGGGGCAAGGGCCAGCGCTCCTGGCTGGATGCGCACAATGCGCTGTCGGTCTTCGGGCTGCCTTTCCACGCGATGATTACCTATACCGGTCTGGTCACCTTGATGGCCATGACCATGCCCTGGGCCAGCAGCGCTGCGTTCAAGACCCAGGCCGAGCGCCAGGCCATGCAAAGCGAGCTGAGCGCCTTCATCCCCGCAGGCAAGCCCAGTGGCGTGGCCGCGCCGCTGGCCCCTCTGGGCGATATGGTGCGCCAGGCCCAGCAGCGCTGGGGCGAGGACCGCATTGGCCGCGTCACGGTCAACAATGCCGGCGATGCCTCGGCACGCGTGATCGTCACCTATGGCGATTTCGAGCGCGTGTCGATCAGCCCCAAATACATGCTGTTCGAGGGCAGCACCGGCAAGCTGCTCGAGGTCAAGGACCAGGTCGGCGCGGCGGCCGAGACGCGGGGCGTGCTGTACGCCCTGCACCTGGGCCGCTTTGGCGACAGCACCGTGCGCTGGCTCTACTTCCTCACCAGCCTGGCGGGCACGGCCATGGTCGGCACCGGCCTGGTGATGTGGACCGTCAAGCGCCGCAGCAAGCTGCCCCATCCGGACAAGCCTTACTTTGGCTTCTGGCTGGTGGAGCGCCTGAACATTGCGGCGATTGCGGGCCTGAGCATCGGCATGGCCGCCATGCTCTGGGCCAACCGCCTGCTGCCGCTGGGCATGGAAAAGCGCAGCGACTGGGAGATCCACTGGTTCTTCATCCTCTGGGGGGCCAGCCTGGTCTGGGCCATGCTGCGGCCGGCCAAGCGCGCCTGGGTGGAGCTGCTCTGGGCCGGTTGCGCGGCACTGGCCTTGCTGCCGGTCCTCAATGTGCTGACCACCGACCGCCCGCTGTGGCGCAGCCTGATCGAGGGTGACTGGGTGTTCAGCGGGCTGGAGCTGACCTTGCTGGCGCTGGCCGCGCTGCATGCCTGGCTGGCGGTGCGCACCTGGCGCCACCAACCCAAGCTCAAGCCGCAGCGCCAGGCGGCGCCACGGCAAGCGCCTGCCGCACGTGCTGCCGATACCGGCGCCGTGGCCGTCACCAACGCTGTGGCAGCCACCGCTGCCATTGCCACCGATCTGCAGGAGGCCCGGCCATGAACCACCTCGCTATCCAATTGGTGTCGCTGCCGGCGTTTGCACTGCTGGCGCTGGCCATGGACCGCCACCAGCTCGACCTGTTTGGCCGTGAGCTGCTGCCCGGCCAGACCCGGGGCCTGCGCCTGGCCGGCTGGCTGGCGCTGCTGGCCTCGCTGGCGATTGCCGTGGGGCTCAAGGGCTGGTCGCTGGGCCTGGTCACCTGGTGCGGCCATATCTCGCTCAGCGCCGCCATCGTCATCCTCACGATGGTGGCCTGGGAACGCCGCAAATCTGTAAAAAAGTGAGACGCCAGGCGGGTCGGAGGCCCGTCTTGCATCATTTCGTCTTGCACCCTGCCTACAATCGTGCGATGCCGCTAGCAATAAATCTATAAAGCGGATTACTAACAGATTGAACGGAAGGGGAGGCGGTTTGTCACGTGTCTTAGCAACCGAAGCCGAGGTGGTGGCGCTGTCACCGGATGCCTCTTCCACCAAGGCAGCCCAAGGGTTGAAGAACCCCAGCAAATGGCCCAGCCTGGGCTGCAACGCAACGGCAGCCTGGGGCGAATGTCAGGGCAGCGGCTCCAAGCCCTACCAGACCCAGGTCGATCTGAGCGGGCCATCCTTCAAGTGCTCTTGCCCGAGCCGCAAATTCCCTTGCAAACATGGCCTGGCGCTGATGCTGCTGCGCGCAGCCGGCCAGGTGGCCGACAACACCGAGCCGCCCGCCTGGGTCAGCGCCTGGCTGGATGGCCGCGCTGAAAAAGCCGAGAAAAAAGAAGCCAAGGCCGCTGCCATTGCCGCAGCTCCCCCGCCCGATCCCGAGACGCTGGCCAAGCAGCAGGCCAAGCGCGACGACAAGCGCTGGGACAAGGTGGCCGCCGGCATGCAGGAGCTGCAGCTGTGGATGCAGGACATGCTGCGCAACGGCCTGGCCAACCTCTCGGGCGACCAGCAGGCGCGCCAGCACTGGAACACCATGGCCGCGCGCATGGTAGATGCGCAGGCCAGCGGCATGGCCGCCCGCATCAAGGAGGCCTGGGAGCTGGTGGACAGCCACCCGCAATGGTCGCGTGACCTGCTGGTGCAGCTGGGCCACTGGCAATTGCTGGCCGATGCGGTGGCACGCCGCGATGCCCTCGGCGCCGAGACCCGTGCCGATGTGATGGCCGCGCTGGGCTGGCCCATGGACAAGGCCGAGGTGCAGGCGCGCGGCCAGGTGCTGGCCGATGACTGGCGGGTGGTGGGCCTGCGCCAGATCGAGCGCGAAGGCCGCTTGCTGGAGCGCCGCGTATGGCTGCAAGGCCAGCACAGCGGGCGCATTGCCTGGCTGCTCGATTATGCGCAGGGTGGCCGTGGTTTTGAGACCGCCTGGGTGCCGGCGCAATGCTACCGGGGCAGCCTGCATTTCTACCCCGGCCAGGCGCCGCTGCGTGCGATTGCGGGTACTGATATCGAGTTGCTGGCGCCTGGCGCCGGCGCGCCGTTGGGCGAGGCGGCATGGCGCGATGCCTTGGCGCAGCTGAGCCAGCGCATTGCTGCCAACCCCTTGCAGCCGGTGCAGCCGCTGTGGTGCGGCCAGGCGCGTTTGCAGACCAGCGCGGGCCAGTGGTATGCGGTCTGGGCGCAAGGCGACAAGGCCGCCGCGCTGGTGCCGCTGGCCGTGGCCGATGACCAGGCTTGGCAGCTGCAGGCGCTCGGTGGCGGCGCGCCGATGGCGCTGTTTGGCGAATGGGAGGGCGGCCAGCAGCAAGGGCGCTGGCGCCTGCTCAGTGCCTGGCAGGCCGGCGATGGCCAGGCGCCATGGACCAACATCTGGCAGAACCGGGGTGACGTGCTGTGAGCCATGCGAATCTTTGGGCTGCGTTGCAGCAATCGGCGCTGGTGGGCGCCGAGCGGCTGGCGCTGCCAGCCCTCTTTACCCAGGGCATCGACCGCACGGCGCCCGCCAGCCAGCAGGCCCTGCAGGCGGCCTTGATGCAGCCGGCGGGCAGCCAGGCCGAGCAAGTGCTGCGCGCCACGGCCGTTGCTGCGGTGCTGGAGCGCGTGGGCTGGCAGCCCGGTGCATCGCAGCCGCAGCTGGCTGCGGCCGGCGCCGCAGCCGTGGCGCCCCCCGCGGCGGGATCGCGCCCGGCGCCGCAGGGCGAGCCACTGTTGCGGCTGCTCGGCGAAGTGCTGCAGGGCAATGCGCCCGAGCTGCTGGCGCTGGCCTTGGCCAGCCTCGATGAAGCAGGCCAGCGCCTGCCCTATGCGCTGCTGGTGGATGCGCTGCACCAGGGCCGCCAATCGGTGGAACTGCGCCAGTGGCTCACGCCGGTGCTGGGCGAGCGCGGCCGCTGGCTGGCCGCCCAGAACCCGCAGTGGGCCTATGCCCATGGCGTGCAAGAGACGGCCGATGCCGAGCAGATCTGGCAGGAAGGCTCGCTGGAGCAGCGCGTGGCCTTGCTGCAGCAGCAGCGCGCCACCGACCCGGCAGGCGCCCGCGCGCGGCTGGAGGCCAGCCTCAAGGAGCTGGGCGCCCGCGAGCGCGCACCCATGGTGCAGAGCCTGGCGCGCGGCCTGTCGGCCCACGACGAGGCCTTGCTGGAAAAGCTGCTGGGCGACCGCAGCAAGGAAGTGCGCGAGTCGGCCGCCAGCTTGCTGGCCCGCTTGCCGCACAGCCCGCACAGCCAGCGCATGGGCGCAGCGCTCCAGGCCATGCTGAGCCAGGATGCCCAGGGCGAGTGGCAGATCGAGCCGCCCCAAGAGGGCCACAAGGACTGGGAGCGCGACGGCGTCACCCTGCAGCCGCCCGCCTATATCAAGGGCCATCGCGCCTGGTGGCTGCAGCAGCTGGTGGAGCTCACGCCCCTCGATTTCTGGCAGCACCATCTGGGCAAGACGCCCGAGCAGCTCTGGGAATGGAGCCGGCGCAGCGACTGGAAGGGCGCGCTGCGCCAGGGCTGGATCGCGGCGCTGCGTGCGCAGCGCGATGTGCGCTGGCTGCCGCTGATCCAGAGCATGGAGAGCGACTCGCGCAGCAGCGATGTGCTGCCGCTGCTGATGGCCGAGCTGAGTGCTGAAGAGCGCGAAACCCAGTGGCTGGTGCAGTTGCAGGCCAAGCTGGGCAAGAGCGCCTTTATCGAGGCCATCCACCGCATCGACGAAGGCATGGGGCGCGCAGAGTTGCTCTCGCCTGCCATGTCGCGCTGGTTGCTCGAGGCCTTGCTCAGCACCTTGCAGGCACGCCAGCCTGCGGGGAACTGGCACAGCTGGCAGGCCGACCATGCCGTGCTGGCTTGTGCACGCCGCCTGCAGGTGGGCGATCTGGAGCGCTTTGCGCAGCTGTGGCGCGCGCCACGCACGGCAGCGCCTGCCGAGCCCACGGCAACCGAGGACGCTAGCGCGCTGGTGGTGCCCGAAGGCAGCACCGAGGCCGACATCGCCAGACTCAAGCAGGAGCAGCAAGCGCGCCTAGAGCGCTCGCGCCTGCGCCCCTGGGATGACGAGCAGGTGCTCGCCCAACTCAACCGCATTGTCGATCTGCGCCTGGCGCTGCAAGCGGCCCAGCCCGCCTGATGGCGCCCACCACGAACCTTTTGATCTCTACCGGAAGCACACCATGAGCCAAGTACTACGCCAGCATGCCGAGCAGCAATTTGCCGAAGAACTGGATGCCCTGCAAAAGGCCGATGACCGCCCGCGCCCGCCCAACTGGAAGCTCTCGCCCTGGGCCGTGCTGCAGTACCTGATGGGCGGCACGCTGAGCAATGGTTTTGAAGTGAGCGCCAAGTACATCGGCAGCCCACGTCTGATGGAGATTGCCGTCTCCACCCTGGCCACCGACCGCGCACTGCTGCTGTACGGCGTGCCTGGTACGGCCAAGTCCTGGGTGTCCGAGCACCTGGCAGCGGCGGTGAGTGGCGACTCGACCATGCTGATCCAGGGCACGGCCGGCACCAGCGAAGAGCAGCTGCGCTACGGCTGGAACTATGCCCAGCTGCTGGCCCATGGCCCCTCGGAAAAGGCGCTGGTCCCCAGCCCGCTTGTGCATGCGATGAAGCTGGGCAAGATCGCCCGCATCGAAGAGCTGACCCGTATCCCCGCCGATGTGCAGGACACCTTGATCACCGTGCTGTCCGAAAAAACCTTGCCGGTGCCCGAGCTCTCGACCGAGTTCCAGGCCGTCGCCGGCTTCTCGGTGATCGCCACGGCCAACAACCGCGACAAGGGCGTCAACGAGCTCTCCAGCGCCTTGAAGCGCCGCTTCAACACCGTCGTGCTGCCCGTGCCTGCCTCGCAGGATGAGGAGGTGCAAATCGTCACCAAGCGCGTGGGCGAGCAAAGCCGCGCGCTGCAGCTGCCTGCCGAGGCACCGGCGTTGGAAGAAGTGCGCCGCGTGGTGCAGATTTTCCGCGAGCTGCGCAATGGCCAGACCGAAGACGGCAAGACCGTGCGCATCAAGTCGCCCAGCTCCGCCTTGTCGACCGCGGAGGCGATCTCGGTGATCAACAGCGGCATGGCGCTGGCCGGCCATTTTGGCGATGGCGTGCTGCGTGCGCATGATGTCGCCTCGGGCCTCTTGGGCGCCGTCATCAAGGACCCGGTGCAGGACAGCGTGGTCTGGAAGGAATACCTGGAGACGGTGGTGAAGGAGCGCGCAGAGTGGAAAGACCTGTACCGCGCCTGCCGCGAGCAAATCTAAGCCGCTGACGCCGTTCTTCTTCTGCCCCCGACAACGCTGACCGAGCCCATGGCCACTTCTGCTGACAACGTCCATTTCTTTGGCATTCGCCACCACGGCCCGGGCTGTGCGCGCAGCCTGGTGCAAGCGCTGGCGCAACTGCAGCCCGACTGCCTGCTGGTGGAAGGCCCGCCCGAAGGCGAGGCCCTGCTGCCGATGCTGCGCAGTGCCGAGCTGCGCCCGCCTGTCGCCATGCTGGTGTACATGCAAGACGAGCCCAGCCAGGCCGCGTTCTACCCCTTTGCCGAGTTCTCGCCCGAATGGCAGGCGCTGCAATGGGCGAGCGAGCAGGGCGTGGCCACGCGCTTTATCGACCTGCCCCAAACCCATGCGATGGCCCAGGACTGGGCACGGCGCCAGGCGCTGAAAAAGCCGGAGCCTGCGCAAGAGGTGGACGGGGAAGAGGGCGAGGACGATGCGCTGGAGGAAGCGGAAGAGGCGCCAGGCGATGCCACTGAGGCCAGCGCCGACACGGCCCCGGTGGTGGATATGGACAGCGACGTCGGCGAACCGATCGAGAGCAAGCAGCCGCCAATGCGCGACCCGCTCGACTGGCTCGCCCATGCGGCCGGCTTTGAGGATGGCGAGAGCTGGTGGAACCGCTTGGTGGAAGAGCGGGGTAACAGCGAAGCGCTGTTCAGCAGCATCAACGAGGCCATGACGGCAGTGCGCAGCGAACTGGGCGACGACGGCGAGGCCTGGCGCGGCCCCCACTATGTGCTGCGCGAGGCCCAGCGGGAGGCGCATATGCGCCAGTGCATCCGTGAGGCAGTCAAGGCCGGCTACCAGCGCATTGCGGTGGTCTGCGGCGCCTGGCATGTGCCGGCGCTGCAGCAAAGCACCACCGCCAAGGCCGACAGCGCCGTGCTCAAGGGCTTGCCCAAGGCCAAGGTGCTGGCGACCTGGGCGCCCTGGACCTACCGCAACCTGGCCAGCCGCAGCGGCTATGGCGCAGGCGTCACCTCGCCGGGCTGGTACGCGCATCTCTGGCAGTGCTACCGGGCCGATGCGGCCTTGTCACAGCATGCAGCAGAAGGCCTGGCCGTACCTGCACGCAGCGCCCGCGATGCCGCCACCTTGCGCACCGCAGGCTGGCTGACCCGCGTGGCGCGGCTGCTGCGCGACAAGGACCTGGACTGCTCCAGCGCCCACATCATCGAGGCCACCCGTTTGGCCGAAGGGCTGGCTGCCATGCGCGGCCAGCCGATACCGGGGCTGCAGGAGATCAACGAGGCCATCGTCACGGTGGTCTGCATGGGCGAGACCGCACCGCTGAACCTGATCGACGACGAGCTCACCGTCGGCCATGTGCTGGGCACGGTGCCCGCCGATGTGCCGCAGGTGCCGCTGCAGCGCGATATTGAGCAGCAGCAGAAATCGCTGCGCATGAAGCCCGAGGCGGCGAGCAAACTGCTGGCGCTGGACCTGCGCAAGGAGACCGACCTGGCGCGCAGCCATTTTCTGCACCGCCTGCGCTTGTTGGGCATTGGCTGGGGCACGCGCGCGGCCGATGCGCAGCGCAACCGTGGCACCTTCCGCGAGAGCTGGCAGATGCAGTGGGAGCCCGAGCTGGCCGTGCGCATCATCGAGGCCAGCGTGCATGGCGCCACCGTGGCGCAGGCCGCCACCGCGCGCCTGCGCGCCAGCCTCCCGCCCGATACGCCCTTGCCCGAGATTGCGCAGGCGATTGACGACGCGCTGCTGGCCAATCTGCCGCAGCTGGTCGAGTCGCTGATCGCCACCCTGGCCGAGCGCGCGGCCACCACCGGTGATGTGGCCCAGCTGCTGCAGGCGCTGCCGCCGCTGGCCAATGTGTACCGCTACGGCAGCGTGCGCCAGACCGATACCGCCTTGCTGGCCACCGTCATCGATTCGCTGGTGCTGCGCGCCGCCATTGGCCTGCCCGTCGCCTGCATGGCGATGGACGAAGAGGCCGCTGCCGCGATGAAGGGCAAGGTGCTGGCCGCGCACGAGGCGCTGCGCCTGCGTGGCAACGATGCACAAGCCCAAGCCGCAGTCGACGCCTGGCGCGCTGCGCTGCGCAGCCTGGCCATGGGCGATGCCGCTGCCGCCTTGCTGCGCGGCATGGCCTGCCGGCTGCTGCTCGATGAGCATCTGCTGGACAGCGCCGAGGTGGTGCTGCAGTTCAACCGCAACCTCTCACTGGGCGCGGCGCCGCTGGATGTCGCCGCCTGGCTGGATGGCTTTTTGAACCAGCAGGCGCTGGTGCTGCTGCACGATGAAGCCATCTGGGGCGCCGTCGATGCCTGGCTGGCCGGGTTGGGCGAAGTGCAGTTTGCGCAGATTTTGCCGCTGGTGCGGCGCAGCTTTGCCAACTTCAGCAAGCATGAGCGCCAGAGCCTGGGCGACAAGGCCCGGCGCGCGCCGGTGGCCGGTGCGGCCGCGCCTGCCGCCTTGGCGCTGGGCGATGAGGATGCACCCTGGGACGAGGCGCGTGCCGTGCTGGCCTTGCCATTGCTCAACACCTTGCTGGGGCTGGAGCTGCCGCCCGAGTTGCTGGCGCAGATTGCCGCTGCCTCGGCCCCCCGCAACGACGCCCCAACGCTGGAGTGATGACGATGACGAATGCCACCCATCCCGCGCCAGGCACGGCGCAAGACGATAGCCAAACCCTGGCAGCCGACGCGGCGGAGGCACTGCAGCCGACGACCCGCTTGCAGCGCTGGCGCATGGTGCTGGGCAGCCCGGCCGATGCCAGCTGCGGAACCGTGGGCGGACGCCTGCAGGAAATGGACCAGGCGCTGGCCGCGCTCTACGAGGGCGACAGCCAGCTCGGTTCGCGCAAGGGCGGCCGGGGCAATTCTTCGCCCTCGGTGTCGCGCTGGCTCGGCGATATCCGCAAGTACTTTCCGAGCCAGGTGGTGCAGGTGATGCAGCGCGATGCGATGGAGCGCCTGCAGCTGCGCGAGTTGCTGCTGCAGCCCGAGATGCTGGAGAACGTGCAGCCCGATGTGCACCTGGTGGCCAACCTGATTTCGCTGGGCTCGGTCATCCCGCAAAACACCAAGGCCACCGCGCGCCTGGTGGTGCGCAAGGTGGTGGACGAGCTGATGAAAAAGCTCGAAGAGCCGATGCGCAGCGCCGTGGCCGGCGCGCTGGACCGCAGCCAGCGCAACCGCCGCCCGCGCCATGCTGAGATCGACTGGAACCGCACGATACGCGCCAACCTGCGCCACTGGCAGCCGGAGTACCAAACCATCGTCCCCGAGACCTTGATCGGCTACGGCCGTAAGGCGCGCCGCCCGCAGCGCGAGGTGATTCTGTGTATCGACCAAAGCGGTTCGATGGCCAACTCGGTGGTCTACTCCAGCATCTTTGGCGCGGTGATGGCCAGCCTGCCTGCCGTCGCCACCAAGCTGGTGGTGTTTGACACGGCGGTGGTGGACCTGACCGACAAGCTTGACGACCCGGTCGATGTGCTGTTTGGCGTGCAGTTGGGCGGCGGCACCGACATCAATGGCGCTGTGGGTTACTGCCAAAGCCTGATCAGCGAGCCGCGCAACACCATCCTGGTGCTGATCTCGGATCTGTACGAGGGGGGAGTGGAATCCGGCCTGCTGCGCCGTGCCAACGAGCTGGTGGAATCGGGCGTGCAGTTCATCACCTTGCTGGCGCTGAGCGACGAAGGCGCGCCCGCCTATGATGCCGCACTGGCCGCCAAGCTAGCGGCCTTGGGCGTGCCTTCCTTTGCCTGCACGCCGGATGCCTTCCCGCAGCTGATGGCAGCCGCCATTCGCCGCGATGATGTGGCGGCCTGGGCGGCAACCCAAGGCTTCAAGACCAGTCAATGACGCTGCCTGGCACTCACCCAGCCAGAAAAAAGCCCTGCGGAGCAGGGCGGTTGGAGTAAACAGAGGCTGGGAGACGGAGCCGTTTAGCGGCCCAGCGAATCGGGCAGCGGAAAACCGGTAATGCGCTTGGCGCGCGGCGGCGCATAGGTGCGCACCTTGGAGGTCTTGAGGCCCAGGCGCACCAGCGATTCGGCAATGGTCACCGCGGCAGCCACGCCATCGACCACGGGCACGCCGGTGCGGCTGCGCACCTTGTCTTCGAGCTCGGCCATGCCGCCGCAGCCCAGGCAGATCACTTCGGCATGGTCTTCTTCCACGGCCTTGGCGGCCTGCTGCACGATGGCATCGACCGCGCGCTCGGGCTGGCTCTCGAGCTCCAGCACGGCCATGCCGCTGGCGCGCACCGAGGCGCAGCGCGCATCCAGCCCGGCCAGCTTGAGCCGGTCTTCGATCAAGGGCACAGCGCGGTCCAAGGTGGTGACGACGGCGTATTTGTGGCCCAGGAACATGGCCGTCGATGCCGCAGCCTCGGTGATGTCGACGACGGGCACTTCCAGCAGCTCTTGCAGGCCTTCGCGGCCATGCTCGCCGTAGCCGGCCTGGATGACGGCATCAAAGGGCTGGTCATAGCGCATGACGGCATCCATCACGCCGACAGCGCAGAGGTAGCTCTCAAAATTGCCTTCTACCGATTCGGCGCCAAAGCGCGGGGTGAGGGCGACGATCTCGGTGCCCGGTGCGGCTGCCCGGCGCGCCTGGGCGCCGATGGCCTCGGTCATGCTCTCGGTGGTGTTGACGTTCACGATCAGGATGCGCATGCAAAAAACTCCGTCTCAATGTTGGGCATGGTTCACGGCAATGGCCTCGCCGTCCTGGTCTTCATAGTGCTGGCCCTTGGGCGTCAGCAGCCAGTAGAACAGGCCGCCGAGCCCGGCCGCAATGAACCAGGAAAAGTGCGATACCGATTCGAGCGCCGGCAAAAAGGCGAAAAGCAGCGCAATCAGGGCCGAGGGCACCAGGGCCTGGATGGCGCGGCGGTTGACGCCGTTTTCGTAATGGTAAGGGCCGTTGCGGTCATCGCTGTAGAGCGCTGGCACATGCACGCGCTGCTTGCGGATCAGCCAGTAGTCGGCCATCACGATGCCAAACAGTGGGCCCAGGAACGAGCCCAGACCGCCCAGGAAATACAGGATCACCAGCGGCGAATCGTAGAGGTTCCAGGGCAGGATCACAAAGCCGAGGATGGCGCTGACGAGGGCCGCGCGGCGGAAGTTGAGCTGGCGCGGCAGCAGGTTGGCCAGGGCCAGCGCGGGGGCGACAAAGTTGGCCATCAGGTTGACGGCGATGGTCAGGATCAGCAGCGACAGGCTGGCGAGCACCAGCAAGGGCTTGTTGGGGATCTTCTCGACGATGTCGGTCGGGCTCAGGATCAGCGTGCCATCGATCGCCAGCTGGCCGCCGGTCAGCACGACGACGATCAGGCCGAAGATCAGCATGTTGATGGGGATACCCCAGAAGTTGCCCTTGACCACGGCGCTGCGCGAGGTGGCACCCCGGGTGAAGTCACAGAAATTGAGCACAAAGGTGCCATAGATAGCGACCCACAGCGAGGCTGCACCCATGATCTGCACCCACATCGCCGCACCTGTGCTGGGCTTGGGCGCCGTCCACTGGATCTTGCCGCCCGAGCTGTACAGCACCCAGCCGGCCAGCGCGATAAAGGTCACCAGAATCACCGGGCCGGCAAAGGCCTCGTACTTGCGGATGCTCTCCATGCCCCAGCAGGCAATCATCGTCTGCACCACCCACAGCAGGCTGAAGCTGATCCAGCCGAGCACCGGCAGGCCCAGCACCTGGTGCGCCAGCAGCGCCTGCAGGCTGGGGAAGAGGGTGATCAACAGCACATCGAGCACCTTGGAGGCCAGGTAGGTCTGGATGCCGAACCAGGCAATCGCGACACCGCCCCGGATCAAGGCCGGGATCTGCGCGCCCCGGGTGCCAAAGCTGATGCGGCTCATCACCGGAAAAGGCACGCCCGTCTTGGGGCCCATGAAGCCCGACAAGGTCAGCAGCACAAACAGCAAGGCGGCGCCCATCATCAGCGCCGTCAGAATCTGCCAGCCGCCCAGGCCCAGCGCAAACAGGCCGATGGCAAAGGCGTAGTTGCCCAGGCTGTGCACATCATTGGCCCAGAGCGTGAACAGGCTGTAGGCACCCCAGGAGCGGCTGTCTTTCTTGGTGGGCGCGAGGTCTTTGTTGTAGAGCGAGGGGCATACGCCGGCGGGCAAGGCACCGGCCGCTGCCGGGCGCTGCTGTGCGGGATTGAAGGCAAAGCCTGCGTTCTGGTCTGCTGCAAGATCGGTCATTGACATCCTTGGATCGGGCGCATCCAGCTGCGCCTTATTTGCGGCCTGGCGGCCGGGTTTGTCTCGTCATGTGCGCGGGTCCATGCATGGCATGTGCAGCACAAAACAGGCCTCAATGGCTATGCGTTGTGTGCACATATGCATACATTAAGTGTATACAAAACACCTGAAAATGAACTAGGGGCAACCCTGGGTGAAGTGCCACACTGTTACTTGGGAGACGCCTTGGCTGCCTCTGTCAGAGGGTGCCAAGGGAGAGCTGCAATACATGAGCTTGCTCATGTTTCGGCTTGTAGCGGCTGGCGTTTTGCTGGGTCCAGGCCGCAACAGCAAGACAGAAATGCGATCCATTCCTAAAGAACTTGGCGCGTTTGGGGCCATGTGCTCCGAAGCGCTGCGCAGCGTTTAGACTGCGGGCTCCCTTGGGGAGTAGCCTGCTTCCGCGCTGGAAGCGTCTGCGTCAACATACTCGGCATTTCGCATGCTGTGGCGCAGACATCCGTTCTTCGGTTGGCGAGACCATCGGCATGCCAGCACGACCTCGGTCGGGCAGTGGTGGCATGCCGTTGTGCTCATGCCCGACTGTCCTAGAAGAACCTCCGATGAACGCTGCTTCCATTTCCCTGTTGGCGCTTGCCATGTCTACCGATGCCTTTGCCGCCGCGATTGGCAAAGGCTCTGCCCTTGTCAAACCCCGTTGGTCCGAGGCACTGCGCACCGGCCTGATCTTTGGTGTTATCGAGGCCATCACGCCGCTGGTGGGCTGGGCGCTGGGCTATGCCGCGGCCGATTATGTGAAGGCCTGGGACCACTGGATTGCTTTTGTGCTGCTCTTGGTGCTGGGCGGCCGCATGGTGCTGGGTGCCTTTCAAAGCGCCGATGAGCCCGAGATGAGCCGGCCCGCGCGCCATGGCTTCTGGCTGCTGGTGGCCACCGGCTTTGCCACCAGCATCGACGCGATGGCGGTAGGCGTGGGCCTGGCATTTCTGGATGTGAACATCACCGTCGTTGCGCTCAGCATCGGCTTTGCCACCTTTGCGATGGTGACCCTGGGCGTGATGGTCGGCCGCGTGCTGGGCAATATCACCGGCCGCTGGGCAGAGGCGGTGGGTGGTGTGGTGCTAATTGCGATTGGCTCGCTGATCCTGTACGAGCACATGGTGGCGGTGTAAAAGCCAAAGCCCTCTGCTGGCATGGCGGAGGGCTTGGCTGCGTTTTGCGCTGTAGGAGCGTTGCTACAGGCAAAACAAAGCCCCGCAGAGCGGGGCTTAAGTGAGAGAGATCAGTGGGCTTGCAATCGCTGCGGGTGCCGGGTTTTTAGGTCTGGCTCAACCGCTTGCAGGCTGCGCTGGTATCAGAAGCGGGCAGGAGCACGCTTACGGTCACGTTCGTCTTCAGGCCAAATAGCAAACACTTCAGTCATTTCAGTCCTTTCACCTTTCTGGTGTAGATGGGTGTACAACGGGCCGCAGGCTGAAGTTGTTGACAAGGTCTGCATAAAGTTTTGTGAACAAGCTCCAACAAAACGTAGAAATCACCGTTTTACGGGGCCTGACACGGCATTGCTTTGTGAAATCGCTATGATTTGCCACCGAATTTAGACAGGGAGTGCGTAATGGCAGGTGCTGGTTTGTTGATGTTGCTCGATGATATTGCGACCTTGCTTGACGATGTGGCGCTGATGACCAAGACGGCTGCGGGCAAGAGCACGGCCATCCTGGACGATGTGGCCACGCAGACCAAGGTGGCGGTGCAAAAGACGGCGGGGGTGCTGGGCGATGACCTGGCGCTGAACGCCGAGCAGGTGACTGGGGTCAAGGCCAACCGGGAGTTGCCGGTGGTCTGGGCGGTGGCCAAGGGATCGCTCAAAAACAAAGTCATCTTGGTGCCGGCAGCGCTTTTGATCAGTGCTTTTGCGCCTTGGTTGATCACGCCGCTGTTGATGCTTGGCGGCGCTTTTCTGTGTTTTGAAGGGGTGGAGAAGGTGCTGAGCCTGTTCCACAAGCCCGGCAAACAGGCGCCCCATGATGCCGTCAAGGAGTCCGAGCAGGCTGCGCAGATGGGCGTGGCGCCATCATCCGTGAAGGCTGCCAGCGAGAAAAACATGGACCCTGTGGCCTATGAAAAAGCCAAGGTGGCGGGTGCGGTGCGTACCGATTTCATTCTGTCTGCAGAAATCATCGCCATCGCGCTGGGCACTGTGGCCAGCAAGCCGCTGTGGGAGCAGTTTGCAGTGCTGGTGGCCGTGGCGCTGGCGATCACCGTGTTTGTCTATGGCCTGGTCGCCGGTATTGTGCGCATGGACGATGTGGGCATGTGGCTGATGCGCAAGACCAGTGCCGCTGCCAAGGCTTTTGGCCGGGGCCTGATTGCGTTTACGCCCTGGCTGATGCGTGGCCTGTCGATTGTCGGAACGGCTGCGATGTTCATGGTGGGCGGCAGCCTGCTGGTGCATGGCATTGGCCCGATCGAGCACTGGTTGGAGAGTACCGTAGCCCCGATGGGTGGCGTGGTGGCACTGCTGGCCCCAACGCTGGTGCATGTGGCTGTTGGTGCAGCCATTGGTGGCCTGGTGGTGCTGGCGGTGGAGGCCTGGCACAAGCTGCGCGGGCACTGATCGCAAGCAGCAGCGCATGGCTGCTGGCCGCGCCCCTCGGGCGCGGCCAGCAAGAAGCAGAAGGCGGCATCGCAACAGCGGGCCGCCTTTTTTCATCGCTTGTTTTGTCTCGTTGATCTGGGTCAGGGCCGTACAGCCCGCTAAAGCAGAAGATGCAGGCATGGACAGCAGAAACTGCTCTGCCGCCTTCAGATACGGCGCTTGGCGCGGGTGGGGGCATGCAGATGCGGCCTGGGTTCAGCTACTTTTCAATCCATGCGAGCAAGATCGCAGCGAGGGCAATGACGATGAAAAAAATGATGTTGGCAGCGGCAGCTGTATGTGCAATGGCGTCGGGCGCGGCGATGGCACAAGAGGCGCAAAGCCCCTGGCAGGTGCGTGTGCGCGCCGTGCATCTGGACAGCGCCAACAAGGACTCCACCGGCCTGGGTCTGTCGATCAATGACAAGACGATTCCCGAAGTGGATGTGACCTATTTCTTCACGCCCAATATCGCGGCCGAGCTGGTGCTGACCTATCCGCAAAAGCACGACCTGCGCTCGGACGGCGCCAAGATCGGCACGCTCAAGCACCTGCCGCCCAGCCTGCTCGCGCAGTACCACTTCACCAATATGGGCGCCTTCAAGCCCTACCTGGGCGCTGGTGTGAACTACACGCGCTTCTCGAACGTGAACTTTGCGCCGGCCGTCGAGGCCGCGCTCGATCCATCGATCAAGAAGAACAGCTTTGGCCCGGCGCTGCAGATCGGCTTTGACTACATGCTGGACAAGCACTGGTCGATCAACGTCGATGTGAAGAAGGTCTACATCAAGACCGATGTGCGCTCGGCCGGCACCAAGGTGGGCACCTTCAAGGTGGATCCTTGGTTGCTGGGTGTCGGTGTGGGCTACCGTTTCTAAAAGGGGTCTACAACCCGCTCCTGGTGGTTCAGGAGCCAAAGAGCACTGTGATTGAGCCGCTTACTGAAAGCGGCTCTTTTTTATGCAAGCGGCTCTTTTTTATGCGCGACGGACCCTCAGACCTGGGCCAGCGCCTGCTCCAGATCGGCCAGCAGGTCATCGACATGCTCGATGCCGACCGAGAGGCGCACCATGCCTTCGCTCACGCCGGCTTTATCCAGCTCTGCGCTGTCCAATTGGCGGTGCGTGGTCGAAGCCGGGTGCGTCGCCAGCGATTTGGCATCGCCAATATTGACCAGGCGGGTGAACAGCTGCAGCGCATCCAGAAAGCGGGCACCGGCAGCGCGCCCTTCGCCATCGGCGGCGTTGAGGCTGAAGGACAGAATGCCCGAGGCACGACCGCCCGACTGCTTTTGCAAGGTGGCATGGTCCGGGTGGTCGGGCAGGCCGGCATAGCGCACCCAGGCCACCTTGGGGTGCTTTTGCAGCGTCTCGGCAATCTTTTGCGTGTTCTCGCAGATGCGGTCCATGCGCAGCGCCAGGGTCTCGATGCCTTGCAGGATCTGGAAGGCGTTCTGCGGCGAAATGGCCGCGCCCATATTGCGCAGCGGCACGACGCGCGCGCGGCCGATATAGGCCGCAGGGCCCAGCGCTTCGGTGTAGACCACGCCGTGGTAGCTCACATCGGGCTCGTTCAAGCGCTTGAAGCGCGCCTTGTGCTCGGCCCAGGGGAACTTGCCGCTATCGACGATGGCACCGCCCACGCTGGTGCCATGGCCGCCCAGGTACTTGGTGAGCGAATGCACGACAATGTCGGCGCCATGCTCGATGGGGCGCAGCAGATAGGGCGAGGGCACGGTGTTGTCCACGATCAGCGGCACGCCATGGCGATGGGCCACATCGGCGAGCGCCCGGATATCGGTCACATTGCCCAGCGGGTTGCCGATGGACTCGATGAACACGGCCTTGGTCTTGTCGTCGATCAAGGCACCAAAGCTGGCCGGGTCGCGCGGATCGGCAAAGCGCACCTCGATGCCTTGCTGCGGAAAGGTATGCGCAAACAGGTTGTAGGTGCCGCCATACAAGGTGCTGGCCGAGACGATGTTGTCGCCCGCTTCGGCCAGGGTCTGGATGGCTGCGGTGATCGCTGCCATGCCCGAGGCCAGCGCCAGCGCGGCAATGCCGCCTTCGAGCGCTGCCACGCGCTTTTCCAGCACATCGGTGGTCGGGTTCATGATGCGGGTGTAGATATTGCCCGGCACCTTCAAATCAAACAGGTCGGCGCCGTGCTGCGCGCTGTCAAAGGCGTAGGCCACCGTCTGGTAGATGGGCACGGCCGCAGCCTTGGTAGTGGGGTCGGGCGAATAGCCTGCGTGAACGGCCAATGTCTCGATGCGCATGGTGTTGGAATCCTTGTTGTTGGCGGAAAGATGCCTGCCCGTTGTAGCAGTTTTGCGCGCCGGGCCAACGATTTTTTGGGTATGAGCTTATGAGGCCGCAGAGGCCTCGTAGCGCCCTCAAATCCAGGTATTGACCGCCAGCCCGCCCAGCACCAGCCAGACAAACAGCACCAGGGCCAGCAGCAAGGGCTTGATGCCCGCAGCCCGCACCGAGCGCACATGGGTAGTGAGGCCCAGGCCGGCCATTGCCATCGTCAGCAGCGCGTTGTCCCACTGCACGCCGATGGCGAGTGCCTGCGCCGGGATGACGCCCAGCGAATGGATGCCCGCGACCGCAACAAAGCCCAAGGCAAACCAGGGAATGGTGATCTGGCGGGCCTGCACGGCGCCGTTGGCGGCGGGCTGCGGGGCCGGTGCATCATTGCCAGGCCGCTTGGCCAGCCACAGCGACAGCGCAATCAGAAACGGGGCCAGCATCATCACCCGCACCATCTTGGCGACCACGGCGGTGTCGGCCGCGCTGCTGCTGATGGCGCCGCCAGCAGCGACCACCTGCGCCACCTCATGCACGGTCGAGCCCACCCAGAGGCCATAGCCGGCCTCGCTCATCTGCAGGCTGGGCGCGAGCCACTGGTAGAGCACGGGGTACAAAAAGGTGCCCACCGTGCCAAAGACCACCACGGTGGCGATGGCGACTGCCACATCATCGGCGCGCGCCTTGGCCACCGGGGCGGTGGCCAGCACGGCCGCTGCGCCGCAGATGGCGCTGCCCGCGCCCACCAGCATGCTGGTGCGGGCATCCAGACCCAGCCAGCGCTGGCCCAGCCACTGCGCCAGCACAAAGGTGCTGCCGAGCATCAGCGCATCGATCAGCACGCCGCTGGCGCCCACGGCAGAGATGTCCTGGAAGGTCAGGCGCAGGCCATAGAGGATGATGCCCAGGCGCAGCAGCTGCTGCTTGGACAGGCCCACCCCCGCAGCGGCCGGCGCCTGCACCCAGCCATAGACGGTATTGCCCACCAGCATGCCGATGACGATGGCCAGCGTGAGCGCGCTCAGCCCATGGCTGCCAAACCAGGGCAGGGCTGCGAGCGTGCTGGCCAACCAGGCAATGGCCGCGCACAGCAGCAAGCCCGGCACGAGGCGTTTGGCGCTGTCGAGCCAGTGGCTGTTGCGCAGTTGGGGGAGGGAGAGGGGGGCGAGTGACATGGGTGGTTCCAGAGGCCCTGCCAGGACCAAAAGCGGTGGCCTGCCGGGCGATATGGAGTCACTATAGAAATTATTCTTATATCTGTATAACTAATTGTTTGGTTAATATCTATCGATAAAATAGGTAGATATTTTTTCATCAACCCAAGCGCCTTGGGCGCCATCCCCATGCTCCATCTCAGCCTGCGCCAGTGGGAGGTTTTCTGCGCCATCGCCCACAGCGGCAGCACCGTCGCCGCAGCGCAGACCATCGGCCTGTCGCAATCAGCCGTGAGCGCCGCCTTGCAGCAGCTGGAGGCGGGCCTGGGCGCGCAGCTGTTTGCGCGCAGCGGCAAGCGCCTGGTGCTCAATGACCTGGGGCGCAGCCTCTGGCCGCAAGCGCAGGGCTTGCTGGAGCTGGCCTTGCAGCTGGAGCAGGCCACGCAGCAGACCGAGCCGATGGCGCCCGTGGTGTTGCGGCTGGCAGCCAGCACCACGATTGCCAACCATGTGCTGCCGGCCATCCTGGCGGACTTTATGCAGCGCTATGCGCTGGTGCAGTTTGAGGTGGTGATCGGCAACACGCGCGAAGTGGCCGAAGCGGTGGGCGAGGCCAGTGTGGACCTGGGCTTTATCGAAGGGGTGAGCCACTGGCCGGCGCTGGAGGTGCAGCCCTGGCGTGAGGATGAGCTGGTGCTGATTGCCGCGCCGGGCCATGCGCTGGTGGCCGCTGCCGGCCACAGCCCTGTCAGCGCCCAGCAGCTGGGCGCTTGCCGCTGGCTGCTGCGTGAAGAGGGCTCGGGCACGCGCGAGGCGGTGGAGTTCACCGTGCTGTCCCAGTTGCGGGAATGGCCGATTGCAGCGGTGCTGGGCAGCTCCGAAGCCATTTGCACGGCCGTGGCGCGTGGGGCGGGCATCAGCTGCCTGTCGCGCGTCATTGCCCAGCCCTGGATCGAGCGCGGCGAGCTGGCGGTGCTGCACAGCCTGTTGCCGCCGATGCGGCGCCAGTTTTCGCTGCTGCAGCGCCAGGGCAAGCAGCGGTCACCGGTGCTGCAGGCCTTGGTGCAGGCCTGTATGGACGCTGCCTGAGCCTCTGTGAACAGGCCCCTAGCGAACGTGCTGCTTGTCGAGCTTGCGCGCCAGGGTGCGGCGGTGCATGCCCAGGCGGCGCGCGGTCTCGGAGATGTTGAAGCCGGTCTCGGCCAGCGTTTCGTGGATCTTTTCCCACTCCAGCGTCTTGATCGAGGTGGTGGCGGCAGTCAGGTCCACCTCGGTGCTGCCTTCGACCCGGCTGAAGGCCGCCTCGATGTCGTCGGTGTTGGAGGGCTTGGCCAGGTAGTGGCAGGCGCCCAGCTTGATGGCTTCGACCGCGGTGGCGATGCTGGCATAGCCAGTCAGCACGACGATCAGCGCATCGGGGTTTTGCGCATGCAGCAACTGCACGCAGGACAGGCCCGAGGCGTGGCCTGCGAGCTTCAAGTCCATCACCGCATACTGCGGGCGCTCGGTCTGCAAGAGCTGCGCCACTTCGTCGGCGCTGCTGGCATGCAGCACGCGGTAGCCACGGCGCTCGAAGGAGCGGCGCAGCGTGCGGGCAAAGGCGGCATCGTCTTCAACCAGGAGTAAGAGGCGTTCTTGGGTTGGCGTCATGGTGTGGTTCGTCATCCAGGGCAATGGAGGCCAGCGGCAGGCTGATGCGTACAGCTGCACCGCCGCCCAGGTGCTGCTCGCGGTTGCGGGCCTCGACATGGCCGCCCAGCGAGCGGGCCACATTCATCACCAGAAACAGGCCCAGGCCACCGCCAGGGCGCTGTTTGGTGGACTGGTAGGGCTTGCCCAGATGGGCCAGGATCTCGCTCTTGAAACCCGGGCCGCTGTCGGTCACCTGCAGCACCAGCTGGGCATCGTCCTGCGCGGGGCATTCCACCACCAGCTGCACAAAACCCGGCGAGGCTTCCAGCGCATTGTCCAGCACATTGAAAATCATCTGTTGCAACGAGGTATCCGAGATGATCGGAATATCGCGCGCGACCTGCTTGCGGTAGACGAAGTTGCCGGGCTGGCGGTGGCTTTGCCACTGTGCGGCGACCCGGTCCATGAAGGTGACCAGGGTGGTGCTCTGGGGCGCGTCGCCGCGCGTCTCACCGGCCGACAGCAGCACGCCGGTGACGATGGATTTGCAGCGCTGCACCTGGTGCTCCATCTCGTGCAGATCCTCCATCAGCTCGCTGTCCTGCGCGATCGAGGGCATGCGCTGCCAGTCACCCAGAATCACCGCCAAGGTCGACAGCGGCGTGCCCAGCTCATGGGCGGCGCCGCTGGCCAGCAGGCCCATGCGCACGATGTGCTCCTCTTCGGCCGCGCGCTGGCGCAGGTCGGCCAGGCGCGCATCGCGCAGCTGCAGGTTGGACATGATGCGGTTGATGAAGGAGACCAGCAAGATGGCATTGAGCCCAAAGCTGATCAGCAGCCCCAGCAGGTAGAGCGCATGCATGGCACCACTGCGGTGGCTCATGATCTGCAGCGGCTGGTAGAAAAACGCTAGCGCCACCGCGCAGCAGCCGGTGACCACCACAATGCCCCAGGCGTAGAAGGGCTTGAGCAACACCGCCCCCAAGGTGACCTGGAGCAGGAACAAGGTGATGAAGGGGTTGTTGGCGCCGCCGCTGAGGTAGAGCTGCAGGCTAAGCGCCCCGACATCGGCCAGCAGCGCCACAAACAGATCGCTGGACGAGATATCGTGCTGGCGCCAGCGCAGCCACCAGACGCAGATCAGGTTGGTGATGACCAGGCCGGCCAGCACGGCAAACATCTCGTACAGCGGCAGGTAGATGTCAAAGCCCCAGCGGACCAGCGAGATGGTGACCACCTGGCCGACCACCGCCAGCCAGCGCAGCTGGATGAGCAGCTGCATGTTCTGGCGGTCAGTGGTGTGGGTGACCTGAAAAGGGGAGGGGATGGACAGTGGCACCGTGCAATTGTGCCGCAGGCGGCAGGCCTTGCGCCTGCCAGTGTTACCGGCGCCGCTAAGCGCCGGTAACTGCACCGTGGCTAACGCGCGCCCTTGCGTCGGCGCAGCACCAGCCAGGTGGCGCCCACCACCATCAGGGCCAGGCCATACCAGGTCAGCGCATAGACCAGGTGGTTGTTGACAAAGCGAACCTGCGTGAGCCCTGCGCGTGGCCACTGCTGGCCTTGCAGGTCGCTGGCGCTGCTGCGCTTTTGCTCGCCCACCAGCTCGGCACTGCCATCGGGCAGGCCTTCGTCGATGAAGAAGGGCGCCACTTGCGCCAGGCCCTGGGCCTGTGCAATGGCCTGCACATCGCGCGAGAACCAGCGCTGGGCCTGCGGGTCGTTGTCGCGCAGAAAGCCGCCTTTGGGCTCGGTAGCGCGCAGCAGGCCGGTCACGCTGACCTCGCCCGTGGGCGTCGCTGCCGTGAGCTGCGGGCCGCCTGCCCAGTCACGGCGCAAGGCGTCGGGCACAAAGCCGCGGTTCACCAGCACCTGGCTGCCATCGGCACGCTGCAGCGGCGTGAGCACCCAAAATCCCGAACCCAGCGCCGTGGTGGCCTGGGTCAGCACGGTCTTGTCCGTCAGCCACTGGCCTTGCAGCTGGCTGGGCTGGTACTCCATGGCCTTGGCATCGAGCTGGGGCCAGCTGGTTATTGCAGGTACGGGCTGGGGCGCACTGTGCACCCGGCGCTCGACCCGCTCGATGAGGTCGAGCTTCCACTGCAGGCGGTAGACCTGCCAGGTGCCCAAGGCGCAAAAGCCCAAGAACAAGGCGATGCCCACGGTTGCGAGCATCGCCTGAAAAAGTGCGGAATGCCGGGGCTGGCCCTGCGCATTCCGTTGCGTTTCGTTGGTCAAAACAGCTTAGTGGTTGGTGTGGCCTTCGCTGGCAGCAGGTTGCTGCTGGGTCACGGCGGCCGGGTTGTGGTTGTGGCCAGGCATCATGTTGGTGTTCATGTGGTACATGACCCACAAGGTACCGGCCAGGGTCACGGCCACGAACACGATCGTGAAGATGGTGGACATCAGGGTCCAGCCGCCTTCGATCTTGCCGTTCATGTGCAGGAAGTAGACCATGTGCACGATGATCTGCACGACCGCGAAGAAGGCGATCACGACCACGGTGGTGGTGCGGTTCTCGAACACATCACCCATCACCACAGCGAAGGGGATGGCCGTCAGGATGATCGACAGGAAAAAGCCGATCATGTAGCCCGAGAAGGTGCTGTGTGGGCCATCGTCATGACCGTGGTCATCGTGGCCGTGTGCTGCGTGGTTATGTTGTGCGCTCATTTACAGCACTCCCATCAAATATACGAAGGAGAAGACGCCGATCCAGACCACGTCCAAGAAGTGCCAGAACATCGACAGACACATCAGGCGGCGGTTGTTCTCGCGGGTCAGGCCGTGCTTGCCGATTTGCAGCAGCAGCACCACCAGCCACACCAGACCAAAGGTCACGTGCAGACCGTGGGTGCCCACCAGTGCAAAGAAGGCCGACATCGCAGCGCTGCTCTGCGGGCCAGCGCCCACATGGATCAGGTGGTGGAACTCATAGAGTTCCACGCCCAGGAAACCGGCGCCAAACAGCATGGTGATGATCAGCCAGACGACGGTGCCCTTGACCGAGCCCTTTTGCTTGGCCAGCATGGCAAAGCCGAAGGTGATGGACGACAGCAGCAGCAAGGCGGTGTTGATGGCCACCAGGCTCAGGTCGAACAGCTCGGCGCCACCTGCGCCGCCTGCATAGTTGCGGCCCAGCGCGCCATAGGTGGCGAAGAGGGCAGCAAAGATCAGGCAGTCGCTCATCAGGTAGAGCCAGAAGCCCAGAGCGGTGCCATTTTCAACGTGCGGTTCTTCCTTGAGGAAGTAGTCACGGGTACCGGTCGCGCCGGCGAGGGTGTTGTGATTAGACATGGCGGGCCAACAGTTGGGTACGTTCTTCTTCGGTGGCTGCTACTTCGCTTGCAGGGATGTAATAGTCACGCTTGTAGTTGAAGGTGTGGATGATCGAGACCAACACGATGCCGGCAAAGCTGATGCCTGCGATCCACCACATGTGCCAGATCATCGCGAAACCAAAGACCAGGGCGATCATCGAGATCACGAAGCCGGCGCCAGTGTTCTTGGGCATGTGGATTTCCACGAAACCGTCGAGCTTGCGCTTGTAGCTGTGCTTCTTCATGTCCCACCAGGCGTCGCTGTCATGCACGGCAGGCGTGAAGGCGAAGTTGTATTGGGGAGGAGGCGACGAGGTAGCCCATTCCAGGGTACGGCCGTTCCAGCAGTCACCGGTCACATCACGCAGCTGGTCGCGCTTGAGGTAGCTGACGAACAGTTGGATGAAGAAGCAGGCGATACCCAGCGCGATCAGCACAGCGCCGAAGGCCGCGATGATGAAATAGATCTGCAGCGAGGTGTCTTCGTAGTGGTTGACACGACGGGTCACACCCATCAGGCCCAGCACGTACAGCGGCGTGAACGCAACCCAGAAGCCGAAGAACCAGAACCAGAACGATGCCTTGCCCCAGAACTCATCGAGGCGGTAGCCGAAGGCCTTGGGGTACCAGTAGTTGATACCGGCGAACACGGCAAACACGACGCCACCAATGATGACGTTGTGGAAGTGGGCGATCAGGAACAGCGAGTTGTGCAGCACGAAGTCAGCAGGCGGCACGGCCAGCAGCACACCGGTCATACCACCGATGGTGAAGGTCAGCATGAAGCCCACGGTCCACAGCATGGGCACGGTGAACTTGATGCGGCCACGGTACATCGTGAACAGCCAGTTGAAGATCTTGGCGCCGGTCGGGATCGAGATGATCATCGTCGTGATGCCGAAGAACGAGTTCACGCTGGCACCGGACCCCATGGTGAAGAAGTGGTGCAGCCACACCAGCCAGGACAGGATGGTGATACACACGGTCGCATACACCATCGAGGTGTAGCCGAACAGGCGCTTGCGCGAGAAGGTCGCAACGATTTCAGAGAACACGCCGAACGCAGGCAGGATCAGGATGTAGACCTCTGGGTGGCCCCAGATCCAGATCAGGTTCACGTACAGCATGGGGTTGCCGCCCAGCTCGTTGGTGAAGAAGTTGGTGCCGACGTAGCGGTCCAGGGTCATCAGCACCAGCACAGCGGTCAGGATCGGGAAGGAGGCGACGATCAGCGCGTTGGTGCACAGCGAGGTCCAGGTGAAGATAGGCATCTTCATCAGGTTCATGCCAGGCGCGCGCATCTTGATGATGGTCACGATCAGGTTGATACCGGACAAGGTCGTCCCGACGCCGGCAATCTGCAGCGCCCAGATGTAGTAATCCAGACCCACGCCCGGGTGGTACTCGCCCAGACCCGACAGTGCCAGCCAGCCCAGGGTGGAGAACTCACCGACGAACAGCGAGGCCATCACCAGCACGGCGCCGGAGGTGGTCATCCAGAAGCTGAAGTTGTTCAGGAACGGGAAGGCCACGTCACGCGCACCGATTTGCAGCGGCACCAGATAGTTCATCAGGCCGGTCACAAAAGGCATGGCCACGAAGAAGATCATGATCACGCCGTGGGCGGTGAAGATCTGGTCGTAGTGGTGCGGGGGCAGGTAGCCCATCGATTCACCGGCGGCCAGCGCCTGCTGGCCACGCATCATGATCGCGTCGGCAAAGCCGCGCAGGAACATGACCAGGCCCAGGATCATGTACATGATCCCGATGTTCTTGTGGTCGATGGAGCAGATCCAGTTCTTCCACAGCGGACCCCAAAGTTTGAACTTGGTGATACCGGCGACGACCACGAGGCCGCCCAGGACCACGGCGATGAAGGTCCACAACACGATGGGCTCATGCACCATCGGTATGTCATTCCATGTCAGCCGCCCGAGGAGCGGGTCATGGCTTACGTTTGTAGCTACGGACATATTGAGTCTCTTTGAAAATTCTCGATGGGGTTACTGCGCCACGGGGGTGCCAGGCGCTGGCTCGCCCAGGGAGGCGACCACGGCAGGGGCGTTGGCCACCGTGCACACGTCGTCCTCAGGGATCAGCGAAACACTCTTGCCTGCAGCTGCACGGGCCTTCATGTTGGCCATCGCATCCTTGGCCATGATCTCGTCCATGCACATCTTGCCCGCTTCAACGCAGCGGTTGAGCACGGCGTGGTACAGGGTGCTGTCAACGGTGCTGAACAGGCGCACAGGATCGCGCTCGCTGGGCTTTTCCAGCTTCACGTATTCCGCACGGTCCAGGGTCGCGCCTTCGGTCTTGGCCTTTTGCACCCAGGCGTCGAAGTCGCCATTGCTCAGGCCGTGGAACTTGAAGGTCATGCCGGCAAAGCCCGAGCCGCTGTAGTGCGAGCTCATGCCCTTGTAGACGCCAGGCTTGTTGATCACGGCGTTCAGCTGTGTCTGCATCGATGGCATGGCATAGATCATGCCGGCCAGGTCAGGTACGTAGAAGGCGTTCATCGTCGTGGTCGAGGTCAGCTTGAAGCGGATCGGACGGTCCACGGGCGCGGCCAGCTCGTTGATGGTGGCAATGCCTTGCTCAGGGTAGATGAACAGCCACTTCCAGTCCATGGCCACCACTTCGACTTCCAGCGGCTTGACGTCCGCAGCCAGAGGGCGGTTGGCGTCAATGCGGTCCAGAGGACGGTAGGGGTCGAGCTTGTGGGTGTAGATCCAGGTCAGCGCGCCCAGCGCGATGATGATCAGCAGCGGAACGGACCAGATCACCAGCTCCAGCACCGTGGAGTGGTGCCACTCGGGATCGTAGTCGGCGGGCTCATTGCTTTCGCGGTACTTGAACGCGAACAAGAGGATCAGCACGATCACCGGAACGATGATGATCAGCATCAGCAAGGTGGCGATGATCACCAAATTGCCGGACTGCGCCGCCACGTCACCCGCAGGGTTGAGAACGACGGTGTTACAGCCTGCAAGGCTGGCGGCAACCAGTAACGCCGCAACGAGCCGTGAGGGCCCGTGAAGTTTTTTCAGATCAGGCATGCGAAAGGGCACGGCAAGCGCGCTTAGGTATAAACATGGATTGCAAAATCCCCCCAAATGTAAATGCTAGAGGCAGGCCTGTCGATTGGACATTTTGTCCTACGCCCTCTCAGAAAGTACCCAGCTAGGCTCCTGGTAAAGGTACGGTCTCAGCAGGCCGGTAACAGCTTGAGGAAGGAGCTTTTGTATGAGTAGTCTCGGTTACACAGCATCTCCTGTCGGCGGCACCCCCGGTGCTGATCCCCGTCCCCGTGCCCATTCTGAAGAAGATGTAACACCTGGCGAGATCGCGGTCGGGGTGATTATCGGCCGTTCGTCAGAGTATTTTGATTTTTTCGTATTTGGCATAGCGGCGGTCTTGGTCTTTCCAAGCGTCTTTTTTCCCAACTTTTCGCAGCTCAATGGCACTTTGCTGTCATTTGCGGTCTTCTCCATCGCTTTTGTCGCCAGACCGGTCGGCACCGCCATCTCGATGGCCATCCAGCGCCGCTGGGGACGTGCCGCCAAAATGACAGTGGCCCTGTTTTTGCTGGGTGTCTCCACGGTCGGTATCGCCTTTTTACCCGGGTATGAGGTTCTCGGCCGCACCGCCATCTGGCTGCTGGCGCTGTTCCGCTTTGCGCAGGGCCTGGCACTGGGCGGCTCCTGGGATGGCCTGCCGTCGCTGCTGGCGATGAACGCGCCAAGCAACCGCCGAGGCTGGTACGCGATGATCGGCCAGCTGGGCGCGCCACTGGGCTTTGTGCTGGCCGCCGGCCTGTTCGCCTACCTGTACAGCGCGCTGTCCAAGGCCGAGTTCCTCAGCTTTGGCTGGCGCTATCCGTTCTATGTCGCCTTTGCGGTGAACGTGGTGGCCCTGTTTGCGCGGCTGCAGCTGGTGCTGGGCCAGACCTACACCCAGGCGATGCAGGAGCGCGAGCTCGAACCCGTCAGCGTCACCCGCCTGATCGACGAGGAGGGCAGCCATGTGGCCATCGGCGCCTTTGCCGCGCTGGCCAGCTTTGCGCTGTTCCACCTGGTCACCGTGTTTCCGCTGTCCTGGATTTCGCTCTATTCGGACCAGCCCATCACCCATGTGCTGGGGGTGCAGATTCTGGGGGCCTTCTGCGCGGCGCTGGCGATTGTGGCCTCGGGCAAGCTGGCAGACAGTTTTGGCCGGCGCAACACCCTGGGCGCGATGGCGGTGCTGATTGCGCTGTTCAGCCTGGCCACGCCCAAGCTGCTGTCCAGCGGCGTGACCGGTAACAACATCTTCATCATCGTCGGCTTTGTGCTGCTGGGCCTGTCCTACGGCCAGTCGTCCGGAACGGTCACCGCCAACTTCTCGCCGCGCTTCCGCTACACCGGCGCTGCGCTGTCCACGGACATGGCCTGGCTGGTGGGCGCAGCCTTTGCACCGCTGGTGGCACTGGGCTTGTCGGCCAAGTTCGGCCTGATCGCTGTCTGCCTCTATCTGCTGTCGGGTGCCGTCTGTACCTTGGCGGCCCTGGGCATCAACCGTGCACTGGAGTCGCGCGAAAGCGCCGAGGCCAGCACCTGACCGGTTTTATCAAGGGACTGTCCATTGCGGACAGCCGGGACGAAGGATTGACCTGAGCTCCTGGGCCTTGGTGAAAAAAAAGCTGCAGAGCTTGGCTTCTGCAGCTTTTTTCTTGGTGCGGGCGGATCGCCCGCTCAAGTACGCACCACCGCAGGCCGGGTGCGGTAGAACTGCATCGGGAACTCCTGCATCTCCTTGGCATGCTGGTTGATGACCGAGCGCTTCATCTTGCCGACCACATGCATCTCGCAGGGCTTGCAGTCAAAGCGCAGGGTCAGCTTTTCCTTGCCATTGATCAGCTGCAGCGGCTCGGCCTTGATGGTGCCCTTGACGCCGATGACGCCCTTGGCCTGCTTGGGGCACAGGCTCATCGAGAAGCGCACGCAGTGCTTGGTGATCATCAGCGAGACTTCGCCTTCCTCTTCCTTGCTCTCGTAGGCCGCATCGATCACCTTGACGCCATGCTTGACATAGAAGTCATGCGCCTTCTGGTTGAACACATTGGACAGGTAGGTCAGCGTGTCTTCCGGGAAGGGCGCAGGCGGCTCCACCGGCAGCGCGCGCGGCAGGCGCACAAAGCCGGCCTCGCGGGCGGCTTCGAGCGCAGCCACAGCATCGCGGCGCAGCTGGTTCAGTGCAGAGGCGGGGATGAACCAGGGCTGGTCCAGCTGCAGGCTGATGTCATGCACCGAGAAAATCGTGGTGCCAAAGCGGCCCAACTGGTCGCGCAGGCTCGCTTCGGCCCGCTCGCTGTCGGTGGCGGCTTGGTGCGGCTGCACCAGGCTGGCGCTGCCGACAAAGCCGTCATCATCGGTCAGGGTCAGCGCAAAGCCATCCGGGGTCTGGCCGAGCTGGGCCCAAAGGCCAATGCGGCGCTCGCTGGACTTTTTATCCAGGGTGCGCACCCAGGCCATGTCACGGTTGCGGTTCACTTCCAGGCCCTTGCGCAGGTCCTTGAAGCCGGCGATCGGGTCCTTGGGGAACACGCGCCACAGCGATTTCTTCGCATCCACCGATTCGGCACGGTTGATCTGCATGCCGACCAGCTCTTTTTGCAGGTCGTAGTAGCACAGGCCATCGCCGTTGTGCAGCACGGTGTCGCCGCTGGAGGCCTCGAGCTCGACAAAGTTCTCGCCCACCTTGGTGACCCAGCCGATCGCGCGGCCCGGGGTCTTCGGAGTGTCGAAGGCGCCGATATCGTCCTTGCGGCCATTGACGAAGTAATCGGTGAACTCGCGGTTGAAGTTCTGGTCCGGATCGGGCGTGAAGCTGAAGCTGGTGCGGCCCGAGGACGAGCGCGCCAGCGGCGCCTCGGAGAACTCGCGCTCTTCGATGATCTCGTCGAGCAGCTTGCGGTAGTGGGCCGTGATGTTCTTCACATAGCCCATGTCCTTGTAGCGCCCCTCGATCTTGAAGCTGCGCACCCCTGCATCGATCAGCGCGCGCAGGTTGTCGCTCTGGTTGTTGTCCTTCATCGACAGCACATGCTTTTCATGCGCAATGATGCGGCCCTGGGCGTCGAGCACCTCATAGGGCAGGCGGCAGGCCTGGTTGCAATCGCCCCGGTTGGCGCTGCGGCCGGTGTGGGCGTGGGTGATGTAACACTGGCCCGAATAGGCCACGCACAGGGCGCCATGCACAAAGAACTCAATCGTCGTGCGGGCCGGGTCGGTTGCGGCACGCACGGCGGCAATCTGTTTCAGATCCAGCTCGCGCGCCACCACGATCTGCGACAGGCCGGCATCCTGCAGAAAGCGGGCTTTCTCAGGCGTGCGGATATCGCTTTGGGTCGAGGCATGCAACTGGATCGGCGGCAGGTCCAGCTCCAGCAGGCCCATGTCCTGGATGATCAGCGCGTCAGCCCCGGCTTCGTAGACCTGCCAGGCCATTTGGCGCGCGCCTTCCAACTCATCGTCGCGCAAGATGGTGTTGAGCGTGATGAAGATGCGGCTGCCAAAGCGGTGCGCATGTTTGATCAGGCGCTCCAGATCCCGGATGTCATTGCCCGCCGTGGCGCGCGCGCCAAAGGCCGGCCCTCCGATATAGACGGCATCGGCGCCATGGTTGATCGCTTCAATCCCGATATCGGCATCGCGGGCCGGGGAGAGCAGTTCGAGCTGGTGGGGCAGGAGGGACATAGGGCCAGGATTATCTCAGGTCGCTGCAGGAGGGCCGCTGCGCTCGGAGATAAGCTGACTGCAGTGCCAGCCCAAGCACCATACCGACCCGGTTTATCCCCTTGTCCAGCACCGTTCAGCCGCGCGGGCTGAAGGTGCGTGGAAACACCACCGGCGCGCTGCGGTCGGCCAGGCGGTAGCCCATGGCCGGGCGGTTGGAGGGCCCCTCGACATGCCCGGCCTCGTGCAAAAATTGCGCCGCAAGCATGCGGGTGCGAAAGCCGCTCTTGTCTACCGGCCGTCCCAGCACTGTCTCGTACACCTGTTGGAGCTGGGGCAGGGTAAAGGGCTCGGGCAGCAAAAAGGCGGGCAGCGAGGTGTACTCGACCTTGCCGCGCAGCCGATCGACCGCAGCGCGCAGGATCTCGCTGTGGTCAAAGGCGAGAGGGGGGCCATCGCAGATGGCATCGACCTCGAACCAGGCCACATCGGCCGCATTGGCGCCCTTGGCCAGGGTCAAGGGCTGCGCAGCTATCAACGCAAAGTAGACATGGGTGGCCGACCAGCCACGCGGATCCCGGCTGCGGCCGCCCCAGCTGCCCAGCTGCTCCAGGTAGGGGCTGGCGACATTGGTCTTCTCGCGCAGCTTGCGGTTGGCGCAGGCCTGCAGATCGCTGTCTTGCGCCACATCGACAAAGCCTCCGGGCAGCGCCCACCGCCCGGGGAAGGGCTCGGAGTTCGACGCAGGGCGCTGCACCAGCAAGACCTTCAAGGCCCCGTCCAGCACGCTGAAAATCACCACATCCACGGTGGTGTAGGGTCGTACAAAATCAACGGGTTGGTGGCTGGCAGCGGTGGAGGCCATAAAAAAACCTTGACGGATGGAAAAGCTAGTTGTATTGTACAACTCTTGTAAGTTGTTCAATGCAACTTATGGCATGAGGGAGTAGTCCAGACAGGAGGCCAACGCTCTCACCGATACATAACAACAAGAAAGACAGATGATGACTTTTGAACAACCAACCAAAGACACCCAGGTCGGCAAGCAGTCCGCCACCATGACTCGCCGTAGCAAGCTGCTCAGCCTGGTGCTGCGGCACAGCCCGCAGACCATTGGCCTTCAGCTCGATGCCGCAGGCTGGGCGCACACGGGCGAACTGCTCGCCTGCCTGGCCCGCAGTGGCAAAGCGATGAGCCTGGCGCAATTGCAGGCGGTGGTGGCGGGCTGCGCCAAGCAGCGCTTTGCGTTCAGCGAGGATGGCAAGCGCATCCGAGCCAACCAGGGGCATTCGGTCACCGTCGAGCTGCAACTGGCCCCCAGCACCCCACCGGATGCGCTCTACCACGGCACGGCAACCCGCTTTCTTGACGCGATCCTGGCGCAAGGCTTGCAACGCCAAAAGCGCCACCATGTACACCTGTCGGCCAGGATCGAGACGGCTGGCGCGGTAGGGCGGCGCCACGGCAAGCTGGCCTTGTTGCGTGTGGATGCGGCGGGCATGGTCGCCAATGGCCATGTGTTCTATTGCTCGGACAATGGCGTCTGGTTGACCGACGCCGTGCCCGTGGCCTACCTGCAGAGGCTGGACGCATGAGCGGCCATCGCGTATTGGCGCTGGATGCCGATGGCGTGCTGCTCGACTACAACCTGGCCTATGCCGGTGCCTGGCAGCGTGCTTTTGGCCGCTACCCTGCCTTGCGCAACCCCCATGCCTACTGGGCGGCAGACCGCTGGGATGTGGAGCGACTGAACGGCGAGGCGCTGCACCAATTTCGCGCAGGCTTGGATGCGCAGTTCTGGTCCGCCCTGCCTGCTGTACCCAGTGCGCTGGAGGCTTGCCAGCAACTGGAGGGCGCCGGCTTTGAGCTGGTATGCCTGACTGCACTGCCTCCCCAATTTGCCCAGGCAAGGCTGGCCAACCTGCGTGCCCATGGCTTTCCGATTGCGCGGGTGATTGCTACTGGCAACGATGCCAGCGCCGGCAGCCCCAAGGCCACAGCGCTGGCTCAGCTGCAGCCGCTGGCCTTTGTGGATGACTATTTACCGAACTTTGCGGGCCTGCCAGAAGGCATCCATGGTGCCTTGGTGCTGCGCGAACCCGAGGGCAGCCCCAACTGCGGGCCGGCCCTGCAACAACTGCATTCCACCCATGCCAGCCTGGCCGCGTTTGCGCACTGGTGGCTGGTTGAGAAACAAGAGAACTGAGATAAGAGAATTGACATGACGCATACCAACGACAGCATCCGCTCCGTGCCCGAACTGCTCGCGCAGATCCAGGCGGGCCGGCAGCCCCGCTACCTGTTCTTCTGGGGCCACCAGCCCGAGGCTGATGGCCGTGTCGGCAAGGGCTGCCTGAGCCAGTGGTTTGAGGCCGGGTTCACGGTGGACGGCGCGCACTACCGCAGCGCCGAGCACTTCATGATGGCGGAGAAAGCGCGGCTGTTTGGCGATGACGAAGTGCGGGCCAAGATTTTGCAATGCGCGAGCCCAGCGCAGGCCAAGGCGCTGGGCCGCACGGTGCGGGGTTTTGACAGCGAGCGCTGGAACACCGCCTGCTTTGACATCGTCGTGCGCGGCAATGCGGCCAAGTTTGGCCAGAACGCGGGTTTGCAGGACTACCTGCTGACGACCGGGGAGCGCGTGCTGGTCGAGGCCAGCCCGGTGGATGCCATCTGGGGCATTGGCCTGGCGGCGCAGGATGCACTGGCCCAGCAGCCTGAGCACTGGCGCGGTCTCAACCTGCTGGGCTTTGCGCTGATGGTGGCGCGCGCGCAGCTGCGCAGCGGAGGCCAGTGATGACGCCAACTCAGGACCGTTTTCAAGGCGCATTGCTGGGCCTGGCCTGCGGCGATGCGGTGGGCACCACGGTCGAGTTCCAGCCGCGCGGCAGCTTTATGCCGCTGACGGACATGGTGGGCGGGGGCCCGTTCTCGCTGCGCGCGGGCCAGTGGACCGATGACACCTCAATGGCGCTGTGCCTGGCCGAGAGCCTGGTCTCCAAGGGCGATTGCGACCCGGCCGACCAGATGGCACGCTATGCCAACTGGTACCAGTGGGGTTACTGGAGCGCTACCGGCCATTGCTTTGACATTGGCATGGCCACGCGGGAAGCTTTGCAAAGGTTCTTGTTAACCGGCAATCCGCTGGCTGGCAGCACGGACCCGCACAGCGCGGGCAATGGCTCGATCATGCGGCTGGCGCCTGTGGCGCTGCGCTTTTGCGGCGATGAGCAGCATCTGCAAGACAAGGCAGCACTCAGCTCGCAAACCACGCATGGCGCGGCGGAGTGCCTGGATGCCTGCCGCCTGCTGGCGGTCGCCATCGCCCGCGCGCTGCAGGGCCGGCCCAAAAATGAGGTGCTGGCGCTGGCGGATCTGCCGCTGGCCAGCCCCCAGTTGCAGCTGATTGCGCAAGGCCAGTACCTGGCCAAAAGCCGGGACGACATCCAGAGCTCGGGCTATGTGGTGCGCAGCCTCGAAGCAGCGCTGTGGTGCTTTGCCCGGCATGACTGCTTTGCGGACGCGGTGCTGGAGGCCGCGAATCTGGGTGATGACGCCGACACTACGGCGGCCATCACTGGCCAGATAGCGGGCGCCTTTTGGGGCGAGCAGGGCATACCGCACCACTGGCTGCAGCGCCTGCACCTGGCCGATGAGATCCGGGAGCTGGCGGTGCAGCTGTGGCAGGCCAACCAGGGCTTGCCTGCCGCTTGCCACGACGCCGCGCGATAATCAGACCGCATACGGAATGGAGGGAGGATGCTATGCGGGCTGTATTGGGTTTGGCAGGGTTGTTGGTGGTGATGGCGATTGTGGCGTTGCTGATGAAGCAGAACATGGGGGTGACCAAGGCACCCACCCCCGCCGCCGTCGAAGGCGTGCGCGTGCCGCAGATCGACACCAGCAAGGATGTGAATGCACAAAGCCGGCAGATCCAGCAGCAGGTGCAGGACCAGCTGAACCAGGCGGTGCAGCAGGATGCGCAGCGCCTGAAGCAAGCCGAAGAGTGACTGCGATGGCTGACAGCCTTGTCCCCGCCAGCACCGGCGGCCAGCTGCCCCCCCAGCCTGGTGATGCGCACTGGATGCGCGCTGCGCTGGAGCAGGCGCGCGCTGCGGCCGACGCTGGCGAAGTGCCCGTGGGTGCTGTGGTGGTGCGTGATGGCCAGATCGTCGGCCGGGGCTTTAACCACCCGATTGGCGCACACGACCCCAGCGCCCATGCCGAGATCGAGGCGCTGCGCGATGCGGCCAAGCGCCTGGGCAATTACCGGCTCGATGGCTGTACCTTGTATGTCAGCTTGGAGCCCTGCGCGATGTGCGCTGGCGCCATCTTGCATGCGCGCCTGGACCGTGTGGTCTGGGGCGCTGCCGAGCCGCGCACCGGCGCTGGCGGATCAGTGCTGGACCTGTTTGCGCAGGCTGCACTGAACCACCACACCGCCGTGACCATGGGGGTGTTGGCAGACGAGGCTGTAGCCCTGCTCACCGAATTTTTTGGCAAGCGCCGCGTGCAGCAGAAACAGCAGGCGCTGGCCAGCCACCCGCTGCGCGACGACGCACTGCGTACGCCCGATGCGCTGTTTGCCCCCGCATTGGATTGCGCCTGCCCCAGCTGCTTTTACAGCGATTGGCCGGCTTTGGGCGGCCTGCGCCTGCATGTCAAAGACAGCGCGGGCCAGAACCCACCGCCATCTGCCGCTGCCCGGCAATGGCTGCTGCTGCCCGGCCTGCCGGCGCAGCAAGGCCTGTTTCGCGAACTGGCAGCCGGCCTGGCCGCGCGGGGTGACCGCGTGCTGGCACCCGATTGGCTGGGCCTGGGGCGCAGCGACAAGCCCAAAAAGGAACAACGGCTGGGCGATGCGCAGCAGCTGGCGATGCTGCAAGACCTCATCCAGCATTTGCATCTGGATGGCGAACGGGGGCTGGTCGTCGTGGCCCATGGCGATGCCGCGCGCCTGGCCCAGGCCCTGGTGGCGCAGCAGGCTGCGCTGGGCCAGCCGGTGCAAGGGCTGTGGCTGATCAACCCGCCCAACGCCGCAGCGCCGAGCGCCGACTACCGGCTCTGGCTGGAGGAGGTGGCGCGCAAGCCGGCGCTGGATATCGCCGCCGCACTGGGCAGCAGCGCTATGGGTGCGGCCCTGGATGCAGACCGCCAGCAATGGGCAGCGCAGTTCCCCGACAAGGGCTACCGCGCCGGGCTGCGCGCCTGGGCGCGTGATGCCTTGGTGGCCCTGGATGCCCCCGTTATGGCGCCGGCTGCATCAGCGCAAGCACTGCCGGTGCTGGTCAGCCTGGGTGAGCAGGCCCGCTGGTGGCCAGCGCCGGCGGATGGGCTGGATGCCTGGCTGGCGGTTGTCGTAACAGCGGCTGGTAGCGCCGGGCCGCTGGCTTGGCAGCGCTGCGCAGGTGGTGACTGGCTGCCCCTGCAAAACAGTGCGGCACTGCTGCAGGCCAGCCGCTTCTTTGAGGCGGGTGCCAACCCCGCAGCGCTGGGCTTGGTGGCGGTGGCTTGGCGCTGAGCCTATCTGCTGCACAATAGCCCGCAGCTGTTCCGTTTTCTGACCGACTTTTTTTGCTATGAGCTCCACCCCCAAAAACCAGGCACCGATCACCGGCATCATCCACCACCCCTATGCGCCAGATGCGCCGTTTGCGGCGCCGCAGCCCGGCGTGTTCAAGGCATCGAGCGTGTTCTTCCCCAACGTGGCGGCGATGCGCAGCTGGGACTGGAAAGACAAGAGCGCCTTCACCTATGGCCTGCACGGCACGCCCACCACCTACATCCTGGAAGAGCGCATTGCCACGCTGGAAGGCGGCAGCCACTGCGTGCTGGTGCCCAGCGGCCTGGCATCGATCTCGGTGATTGGCCTGGCGCTGCTCAAGAGCGGCGACCATGTGCTGCTGCCCGACAACGTCTACGGCCCGAGCAAGGGCTTTGCCGAGAGCGAGCTGCAGCGCTTTGGCGTCAGCATCGGCTACTACGACCCGATGCGCGTAGACCATTGCGCCAGCCTGATCCAGGACAACACCCGCCTGGTCTGGCTGGAGGCGGCCGGCTCGGTCAGCATGGAGTTCCCCGATTTGCTGGGTCTTGTGCGCCTGTGCAAGGAAAAAGGCATTGCCACGGCGCTGGACAACACCTGGGGCGCGGGCCTGGCCTTCAACTGCTTTGACCTGGATGGCGACGGCAGCTACCGCACGGGCGTGGATGTGTCGGCGCATTCGCTCACCAAGTACCCCAGCGGTGGCGGCGATGTGCTGATGGGCTCCATCGTGACGCGTGATGCCGCCGTGCACCGCAAGGTGCAGGCCACGCATATGCACCTGGGCCTGGGCGTGGGAGTGAACGATATCGAAACCGTGCTGCGCAGCCTGCCCAGCCTGGCGCTGCGCTACCACGCGCAAGATGCGGCAGCCCGGCAGCTGGCCGCCTTCATGGCCGAGCAACCCGCCGTCGTGCAGCTGCTGCACCCGGCCTTTGCCGGATCGCCTGGCCACGCGCATTGGCAGCAGCTCTGTGGCGCGGGCAGCGTGGCGGGCAAGCAGGGCGCAGCCGCAGGGCTCTTTAGCGTGGTGATTGATCCGCGCTACAGCCAGCAGCAGATTGACCTGTTCTGCGAGAGTCTGCGCCTGTTCAAACTGGCCTATAGCTGGGGCGGCCCGATCAGCCTGGTGGTGCCCTACAAGATTGGCAGCATGCGCGCGCTGGGCGACTCGCAGCTGCAGCCGGGCACGGTGGTGCGCTTTTCGATCGGACTCGAAGATGCAAACGACCTGCAACAGGATCTGGCGCAAGCGCTGAAAAAAGCCTTTGGCTAAGGGTTAGATCCCAACCTTTAAACGCCGCCAGCACCGCGCTGGCGACATTTTTATTTCATCAGCTTTTGCAGCTCGGGCCAGACATTGGCCAGCAGTTGCGGGTGGGCGCTGGCCAGTGGGTGGATGCGGTCGGCCTGGAAGTTCTTTTCCGCGTTGGGCACATCGGCCACGCCATGCAGCAAAAAGGGCACGACGGCGGTTTTCTTCTCGCGCGCCAGGCTGGTAAAGACCTGGGCAAAGTCCGTGGTGTATTTGCTGCCGTAGTTGGGCGGCACCTGCATGCCCAGCAGCAGCACCTGGGCGCCAGCCTTTTGGGCGCTGTCCACCATTGCCGCCAGGTTGGCCTGGGTGCTGGCCAGCGGCAGGCCGCGCAGCGCATCGTTGGCACCGAGCTCCAGCACGACGATGCCGGGCTTGTGCTGCGTCAGCAGCTGGCCAAAGCGGGCCCGGCCGCCGGCGGTGGTGTCACCACTGATGCTGGCGTTGTGCACCTGGTAGGCGTTGGCGTTTTTGCTTTGTTCGAGCTTGTCCTGCAGCAGCGCCACCCAGCCGGTGCCGCGAGCAATGCCGTATTCGGCGCTGATCGAGTCGCCCACGACCAAAATCGTGGCGGGCGCCTGTGGTGCAGCCGCCTGTGCTGTAAAACCTATAGCGGCGGAGGACATCATTGACAACGCTACGATGCTGCGAAGACACCGGCGTCGCGTGACGGGTGTTCGATCATTGGAGGAAAGATTGGTTGTCATGACAGATGCAGTGCTTTCTCAATCGCAGGCGCCTGAGGCGGTGTTGGTGGCCCAGGGCCTGGGTAAATCGGTCTCGGATTCGACCGGCAGTTTGACCATTCTGCGTGATGTGGACTTTAGCATCGCGCAGGGAGAAACCGTCGCGATTGTCGGTGCATCGGGCTCGGGCAAAAGCACCTTGCTGTCGATCCTGGCGGGCCTGGATACGCCCAGCGTGGGCACGGTGCGGATTGCAGGCCAGGACCTGTTTGCGCTGAGCGAGGATGACCGGGCTGCGCTGCGTGCGCGCACGATGGGATTTGTGTTTCAGAACTTTCAATTGATGGGCAATTTGACGGCGCTGGAAAACGTGATGCTGCCCCTCGAGTTGGCCGGCCAGCGCGATGCCCGCAAGCAGGCGACTGCCATGCTCGAGCGCGTGGGCCTGGGCCAGCGCCTGTCGCACTACCCCAAGCTGCTGTCGGGTGGCGAGCAGCAGCGCGTGGCACTGGCCCGCGCCTTTGTCGTGCAGCCTGCCGTGCTGCTGGCCGACGAGCCCACCGGCAGCCTGGACTTTGCCACCGGCGAAGCCGTGATGCAGCTGGTGATGGACCTGAACCGCGAAGCGGGCACCACCTTGATCATGGTGACGCACGACCGCGCCATTGCCGCCCAGTGCCAGCGCGTCATCACTATCGCCGCCGGCGCCGTCGTCCAAGACAGCCGCATTTAGAGCCACTAATACAACCCTTGATACGTCGTTGCCTGGCCGGCCGCACCCTGCCTTGTCGTACTCCTGTACTGCCTGCGGCAGGGCGCCTAGTCTCAACCGCAAACCTGCGGTTTGCTGGGTCGTCTTAGTGGCTCTTATGTGTCTACCACTTTTTTCCATGCATTAAGACATCGGTAAGCTCCGCCCGCCACAGTGCCAACCTACAGAGTGCGCTGTTGCCGGGTGAACACCCATCCAGAGCGGCCTTCTGCCAGAGAGGCTTGTGATGGAAGCATTGAATCTGCAATGGTTTGCATGGATGGCCGGGGGCTTTGCACCCACGGCCTGGGTGTTGGAGCTGGCCCGCTGGCTGGGCATGGACGGCGTGGTGCTGGCCGGGGCCGCGCTGCTGTGGCTGTGGTGGAAGCGGCCGGCCGACCGCCTGTACCTGCTGGGCAGCATGCTGTGCTGCGCCGCTGCCGTGTTGCTGGCGCACCGGCTCGCCGTCTGGCTGGGGCATCCCCGCCCCTTCGTGATGGGGCTGAGCCCCGCCTATATTGACCATGCCGCCCGGGGCTCACTGCCCAGCGCGCATGCCAGTTCACTCTTTACTCTGGGCTTTTGCCTGCTATGGCTGCGGCAGTTGCGCCTGGGCGGCGCCGCCATCGTGGCCGTGGCGCTGGCGGTGAGCTGGGGCCGGGTGTACTGCGGCGTGCATTTTCCGCTTGATATCGCAGCCGGCGCGGCGCTGGGCGGGGTGATTGCGCTGTTGTACGGCTGGCTGTGGCGGCATGCCGGGCCGGTGGTGCAAGACCCTGCCGAGCTCGCGTTGCAAGACGCCGCAGCGCCACGCCCTGCGTCGCAGGCGGCATCGCTGGAGTAGGGCATGCACAGCCTTGCTTCTGCGCGGGCCATGCCCGCCCGCTTTGCCTGGACGATCGAGGCCCGCATGGCGGTCCTGGTGGAACTGTGGCTGCTGGTGCTGGCCTGGCTGCGGCCGCTCAGCGATCCGGATGAGGGCAGGTACGCCGTGGCTGCGTTGCAGATGCTGCGCAGCGGCGACTGGGTGACGCCTGCGCTCAACGGCCTGCCGTTTTTCCACAAGCCGCCGCTGTACTACTGGCTGGCGGCCACCGGCTTCCAGCTTGCGGGTGTGCATGAATGGGTGGCGCGCCTGCCATCGCTCTTGGGCGCATGGCTGGCGGCCATGTCCTTGTTGGTCCTGCTCAAGCGCTATGCCAGCCAGTCGGTGGCCGTGGCTGCGGCCGTGGTGCTGGTGACCATGCCCTATACCTATATGGCCGCGCAGTACGCCAATATGGACATGCTGTTGGCCGGCTGCCTGACGGCCTGCATCTGCAGCGCCGCAATGGCGACCCTGGAGGCGCGCCAGGCCACCGGCCGTATCCGGGGCATGGCCTGGATGGGCTGGCTGGCTGCGGCGGGCGCCTGGGCCGGGTTGGGTTTTTTGGCCAAGGGCCTGATTGCGCTGGTGCTGCCCGGTATGGTCTGGGCCCTCTGGCTGGTCTGGGACCGGCGCTGGCGCCAATGGTGGCTGCCTTTGCACGCCGCGGCATGGCTGCCGGTGCTGCTGATTGCTGGCCCCTGGGTGTTCATGGCGCAACAGCGCCACAGCGGTTTTTTCCACTACTTTTTTGTCACCCAGCACTTTCAGCGCTACACCGGCAGCAGCTTCAACAACCCCCAGCCCTGGTGGTTCTATGGCGCGGTGATCGCGCTGGCCGCCTTGCCCTGGACCGGCTGGGCGCTGGCTGCTGGCTGGCGCAGCTGGAGGCGCAAACAAACTGCCGCACCGATATCGCTGCCAGCAGCACGGCCTGCAACGCCGGCTTTCGTGCAAAGCCTGGACCGGCTGATGCTGGTCTGGTTTGCCGTCATTGTGCTGTTCTTCTCGGTGCCCCACAGCAAGATCGTGGGCTATGTGCTGCCGGCGCTGCCACCGCTGGCCTATGCGGTGGTGCGCCTGGTGCAAGCAGCTGGCTGGCAGCGCTGGGGCCGGCGCACTGCGGCCCTGGCCGCGCTGTTGTGTGTGGTCTTGGCGGTGGTATTGGGCACGGTAGCCGTGCCTGCGAAGGCCCAGTGGCGCGCACTGCGCAGCCTGCCGGTGCAGTCGGCGGACCGGCTGGTGATGCTGGAGCACCTGTACTACGAAGTGCCTTTTTACCTGCCCGCGATGGCCGATCCGCTGGTGGTGGACGACTGGCGCACCGAAGGCCAGCAGGCCGACAACTGGAAGAAGGAGCTGAGCGATGCCGCGCAATTTGCGCCGCAGCTGGGCCGCCGTGTCTTGCTGGATGCGCAGGGCTTGCAAGCCTATGCCTGTGCGCATCCGCAGCAGCGCTTGTGGGTGGTGGGCAGCGCCGAGGCCGCCCAGCGCCAGATGCCGGCGGTGGCGGCTGCTGCACCAGCCCTGCACCTGGGCAGCACCCAGGTCTGGCAGCTGCAGGCAGGCCAGGCTTGCGGCAGTGGTATCGTGAAATGAGTCACCGCGCGTCCATGGCCGCGCAGTTCGCCTTGGCCTACATCAGTCGTCACCAAGCAGGGGTATAACCAGAGGCTTTCATCCTTGTGCATGTCCTGAAAGTGAGAATGACCGTGGCAAAACCCCAAATTGGCATCATCGTTGGCAGCAACAGCAAGACCTCGATCAACAAGCAACTGGCCCATGGCCTGGTGAACCTGGTGCAGGACCAGGCGGACTTCGAGTTCCTGGACCTGAGCGCGCTGCCGTTCTACAACCGCGATGACGATGCGGACGCCTATCCGGCAGCGTTTACCGCATTCAAAGACAAGGTGCGCAGCAAGAACGGCATCCTTTTTGTGACGCCCGAGCACAACCGCTCGGTGCCGGCCTACCTGAAAAACGCGCTGGACGGTGGCAGCCGCCCCTATGGCAGCGGCGCATGGAATGGCATCCCTGCCGGCATCATCGGCACCTCGACCGGTGGCCCGGCAACGTCGATGGCCCAGCAGCATCTGCGCAATATTCTGGTGTTCCTCGACATGCCTGCGATGGCGCAGCCCGAGGGCTTTATCCGCTGGACCGATGGCCTGGTCAGTGCCGATGGCAAGGTGGCCGAGGCCAGCGAAAAGTTCTTGCGCAGCTACATGGAGCGCTTTCTGGCCTGGGTGGCGCTGCACTCGAAGAAATAAGCCATCAGCGCTGGGCACGGGGCGCCAGCGATGGCGCCCCAGCCGCAGCAAAGCGCTTTGCTGTGGTTGCCACCATGGTTGCCAAGGCTGCGGTACGATGCAGCCAATTTTTTTGAGCAGGGCTGCCATGTTGAACCTTCCCCTTCACCACTTGTACCGCGCCGCTGCGGCGGATACCCCAGCACCCTGGTTGCTGGTACTGATGCATGGCGTGGGCAGCAATGAGCAAGATCTGTTTGGCCTGGCGGGCATGGTGCCACCGGCTTTCCATGTGCTGAGCCTGCGCGCGCCCTACACCCTGGGCCCCAGCAGCTATGCCTGGTTCCAGTTTGGGGTGAACCCCGATGGCAGCCGCAGCATCGACACCGCCCAGGAAAAAGCCAGCCGCGCGCTCGTCGCACAGACCTGTGCCGAGGCGGCCCAGGCCTTGCAGATACCGGCCCAACGGGTGGTGGTGGGCGGTTTCAGCCAGGGCGGCATCATGTCGCTGTCGGCGCTGCTGACCCAGCCGCAGCTGCTGCAGGCCATCATGGTGTGGCACAGCCGCCTCTTGCCCGAGATTGCGGCCGAGCAGGTCGCCCCGGCGCAGCTGGCCGGGCGCCAAGCCTGGATCAGCCATGGCACGGCCGACAATGTCATTCCGCTGGCGCAGGCCCATGCGATTCGCGCAGCGCTGCAAGCGACGCCTGTTGACCTGGCCTACCACGAGTACCCCTGCCGCCATGAGCTGCACCCGCAAGAGCTGCAGGACAGCATCGCCTGGCTGCAGGCGCTGACACAGGCACAGCAGCGCGGCTAAGGTCCGTAATTAGTCGGCGCCCGGCCGGAACAACCCGGCCAGCATGCGGTCGAGCTGTGGCCATTCCTGCGCGAAGTGGCTGCGGTTGACAAAGAAGGCCTCGCAGGCCACTGCAAAGAACTCGGCCGGTGCAGTGGCGCCATAGCTGTCCAGCCAGGGCGCGGGCTCGCCAAAGCGCTGGGCTTTGGCGATCGCATGGCGAAAGGCGTCAAAAGCCGATGCCCAGGTGCGCTCCCAGGTCTGGCGTGCTTCGGCGGCGCTCGCCAGGCCCAGAAAATGGCCGGGCAGCGAGGGGTAGCCATCGGCACCGCCATTGCGCATATCGATCTTGTGGCAGAACTCGTGGATGACGACGCTGGTGCCGCGCTCGTTTTGCTGCAGCGGGTCCTGCGCGATGGCCGCCCAGCTCAGGGTGACAGGGCCATGCTGCATCGCTTCGCCTTCGAGCATCATGCGCCGGTGCGACACCAGGCCCGCCTCGTCGTGCATGTCGCGCGCAGCGACCATCGTGCCCGGGTGCACGACGATGCCAACAAAATCATCGTAGAGCGCAATGGCCTGCTGCGCCTCACCCCGGTGGAGCAGCGGCACGCAGGCCTGGGCGGCAATGGTCAGCGCCATCGCATCGCTCACCACCAGGCCATGGGCGCCCGAGAACTGTTTTTGGCGCAGAAATAGCGCGCTCAAGGCTCGCAGCTTGGCTTTTTCTTCCAGCGACAGCGCTTGCAGGAACGGGTATTTTTGCAGCACCTGCAACCACAGGGCGGCGGGGATTTCGGGCACGGGGCGCGCCAGCGCGCGCAGACGTGACCAGGTGCGCTGCAGCCATGCCATCTCAGCGTCCTTGCTGTGGCGGCCGGGCCAAATAGTCGCTCAGCGCAATGCGCTGCAGGCCGGCGGCATCGATGCGCAGCACTTCGGCGCGGGCAGGTTCCAGGTCGGTGTCCCAGTCGCTCAGCACCACGCGCTGGTGATTGGCATCCAGCGCGTGGCTGGCCGGGCGGTGGGTGTGGCCGTGGATCAGCGTGGGCGCCTGGGCCTGCTGCAACCAGGCCAGGGCGGCCTGGGTGTCGACATCGGCGGTGATGACCTCGCGCATGCGGCGCGCCTCGCTCTGGCTGCGCATGTTGCCTGCCAGTTGCCGGCGCTGGGCCAGCGGCTGGGCCAGAATTTGCTGCTGCCAGGCGGGGCTGCGTGCCACCGCACGAAAACGCTGGTACTCGCTGTCTTCCACACACAGCGCATCGCCATGGCTGAGCAGCCAGCGCTGGCCCAGAAACTCCAGACAGCTGGGGTCGGGCAGCAATTGCATGCCAGTGCGCTCGGCAAACTGCGCGCCGATGAGAAAGTCGCGGTTGCCATGCATGAAAAAGAGGGCGCGCTGGCCACTGGCCTCGCGCAGGCTCTGGGCGCAGGCCGCTTCAAAGCTGCCGGTCTCGTCCAGCGCATCGTCGCCGACCCAGGCTTCAAACAAATCGCCCAGCATAAAGATCGCATCTGCGGTACTGGCTTGCAGGTACCGCTGCCAGCTGTGCCAGGTCAGTGGCAGCTGGGGTTGCAGATGCAGATCAGAGATGAATTCGATGCTGCGCCAGGCGGGGGGCGCAGCGAAGGCATGGACTGCCGTGGTGGCCAACTGGGCGCGCAGCGCCTCATGGGGGGCTGCGGCACTAGGGTTGGTCGGGCTGTCCATGCAAATGGTGGCGCCTATTACAGGGCCACAGCCTTTTCGATCAGCACTTCGTCCTTGGGCACGTCTTGGTGCATGCCCTTGGAGCCGGTCTTGACGGCCTTGATCTTGTCGATCACGTCATTGCCCTTGACCACCTTGCCGAACACGGCATAGCCCCAGCCGCTAGGCGTGGGCGAGGTGTGGTTCAGGAAGTCGTTCTTGGCGACGTTGATGAAGAACTGGGCGGTTGCCGAGTGGGGATCGCTGGTGCGGGCCATGGCCACGGTGTACTGGTCGTTCTTCAGACCGTTTTGCGCTTCGTTCTGGATCGGCGCCTGGGTGGACTTCTGGTCCATGCCCGATGCAAAGCCGCCGCCCTGGATCATGAAGCTGTTGATCACACGGTGGAAGATCGTGCCGTCATAGTGGCCGCTCTTGACGTAGCTCAGGAAGTTCTCGGTGGACTTGGGGGCTTTGTCTGCGTCGAGTTCCAGCGTGATGACGCCGTAGTCTTTGATATGCAGTTCAACTTGTGGATTGCTCATGGTGTGTTTCCTGTTGAGAAAGGTGGGAAGGGCGCCGCAGCCCGGTTGGGGGCCAGCGGCAGGGCCATTTACTTGACGACGGTGGCCGACTTGATGATGACCGGGGTCTTGGGCACGTTCTGGTGCGGGCCGGCATTGCCGGTTTGCACGGCCTTGATCTTGTCGACCACGTCATTGCCGCTGACGACCTTGCCAAACACCGCATAGCCGTGGCCATCGGGGTTGGGGGCGTTCAGCGAATCATTGTTCTGCACATTGATGAAGAACTGCGCGGTGGCCGAGTCGGGCACTGCCGTGCGGGCCATTGCAATGGTGTAGGTGTTGTTCTTGAGGCCGTTGTTGGCCTCCAGTGGGATCGGCGAGCGCGCAGGCTTTTGCTGCATATCGGGGGTGAAGCCGCCGCCCTGGATCATGAAGTTGCCGATCACGCGGTGGAAGATCGTGCCGTCATAGAACTTGTCGTTCACATACTGCAGAAAGTTGGCCACCGTCTTGGGTGCTTTTTCTGGATTGAGCTCGACCACGATGTCGCCCATCGAGGTCGCCAGTTTCACGCGGGGCTGGTCCGCTGCTTGCGCGGCGCTGGTCAGCAACATGCCGCCGGCCAGTGCCAGGCCGCCCAGAATGGAAAGAGTGTGTCGTTTGGAAGGCATCGGTTTCCTCTGTCGTTGAATACGGTAGATGGCCAGCGCAGGGCGCTGCGGGGTCCGCAAGGCATCCTGCGCTGCGCGCAAATCATGGGCGTTGCAGCGTCTGCGTTTGCAAGGTGTGCGTTTGCACCCTATGCGTTGCACCGAGTTGAGGGCCAACGGTGCAAGATTCAAGGCAAGGCCCTTATTTTTTTGCGTCGGGCGCCGCTGCCGGGGCAGCCGGCGCGGCGGCAGCGGCAGGCTGGGCACGGGTCACCAAGAGGCGCAGGCTGCTGATCTTGGGCTGCAGCCGCGCTTGCTGGGCCGGCGCCAGCGTGCTGGCCTTGCTCAGTGATTGCTCGGCCAGGCGGATATAGATATCGCCCAGGTTCTCATAGGCGGTGGCATAGCCGGGGTTGGCCCGCACGGCATCTTGCAGCGCGCGGCTGGCTTTTTCCAGCTGGTTGTTCTGGGCGTAGAGCACGGCCAGGTTGTTGTAGGGCTCGGGCAGTTCGGGGTATTCCTGCACCAGTTTCTCGAACGTGGCCGTGGCTTCGTCGCGCTGGCCGGCGTTCATCTGCGCCACACCCTGCAAAAAGCGCCATTGCGGGTCACGCGGGGCTTGCTGGATCTTGGGCTCCAGCTGCTCCAGGGCCAAGGCGGTCTGGCCAGACTGGATCAACTTTTCCACAGCCGTGTATTCGTCCGCATAGGCGGCGCCGCAGCTCAGCGCAAGCGCCAGCAAGGCGGCACGGGGCATCAGGGGGGAGAAAAGGCAACTGACTAACTTCATAGGGTTCGGGCGCGCTGGGCGCGTGCAAGTGGCCTGCAGGCTTATACTGCAGCGCATTGTAGCTGAGGGGGCTGGCGCCCCGGAACGACGGGCGGCCATGGTTTGCAGGGCATGGTCTCGGGCATCAGCTACCATACACGGTTCGGCGGTTCCTGCCGGGCGGCGGTGCCCGGGCAGGCGCTGCCAAACCCGTGCCCCAGCCTCTGTCAAGAGGATGGACGCGGAACGGGGCAGGGCGCCAGGCGTCTTTCCCTCTCTCAACCACAACCACGCTAATTTTTCATGAGTTTGCGCATCTACAACACGCTTTCGCGTGCGCTGGAGTCATTTGTTCCGATTGAGCAGGGCCATGTCCGCATGTATGTATGCGGCATGACGGTCTATGACCTCTGTCACCTGGGACATGCGCGCTCGATGCTGGCGTTTGATGTGGTGCAGCGCTGGTTGCGCGTCAGCGGCCTGAAGGTGACCTATGTGCGCAATGTCACCGACATTGAGGACAAGATCATCCGCCGCGCCGTGGAAAACGGCGAGACCATCCGCAGCCTGACCGACCGCATGATCGAGGCCCTGCACCAGGATGCCGATGCGCTGGGCATCGAGCGGCCCACGCATGAGCCCCGTGCCACCGAATACGTGCCGCAGATGCTGTCCATCATCTCGCAGCTGGAAGAAAAAGGCCTGGCCTACCGCACCGAAGGCGGCGATGTGAACTATGCCGTGCGCAAGTTCCCCGGTTACGGCAAGCTGTCGGGCAAGTCGCTCGACGAGCTCAATGCCGGCGAACGCGTGGCCGTGCAGGACGGCAAGGACGACCCGCTGGATTTTGTGCTGTGGAAGAGCGCCAAGCCCACCGAGCCCGACGAGGCCAAGTGGCAAAGCAGCTATGGCACGGGCCGGCCGGGCTGGCACATCGAGTGCTCGGCGATGAGCTGCGCGCTGCTGGGCGAGACCTTCGACATCCATGGCGGCGGCGCTGACCTGCAGTTCCCCCACCACGAAAACGAGATTGCCCAGAGCGAAGGCGCACACGGCCAGCCACTGGCCAAGATGTGGATGCACAACGGCTTCATCAACGTCGACAACGAGAAGATGTCCAAGTCCCTGGGCAATTTCTTCACGATCCGCGATGTGCTCAAGCGCTACGACGCAGAAACCATCCGCTTCTTTGTGGTGCGCACCCATTACCGCAGCCCGCTCAACTACAGCGATGTGCACCTGGACGACGCCCGCAATGCGTTGAAGCGCCTCTATACGGCGCTGAGCCTGGTCGCCGCCGAGCCGGTGACCATCGACTGGACCCACCCGAGCGCAGCGCGCTTCAAGGCGGCGATGGACGAGGACTTTGGCACGCCCGAAGCCGTGGCCGTGCTGTTTGAGCTGGCGGCCGAGGTCAACCGCAGCAAATCGCCAGCGGTGGCTGGCCTGCTCAAGGCGCTGGCGGCCACCTTGGGCCTGCTGCAGGCCGACCCTGCCGCCTACCTGCAAGCGGGCGCTACGGTGGATGCCGCTTATGTGGAGGCGCAGATTGCACTGCGTGCCGCTGCCAAGGCGGCCAAGAACTATGCGGAATCGGACCGCATCCGCGCCGAGCTGCTGGCCCAAGGGGTGGAGCTCAAGGATTCCGCCCAAGGCACGACCTGGACGGTAGTGCAGGCAGGGGCCTGATGCGCACTGTGGGTAGTCTGACGTTGTCCATGGCGTTGACGCGGTCCGTCTAGCCCTATGCCTGGCATCAGCAACAAACCGCTGTCAGCGGAAGACTGGGCCGTCGCCTGCAAACACCTGGCCCGCAAGGACCGGGTGATGCGCCGGCTCGCGCCGCTGTATGCCGGCGAGATGCTGCGCCGCGAGGCCGACGGCTTTGCGCTGCTGATGCGCTCGGTGGTCTGGCAGCAGCTGTCCGACAACTCGGCGCGCCAGCTGTGGAAGCGGCTGGTGGCAGCGCTCGGGTCGGCTAGCCCCAAGGCCATGCTGGCCCTGACGGACGAGGCGGCCAAGGCCATCCGCCTGCCGCAGCGCAAGCTGGGCTATCTGCGTGGTCTGGCTGCATGGTTTGTGCAAGAGCCCAAGGATGCGCTGTCCTGGGTGCATGTCGATGACGACGCGGTCATCGAGCAGCTGATGGCGCAACGCGGCCTGGCGCGCTGGGGCGCGGAGATGTTTTTGCTATTCCATCTGGGGCGGCCCAATGTGCTGGCCATTGACGATGCGGCGCTGCTGCAGGGCATCAGCGACCATTATTTTTCGGGCGAGGCCGTCAGCCGCAGCGATGCGCGCGAGGTGGCCCAGGCCTGGCAACCCTGGGCGAGTGTCGCGGCCTGGCTGATCTGGCGCTCCCAGAATGCCATGCCACTGGGGCAGGATGCAGATTGATCTGGTTTGGCCGCATGCGGTTACACTGTCGGTCGTTATGAGAAGGCTGCCTGCGGCTTTTCTCGAGGAGAATCATTTTGGCGAAAAGAACATTCCTGGATTTCGAGCAACCGATTGCGGAGCTGGAAACCAAAATTGATGAACTGCGCTATGTGCAAAGCGAAAGCGCAGTCGATATCTCTGAAGAGATTGATCAGCTCAGCAAGAAAAGCCAGCAGCTGACCAAGGACATCTACAGCGAGCTTTCCCCCTGGCAGATCACCAAGATCGCACGCCACCCCGAGCGTCCCTACACCCTGGACTATGTGAACGAGATCTTCACCGATTTCGTCGAAATGCATGGCGACCGCCACTTTGCCGATGACCTGTCCATCGTGGGCGGCCTGGCGCGCTTCAATGGCAACCCCTGCATGGTGGTAGGCCACCAAAAGGGCCGCGACACCAAGGAGCGTACCCTGCGCAACTTTGGCATGAGCAAGCCCGAAGGCTACCGCAAGGCGCTGCGCCTGATGAAGACCGCCGAGAAGTTCAAGCTGCCGGTGTTCACCTTTGTCGACACGCCCGGCGCCTACCCCGGCATTGACGCCGAAGAGCGCGGCCAGTCCGAAGCCATTGGCCGCAACATCTATGAAATGGCGCAGCTGGAAGTGCCGATCATCTCCACCATCATCGGTGAAGGTGGCTCGGGCGGCGCGCTGGGTATCTCGGTGGCCGACCAGGTGCTGATGCTGCAGTACTCGGTGTACTCCACCATCAGCCCCGAAGGCTGTGCCTCCATCCTGTGGAAGACCAGCGACAAGGCCCAGGAAGCGGCCGATGCCATGGGCATTACCGCCCACCGCCTCAAGGCCCTGGGCCTGATCGACAAGATCATCCACGAGCCCGTTGGCGGCGCCCACCGTGACCACAAGCAAATGGCGGCGCTGCTCAAGCGCGGCCTGAGTGATGCCTTCCGCCAACTGGCCGATCTGAAGCCCACCGAGCTGCTGGACCGCCGCTACGAGCGCCTGCAAAGCTATGGCCGTTTCTCGGACTCCAAGGCTGAGCATTGATACGCGCTGCCAGCCGCCGCTGATGCTGCGCCGCTGCTGCCAAGCCTCCCTTCGCGGAGGCTTTTTGCTGTGGGGCGCGCGCCATGGCTGAGCCCGCCATTGTTACCGCGCTGAACGGCTGGCAGCCCGCACTGCCGCTGGCTGTGGCCTACAGCGGTGGGGCCGATTCCACCGCCTTGCTCTGGGCCTGCCTGCAGCGCTTTCCAGGCCAGGTGCATGCCATCCACATCAACCACGGGCTGCAGGCCGCAGCCGCGGTGTTTGAAGCGCATTGCCGCGCCCAGTGCGCGGCCTGGGGCGTGCCGCTGATGGTGGTGGCGGTGAATGCCCATGCGCTGCCCGGCCAAAGCCCGGAGGATGCCGCACGCATTGCGCGTTACCAAGCGCTGACCCAGGCCGTGCTGGCTGCTGACGAGGCAGCGAAGGGCCGTATCCAGACCATGGCGCTGGCCCAGCATGCCGATGACCAGGTCGAAACCGTGGTGCTGGCGCTGTCGCGCGGCGCCGGGGTGGCCGGCCTGGCGGGCATGCGCGCGCAGTGGCAGCGCGCTGGCCTGCAGTGGGCGCGGCCCTATCTGGGGCTGGGCAGTGCGCAGATCCGTGCTGACCTGGCTGCGCTGGGCATCGCCTGGGTCGAAGACCCCAGCAACACCGACACCCGCTACACACGCAACCGTATCCGCCAGCAGGTGATGCCTAGCCTGGCGCAGGCCTTTCCGCAGATCGCGCAGACGGTGGCGCGCAGCAGCGCCAACGCGGCGCAGGCGGCCGAGCTGCTCGATGACCTGGCGCAGATCGATCTGCAGGCCACCGGCGCGCCGCCGCGCATTGGCGCGCTGCAGGCGCTGAGCGAGGCGCGCATGGCCAATGTGCTGCGCTACTGGCTGCGCACGGCCCATGGCCAGACACCGAGCGCTGCGCAGCTGGCGCAACTGCTGCTGCAGCTGCAGCGCTGCACCACGCGGGGCCACCAAATCCATATAAAAGTAGGCCGTGGGTATATACAGCGCCACAGAGATGTCATCGATTGGTACAATCCGCCAGTTTTGGTCTGACTAATGTACGATTCCGACGGCGTGCCAAAACACTTTGCATCAACGCCGAGCTTCGTGTTTCGTCATCGTGATATTCAATGGCACTGATCGTTCATAAGTACGGCGGCACGTCGATGGGCTCTTCCGAGCGCATCCGCAATGTCGCCAAACGCGTCGCCAAGTGGGCAAGGGCTGGCCACCAGATGGTGGTGGTGCCCAGCGCCATGAGTGGCGAAACCAACCGTCTGTTGGGCCTCGCCAGTGAGCTGGCACCCAGCCGCGCAGACAAGTCCTATTACCGTGAGCTGGACATGCTGGCCGCCACTGGCGAGCAGGCCTCGTCGGCCTTGCTGGCCATTGCGCTGCAGGCCGAAGGCGTGCCCTCGGTGAGCTACACCGGCTGGCAAGTGCCGGTGCGCACCGATGACAGCTACACCAAGGCGCGCATTGAATCGATCGACGACCAGCGCGTGCGTGCCGATTTGGACGCAGGCCGCGTGGTCATCGTCACCGGTTTTCAGGGCATTGACCCGAACGGCAACATCACAACCCTGGGCCGTGGCGGCTCGGACACCTCGGCCGTCGCCGTGGCCGCCGCCATGAAGGCCGCTGAGTGCCTCATCTATACCGACGTCGATGGTGTCTACACCACCGACCCGCGCGTGGTCTCGGCCGCACAGCGCCTCAAGACCGTGAGCTTTGAGGAAATGCTGGAGATGGCGAGCCTGGGCTCCAAGGTGCTGCAGATCCGCTCGGTGGAATTTGCCGGCAAGTACAAAGTGCCAATGCGTGTGCTGTCGAGCTTCACGCCCTGGGATATTGCATTGGATGAAGAGGCCAAATCGGGCACTCTGATCACATTTGAGGAAGACGAAAAGATGGAAAAGGCCCTCGTATCGGGCATCGCTTTCAACCGCAGCGAAGCCAAAATCTCTGTCCGTGGCGTGCCTGACACCCCCGGCATCGCCTACCAGATCCTGGGCCCGGTGGCCGACGCCAACATCGATGTGGACGTGATCCTGCAAAACATCGGCAAGGACGGCAAGACCGACTTCAGCTTCACCGTCAACCAGGGCGACTTCAACCGCACGGTCGAGTTGCTGCGCGAAGAAGTGGTGCCCAAGCTCGGCGCTGACGAAGTCATCGGCAACCCCAACATCTGCAAGGTGAGCATCGTCGGTATCGGCATGCGCAGCCATGTGGGCGTCGCATCGACCATGTTCCGCGCGCTGGCCGAAGAGGGCATCAACATCCAGATGATCTCCACCTCCGAAATCAAGACCTCGGTCGTGATCGATGAGAAGTACCTGGAGCTGGCCGTTCGTGCCCTGCACACCGCTTTTGGTCTGGATTCTGCAGAAGTTTCCAAATCGGCCTGATTTTTCAGGTTAGAATAGCTGTATTGGAAACGTGACCGAGTGGCCGAAGGTGCTCCCCTGCTAAGGGAGTATGGGGTGTAGAGCCTCATCGAGGGTTCGAATCCCTCCGTTTCCGCCAAGAATCAAACCCCTGAGTGTTCGCATTCAGGGGTTTTTCTTCGTCTGGGTGGTGTGCTCTTCACTCATCGCTGAATCGCGTCTTGTCGGAGTGTGGCCTGCGTTGATTGCGGCGCATGTCCGTGACCAGGCGCTGGGCCATGCTTACGCGGTTCGACATGAAGGACGCCTCCATGTGCGTTGGCTTGCCTTCAGGGCGGCAGCCACACAGCCTCAGGGCTGCGCGCTGCTCAGTTCCTTATCAACGCTATAGGGCGGGATGGGAAGGTGGCCAGTCTGTACAAAAGCTGATGACGGCTCCGGCACTCAGCCTGGCACCTGTCAATCAATATGCGACTCTTAATCCAGTCCGATGCTCTGCACAATCGTGCCTTCTTCGGCGAAGGCCTTCTTCGCGAAGGCGCTGTAATCCTGGGCATTGCGGTACTCCAGCCGCACGCCATAATTTGCGGCCGACTGCTGAAAGGCGGGGTCGTCCATGGCAGATTTCACGGCGGCTTCGAGCTTGCGCACAATCTCGGGCGGCAGTCCTTTGGGGCCAGCAATGCCCAGCGGCGATGGCGTCACCACGTCATAGCCCTGTTCACGGAAGGTCGGTACATTGGCAAAGGCGGGAGGGCGCGTTTCCGAGGCAATGGCCAGCGCACGCAGTTTGCCTGACTGCATATGCGGAAGCACCGTATTGCCAAACACCCCTGTCTTGGTGTGGCCCGCAATCAAGGCATTCACCGCCTCGGCATCGCCCTTGTACGGCACATGGGTGAACTGCACGCCCGCCTTCTTCTCCAGCAAGGCCATCAGCACATGGTTGGCCGAAAACTTGCCGGGCGTGCCGTAGTCGACCGAGCCGGGCTGCTTTTTGGACTGCTCGACAATGTCCTTGACCGATTTGTACGGCGAATCCTGCGCCACGGCCAGCAGAAAGTCATACGACATAAAGGCCGCCACATAGCTCAGGTCGGCCACCGGATCGTAGGCCACCTTCTGGATATGCGGCTGCCGGAATATCGCTACCGGGCTCAAGGTCAGCCGGTAGCCATCGGGCTTGGCATGCTTCATGTCCATCACCCCCATCGAGGCCCCGGCACCCGGTTTGTTCTCGATGATGATGGACTGGCCCAGCTGCTTGCCCATCGACAGGGCCAGCGCCCGGGCCACCACATCGCTCACACCTCCCGCCCCATAGGGCACGATCAGCACAATAGGCCGGTTGGGGTAATCAGCCTGTGCCACGGCGGGCGCGGCAAAACCCGCAGCGCCCACAACGGCAATGCTGGCTGCTACAGCGGCAAAAGTACGGCGTTGCATGGTTGTCTCCTTGCATGAATGGTTGTTGTCTCTGCAGTCTAGCGAAGCCATCACTGCGTATCCCCAACACGCGCGACAGCAGGATGGCACCGGCGGCGGGGTCATCTTGGTGAACGGTAGGGCTCGCCGGATCAGGGTGGCGAGTACCCAGCTCTGGTGTCGCACTGGAGCCCGGGTGAGCGGTGAAAGTATGGCGAGCGGGTTCAGAAGAAAAAAAGCCCTACAAATAGGCAATTTGCAGGGCCTTGTGTTGCGATGTTGGTAGTGCCTAAGCGGTACGCCACTCAATCCAGCCGCGGATGCAAATCAACATACTTCTGTTTGCGCAGCTCCAGCGCCGCAATCTGCTCTTGCAGCTTGGCAATCTCGGCGTCGATATCGTCCACGCTTTGCTCGATGTGGTCCAGCGTCTGGATCAGCAGCTCCTTGGCTTCCTGCTTGCTGGAGGCCGCTGGTGTGGCGCCGCGCAGGGGGCGGTTGGCGGTTTCCTTCATGAAGATGCCGGTGATGATGCCGACGACTGCGACAAACATCAGGTAGTAGGCGGGCAGGTAGAGGCTGCCGGTCGAATCAACCAAGGCGGCGGTGATGGTGGGCGTGAGGCCGGCGACGATGATGGCGATGTTGAACGAGGCGGCTAGCGCGCTGTAGCGGATGCGGGTCGGGAACATCGCAGGCAGGGTGGAGGCCATCACGCCGGTAAAGCAGTTCAGCACAATCGCCAGCATGAACAGGCCAACAAAGATGAGCGCGATCTGGCCGTTGATGATCAGCCGGAACGCGGGAATCGCCAGCACCAAGAGGCCGATCGAGCCAACGATCACAAAGGGCTTGCGGCCAAAGCGGTCGCTGGCCAGGCCGATCACCGGCTGCACAAAGAGCATGCCGATCATCACGGCGATGATGATCAGCACGCCATGGTCTTCGGAGTAGTGCAGGTTGTGCGACAGGTAGCTGGGCATGTAGGTCAACAGCATGTAGTAGGTGATATTGGTGGTCAGCACCAGGCCCACCGATACCAGCAAGGGGCGCCAGTAGCGTGTCGCGATTTCCTTGAAGGAGATGCGGGGGCGGTTCTCCACATCCTCCTGGTCGTCCTTTTCCATCTGGTCCAGCTGCTGCTGAAACGCGGGCGTTTCTTCCGCCGCATGGCGCAGGTACAGGCCTACCAGGCCCAGGGGCGCTGCCAGGAAGAAGGGCACGCGCCAGCCCCAGTCCAGAAAGCTCGCCTCGCTCAGCAGGCTTTGCAGCAGGACCACGACGCCCGCGCCGGTGACAAAGCCCACGATGGAGCCAAAGTCCAGAAAGCTGCCCAGAAACCCGCGCTTGCGGTCGGGCGCAAACTCGGCCACAAAGATGGCGGCGCCGGTGTATTCACCGCCCACCGAGAAGCCCTGCGCCAGCTTGCACAGCAGCAGCAGGACCGGCGCCCAGATGCCAATGCTGGCGTAGGACGGTATCAGCCCAATGCAGAAGGTGCTGGCAGCCATGATGATGATGGTGATCGACAGCACCTTCTGGCGCCCGAACTTGTCACCCATCACGCCAAAGAACAGGCCGCCCAGCGGCCGCACCAGGAAGGGAATCGAGAAGGTGCCCAGTGCGGCAATCATCTGCACGCTCGGCGATGCATCGGGGAAGAACACCTTGCCCAGTGCAAAGGCGACAAAGCCATAGACGCCAAAGTCGAACCACTCCATGGCATTACCCAGCGCGGCGGCAGAAATCGCCTTTCTGAGCTTGACCTTGTCGACGATGGTGATGTCGTGCAGCTCCAAGGTGCCGCTTTGGGTGGGGATCAGTGGCGGCGAAGGAGGCGTCGGATCGGCCGCTGTGTTGTTGTTGGTGGTATCCATGCGGTTCCCCGGTAATTATGGGTCGCCATCTTCGCCAATCGCTGCCCGCCCGTCTGTAGGACGAGGGGGCTGCGCGCTGCCGCCAAACTTCGCCAGCCACCCGTTATGGGTGGTCAGGCCGGGGCGGGGGGCGCCTAAACTCTTCCCGAGCATGTTCTAAAAATGACGAGACAAAGGAGTCCCATGTCCGAAGCTTTTATCGTGGCGGCGCAACGCACGGCCGGTGGCCGCCGGGGTGGCCAACTGGCCGGCTGGCATCCGGTGGATCTGGCCGCGCAGGTCATCAATGCGCTGGTGGAAGGTGTCGATGCCGACCCGGCCGCTGTGGACGATGTGTTTCTGGGCTGCGTCAGCCAGGTGGGCGAGCAATCCAGCAATGTGGCGCGCAATGTGGTGCTGGCCTCCAGGCTGCCCGAATCGGTGCCCGGCACCAGCATCGACCGCCAATGCGGTTCCTCGCAGCAGGCCATCCACTTTGCCGCGCAGGCGGTGATGTCGGGCGCGATGGACATGGTGATTGCCGCCGGCGTCGAATCGATGACCCGCGTGCCCATGGGCAGCCCGGGCGGCCTGGCGCAAAAGGCCGGGCTGGGCCACTACCACAGCCCCGGCATCGCCAGCCGCTATGGCGATAGCGTCTTCAGCCAGTTTGTCGGTGCCGAGATGGTGGCGCGCAAGTACGGCCTGGACAAGGACGCGCTCGACCGCTACGCCCAGCAAAGCCACCAGCGCGCGGCAGCCGCCAGCCGCGCCGGCCACTTTGCTGCAGAGATTTTGCCCGTTGCAGTGCGCGATGCCACGGGCGCCTTGACGCAGGAGCTGCATGCGGTGGACGAGGGCATCCGCTTTGAAGCCACCTTGGAAGGCATTCAGAGCGTCAAGCTGCTGCAGGAGGGCGGCTTGATCACCGCAGCCAATGCCAGCCAGATGTGCGATGGCGCCAGCGGCGTGCTGATCGTCAACGAGCGCGGCCTGCGCCGCCTGGGCGCCAAGCCTCTGGCGCGCATCCACCACATGACCGTGCTGGGCCATGACCCTGTCATCATGCTGGAGGCCCCGGTGCCCGCCACCCAGCTGGCCTTGAAGAAGGCCGGCATGCGCCTGAGCGACATCGACCTCTACGAAGTCAACGAGGCCTTTGCCTCGATCCCGCTGGCCTGGCTGCAGGCGCTGCAGGCCGATCCCGCGCGCATGAATGTGAACGGCGGCGCCATTGCGCTGGGCCATCCTCTGGGCGGTACGGGCGCCAAGCTGATGGCCACCCTGGTCCATGCGCTGCACCAGCGCGGCGGCCGCTACGGGCTGCAGACCATGTGCGAGGGCGGGGGCATGGCGAATGTGACGGTGATCGAGCGTCTCTAACACTGAGTCGTGGCACTATTAGGGGATAAACATGCCGCGCATTGATAAAAACAGTGACCGAGACAAACCACACACTTCCCCGACTGGAGCCCCGGCGCATTGAGCGCAAGCATCTGCTGGCGCGCCTGTCCGAGGCCCGCCATAAAACCTGCCTGCTGATCCACGGGCCGGCGGGCAGTGGCAAAACCTCGCTGGCGCTGCAGTGGCGCGCGCAAGCGCTGACCTTTGGCCATGACGAAGCCTGGGTGACGGTGCAGCCCGGCGACGACGGCCAAGCGCTGATGGCGGCGCTCTTCGATTCGCTGGACCGCATTGACAGCGATATCGCGCGCGAGGCTCGCCTGCTGTCCAACCGGGGCGGCGAGGCGCGGGCCGATGCCATCGTCATTGCCTTGCTGCGCGCGTTTCTGGCACGCAGCCGGCCCTTGCTGGTGGTGATCGATGATTGGCAGAACATGGGCGACATGCGCGCGGGCGCGGCGCTGCAGACCTTGCTGGATTTTGCGCCGCCCGCCTTGCGGCTGGTGATCGTCTCGCGCAGCATGCCCCAGCTGCGCCTGGCGCGCCTGCGTGACCAAGGCTTGCTCGAAGAGATCGGGCCTACCGAGCTGCGCTTTACCCTGGAAGAGGTGCAGCAGTTTTTGCAGGCCCGCCAGCCGCGCAGCACCAGCCCGGCTGTGGCGCGCCAGCTGCTCGAGGTAACCGATGGCTGGGCCGCTGGCCTGCAGCTGCTGGCACTGCAGCCGCGCACGCCCGCGTCGCCGGTGCAGAACGCGCAGGACTTTACCGCCTACTTCAACCGCGAGGTGCTGTGCCGGGTCGACAAGGATGAGATCGACGCAATGACGCGGCTGGCTGCGGCGCGCAGCTTCAACCAGGCGCTGGCGATCACGATTGCCGGCGAGCCCGTGGGCCCCGCCTTGCTCGAGCGCCTGCAGCGCGAGAACCTGTTTGTGCTGCCGCTGCAAGATGCCGACAGCCAGGGCTGGTACCGCTTTCACCCGCTGTTTCGCGAGCTGCTGCTCACCCGCTTCCAATCGCTGCCGCAGGCCGAGCGCCAGCGCACCCACGCGGCCCTGGCGCAATGGCTGGGCGCCCGGCGCCATCTGCGCGATGCCGTGCACCATGCGGTCGAGGCAGGGGACATGGACCAGGCCGTGCACTGGGTGGAGCGCTGGGCGCGCGAGCTGTTTTTGAACGGCCAGCTGCAGCAGCTGGTGCGTGCGGTGTCCGAGCTGCCGCGCGCCACCGTCCATGCGCGGCCGGCGCTGCTGCTGTGGCTGGGCTGGACCCAGCTGTGCTACTACAAGCTCACCGCCTGCCACGAGACCTTGAATGCGCTGCGCGCGCAGCTGGGCGAGCGCGACCATGAAGGCCGTGCGCACTGTGTGCTGCTGGCCTTCTCGCTGGCCTTGCAAGAGGACGACCTGGGCACCGCGCAGGCCTTGCTGCCCGAGCTGATGTCCATCCAGCAGGGCGATGACGCCGTGCTGGTGGGTGGCAAGCGCAATCTGCTGGGCTGGATGTATGGGCACAGCGCCGAGTATGACAAGGCCCGTGAGGTGCTGCGCGGCTCGCCCCCGCTGCGCGACGATGGCTCGCCGCTGCTCGATTCAGCCTTTGGCCATTTGATGACCGAATCGCTGCGCGGTCTCTCGTGGCTCTATGCCGGCGATGTGCGCCAGGCTGAGCCGGTGCTGCGCGAGGCGCTCGCCCATGCCGAAAAGGCGCTGGGCCGCCACAGCGAGATGGCCTGCAATGCCGCCGCCTATCTGGCGGCCGTGCTGTATGAGACCAATGAGCTCGACGAGCTGCGCCAGCTGCTCGAAGGCCGGCTGGACACCACCGAGCGCGTGGTACTGCCCGATGCGCTGGTGACCGTGGCCCTGGTCTGCGCGCGCCTGAGCCGGCTGGACGGCAACCCGCTCGAAGCGATCGAAGGCCTGGCGCGCATCGAAGAAATCGCCCAGCGCCGCTCGCTGGACCGCCTGCTGGCCTTTGCGATGGGCGAGCGCGTGCGCTGCCTGCTGCAGATGCGCGACAGCGAAGGCGCGCGCCAGATGCTGCGCCAGATCGAGCTGCTGGCGCAGCGCCATGCCGATGCCCGCAGCCCCGTGAGCCTGCGCATCACCGGCATGGCCCGCTACACGCAGGCGCTGTACCACGAGGCCAACCTCGACGACCGTGCTGCGCTGGAGGCGCTGGGCGAGCGCGGCAAGGACGACAGCGCGCTTTTGCAGCGGCGCGACCGCTGCGCCACCTTGGTGCTGCGTGCCCTGCTGCTGAGCCGCCTGGGGCACCAGGACCAGGCGCTGGAGGTCATGCGTGATGCCTTGCTGCAGGGCCAGCAGCTGGGCCTGGTGCGCAGCATTCTGGACTTGGGCGAGCCCGCGCTGGTGCTGGCCGGGGCCTGCGCCCAGGCCTTTGGCGCCTCCGATCCCTTGCTCGCGTTTTATGTGGAGCGGCTGCAGCAGCAATCGCAGCGCTACCGTGCCCAGCCGCAGCCCGCCGATGCGGGGCTGAGCGAGCCTCTGTCCGAGCGGGAGCTGGAGATCTTGCGGGCGCTTGCGCACAGCATGTCGAACAAGCGCATTGCCCAGGTGCTGGGCATCTCGCCCGAGACCGTCAAATGGCATCTGCGCAATGTCTACGGCAAGCTCAAGGTGGTGGGTCGCGATGATGCCGTTGCCCGCGCGCGCGACCTGGGCCTGGTGCAGGGCTGATCGCCAACACCGCAGGGGGAAACCCGAGCCACCCACATCGGGTGGGGGCGGGCTGGGGCGGCTGGCCCCATGATGGCTAAAAATAGCAAAGACAGGAGACAAGCCATGTTCATGCCCCATCGCCAGGCGGATTGCGCACCTGACCCCATCTGCAGCCTCTGTACTACCGCTGTAGCACTCCGCCGTCCTGCGCGCAGCTAAGCGCCCGTTTTTCCTACGTCAACACCACGATGCCGTCTGCGGACGGCCGGGGCGCAGCTTTGCCTGCACGCCATTGCATCCCACCCAAACCCCTTGCTCGATGACCTCCTCCAGCACCCCCTCTAGCCACCCGCAAGCCTTTGACCCAGCCCGCCTGGACGACTTTCTGCGCGCGCAGTTGCCAGGCTTGCAGGGTGAGATGGCGCTGCAGGCGATTGGCGGCGGCCAGTCCAACCCGACCTTTTTTGTGAGCTATGGCAGCCGGCACATGGTGCTGCGCAAAAAGCCTGCGGGCGAGGTATTGCCATCGGCCCATGCGGTGGACCGCGAGTACCGCGTGATGAAGGCGCTGGCAGACACGGCGCTGCCCGTGCCGCAGATGCTGCTCTACCACGCAGGCAGCGATGTGGTCGGAACGCCCTTCTACCTGATGGAAAAGGTCGAGGGGCGCGTCTTCAACGACAACGCGCTCACCGGCATGCGCCCGGCCGAGCGCCGCGCGATCTACCTGGCGATGGCCGACACCCTGGCTACCCTGCATGCGGTGGACTGGCGCGCCGCCGGGCTGGAGGGCTTTGGCAAGGAGGGCGGCTTTTTTGAGCGGCAGCTGCACCGCTGGCAAAAGCAGTGGGATCTGTCGCGCATTGCGCCCAACCCAGCCATTGATGAGTTGCTGGCCTGGCTGGGCGCCAACCGCCCCAGCGATGACGAAACCACGCTGACCCATGGTGATTTCAAGCTCAACAACCTGCTGTTCCACCCCACCGAAGCCAAGGTGGTCGCGGTGCTGGACTGGGAGCTGTCCACCCTGGGCCATCCGCTGGCCGATGTGGCCTTCAACACCGTGGCCTGGCGCACCCTGCCCGAGGAGTTTGGCGGGCTGCGCGGGCTGGATCTGGCCGCGCTGGGTATTCCGTCCGAGTCCGACTACCTGGCGCATTTCTACCAGCGCGCCGGCCGCAGCGATCCGGCCCGCCAGGCCGCGCCTTTCCACTGGGCCTTTGCGTTCATGCGCTGGGCCGTCATCTTTGAAGGCATTGCGGCCCGCGCCGCGCGGGGCAATGCGGTGGCCGACAACGCCTCGGAGGTGGGCGCGATGGCCCAGGCCCTGGCCCGGCGCGGGCTGGAGGCGATCGACGCCCCAGCGGCAGTGTTTTGAATTTTTCTACAGGAGACGCTCTTGAACTTCCAGTACCCCGAGGACACGCAGCAGATGCAGCGCACGCTGCGCCAGTTCATGGAACGCCATGTGCTGCCCCGCTACCACGACTACGAGCGCATCGCGGCCACCGGCGCCTACCCGACCGAGGTGGTCGAGCCGCTCAAGCAACTGGCGCGCGAGGCCGGTTTGTGGAACCTCTTTCTGCCCGGCCTGCGTGACGATGAGCCCGGCACCCGCATGAGCAATATGCAGTACAGCCCGCTGGCCGAGATCATCGGCCGCGTCTACTGGTCGGCCGAGGTGTTCAACTGCAATGCGCCCGATACCGGCAACACCGAGCTGCTGCACCTGTTTGCGACGCCCGAGCAGCACGAGCGCTGGCTCAAGCCCTTGCTCGACGGCAGCATCCGCTCCTGCTTTTCGATGACCGAGCCCGATGTCGCCTCGTCCGATGCCACCAATATCTGCACCACGATCCGCCGCGACGGCGATGAGTATGTGATCAACGGCCGCAAGTGGTTTACCACCGGCGCGCTGCACCCGAACTGCAAGTTCGCCATTGTCATGGGGGTCAGCGATGAGAGCCCCGATGCGCCCCGCCACCAGCGCCATTCGATGGTCATCGTGCCGCTGGACACCCCGGGCCTGAACATCGTGCGCAATGTGGCGATCATGCACCACCATGCGCCCGAAGGGCATTGCGAGGTGACCTACACCGAAGTGCGCGTGCCCGTCAGCAACCTGCTGGGCGAGGAGCACAGCGGCTTTGCGCTGGCGCAGGCGCGCTTGGGCCCTGGCCGGGTGCACCACTGCATGCGCACCATTGGCCAGTGCGAGCTGGCGGTCGAGATGATGTGCGAGCGCGCACTCACCCGCCGCGCCTTTGGCAAGCACCTGAGCGATTACGCCAATGTGCAGGACTGGATCGCCCAGTCCCGCGTCGAGATCGACCAGGCGCGGTTGCTGGTGCTGCAGGCCGCCTGGAAGATGGACATGTTCGGCAACAAGGCCGCGCACATCGATGTATCGGCCATCAAGCTGGTCGCGGCGCAGCTGCAGACGCGTGTGCTGGACCGGGCCATCCAGGTGTTCGGTGCCATGGGCATCACGCCCGATACCCCGCTGTCCTACCTCTGGTCCTGGGGCCGGGCGATGCGCTTTTTTGACGGCCCGGACGAGGTGCACCTGCGTGCGATTGCCCGCGCCGAGCTGGCCCGCGCACGCGACAACCTGGGCGCCACCGCCGCCTACTACAGCACCAGCCACTAAAAAGTTTGCGATGACCTATCCCGACCAGAACCCCGATGGCAGCGTGCTGCACTGGCGCAACGGCGCCGTGGCCCATATCCGCTTCAACCGCCCCCAGGCGCTCAACGCCATTGACCGTGGCATGGCAGCCGCCTTTCACCAGGCCTGCCAGGACATCGCCGCCGACCCGCTGGTGCGCGCCGTACTCATCACGGGCGAAGGCCGGGCCTTTATGGCCGGTGGCGACTTGGATGAAATGCGCGCCGATCCGCAGCAGGCCGCCGCGCAGTTGATTGCCGGCATGCATGGCGGCATCCGCCTGCTGACCGCCTTGCAGGCCCCGGTGGTCTGTGCGGTGCAAGGCGCGGTGGCGGGGGGCGGACTGGGGCTGATGCTGGCCTGCGACCTGGCGATTGCTGCCGAGGGCACGCGCTTTGGCGTGGCCTATCCGCTGATCGGCGCAAGCTGCGACTGCTCCACCTCCTGGGGCCTGCCGCGTGTGCTGGGCCTGCGCAAGGCGATGGAACTGGCGCTGCTGGGCGACAACCTGGAGGCGGCCGAGGCCCTGCGCCTGGGCCTTGTCAACCGCGTGGTCGCCAAGGACAGCCTGGCAGCCGAGGCCGAAGCCCTGGTGCAGCGCCTGGCCCAGGGCCCCACGCATGCGCTGGGCCATATGAAGCAGCTGCTGCGCAGCGCCTTGGAGCGCGGGCTGGACGCCCATCTGGACAAAGAAGCGGAGAGCTTTACCCAGTGCGCTGGCACGGCCGATTTTCAGGAAGGCATCAGCGCCTTCCGCGACAAGCGCGCAGCGCGGTTTGAAGGCCGCTGAGCCGTTGATCGATCAACCCATTCATGAACGCAAGCCATAGGCATCCTATGAAGACACGTATTACGCAATTGCTGGGCATCCGCTACCCCATCATCCAGGGCGGCATGCAGTGGGTGGGCACGGCGGAGCTGGCCTCAGCCGTCTCCAACGCCGGCGGCCTGGGCGTGCTGACGGCGCTGACCCAGCCCACGCCCGAGGCGCTGGCACGCGAGATCGCCCGCTGCCGGGAGATGACGGACCAGCCCTTTGGCGTGAACCTGACCATTCTGCCGTCGGCCAAGCCGCCCCCCTATGAGGCCTACCTGGATGCGGTCATCGACAGCGGTGTGCGCGTGCTGGAGACCGCCGGCAACAGCCCCGTGGCCTTTATCGAAAAAGCCAAGCGCGGCCATATGCGCATCGTCCACAAATGCACCAGCGTGCGCCATGCACTGTCGGCCGAGCGCAATGGGGTCGATGCCGTCAGCATCGATGGCTTTGAATGCGCCGGCCACCCGGGCGAGGACGATGTGGCGGGCCTGGTGCTGATCCCGCTGGCCGCCCGCGCGCTGCGCATTCCGGTGATCGCATCGGGCGGCATTGCCGATGGGCAGGGGTTGGCCGCCGCGCTGGCCCTGGGCGCCGAGGGCGTGAACATGGGCACGCGCTTTTGCGCGACGGTCGAGGCCCCCATCCACGACGACATCAAGCGCGCCCTGGTCAACGCTGGCGAGCGCGATACCCAGCTGATCTTCCGCACATTCCGCAACACCGGCCGGGTGCTGAAGAATGCGATCTCGGACCAGGTGGTGGCTACCGAGCGCCGGTCCGGCGGCTGCGAGTTTGCCGAGATCCACCCGCTGGTCGCCGGCCAGCGCGGCCGCGCTGCGCTGCACAGCGGCGATGTGGATGGCGGCCTGGTCTGGGCCGGCCAGGTGGTGGGCCTGGTGAACGATGTACCCAGCTGCGAAGCGCTGGTGCAGCGCATGGTGGCCGAGTGCCAGGAGGCGCTGGCCAGCGCCGCGCGCCGCGCTGGCATGCCCGAGGCAGCCGTGCTGCAGGAGGCTTGATGAGCATGACCCCGTCCACACCCACCACCATAACCACGCCCCAGCTGCGGCTGGAAACCCATTACGACCAGCGTGAGATGCGCTGCTTTGCCGAGCGGCCCAACGATGTCATCCGCATGTGGCTGCAGGCCGCCCGGCGCCAACCTGAGGCCGAGTCCCTGGTCTGCGGCGCGCAGCGCCTGAGCTGGGCGCAGCTGCAAGACCAGGTGCTGCGCGTAGCGGCCGCTCTGCGGGCACGCGGTGTGGCCAAGGGCGACCGCGTGGCGCTGCTGCTGGGCAATGGCCCCGAGTTTGTGATTGCCTCCTACGCCACGATGGCCATCGGTGCGGTGGTGGTACCGCTCAGCATCCGCGACCAATCGGCCGGCATTGGCTACATCCTGCGCGACTGCGAGGCGGTGGTGCTGGTCCATGACGCAGCGCTGGGCGCTGTGGTGGCCGGCATGGGCGAGACGCCGGCGCTGCGGCACCAGGTGGTGGTGGGCGGCGCGCCCGATGCCGCCCAGGCCTTTGCGCAGCTGCTGGCCCATGCGCCGCTGCCGCAGTGCGAGGCGCTGGATGAGGAAGACCTGGCCATGCTGGTCTACACCTCGGGCACCACCGGTTTCCCCAAGGGGGCGATGCTGACCCACCTGGGCATTGTGCATACCATCCTGCACTACGCGCAGGCGCTGGGGCTGGATGCCTCGGTGCGGGGCTGCGCGGTAGTGCCGCTCAGCCATGTCACCGGCCTGGTGGCGCTGATGGCGGTGACCCTGGGCCTGGGCGGCACCCTGGTGGTGGTGCCGCATTTCAAGGCGGCCGATATGCTGCCGCTGGCCGCCCGGGAGCGCATCAGCTTCACGATCATGGTGCCGGCGATGTACCAGTTGCTGCTGCTGCAGGAGAACTACCGCCAGCATGACCTGTCGCACTGGACCGTGGGCGGCTTTGGCGGCGCGCCGATGCCGCCCGAGACCATAGACCGGCTGGCGCAGTGGCTGCCGGGGCTGCGCCTGTCCAACTGCTATGGCGCGACCGAGACCACATCGCCCGTAGCGGTGATGCCCGCGCAGCTGACGCGCACGCACCTGGCCAGCGTAGGCCTGGCGCTGCCTTGCGCCGATATTGCGGTGATGGACGACGATGGCCGACCCTTGCCGGCCGATGAGGTGGGCGAGCTCTGGCTCAAGGGTCCGATGGTGGCCAAGGGCTACTGGAACAACCCGCAGGCCACGCAGGAGAACTTTGTGGCTGGCTACTGGCGCAGCGGCGATGTGGGCCGCATGGACGCGCAGGGCTTTGTCTATGTGATGGACCGCCGCAAGGACATGCTCAACCGGGGCGGCTACAAGATCTTCAGCGTGGAGGTAGAAAACGCCTTGTGCGAACACCCCGATGTGCTGGAAGCCGCCGTGGTGGCCAAACCCTGCCCGGTGCTGGGCGAGCGCGTGCATGTGTTTGTGACCCTGCGCGACGACAGGCACACCGAGGCCGAGGCGCTGCGCCGCTTTTGCGCAGAACGCCTGGCCGACTACAAGGTGCCCGAGAGTTTTACCATCAGCCGCAATCTGCTGCCGCGCAATGCCAACGGCAAGCTGCTCAAGCGCGTGCTGCGCCAAGAGCTGCTGGCCGCCCAGGCTTGAAGGAGGGCGCCCGCATGCCAAACGATGCCGCCACCCTGGAGACCCTGCAGCCGGGCATTGCCTTGCTGCGCCTGACGCGTGCCACGCGCCTCAATGCGCTGAGCCTGCCCGATCTGCAGTTTCTGCATGCGCTGCTCGATACCTGCCTGGCGGATGCCAGCCTGCGCGTGCTGGTCATCAGCGGCGAGGGGGAGGGCTTTTGCGCCGGGCTGAACCTCAAATCCTTGCTGGACGAGAACGGGCAGCTGCCGGCCACCGTGCGCGAGAACATGGACTTGCAGCAGCACTTTGCCGGCCTGGTGCAGCGCCTGCGCGAGACCAGCGTGGCGGTGATCGCGGCTGTCAACGGCGTGGCAGTCGGCGCGGGCATGGCCCTGGCCTTGGCCGCCGATGTGCGTTTTGCCGCGCAGCAGGCGGCCTTCCATGTGGGGGCCATCAAGATCGGCATCACCGCCGGTGAATGCGGCATCAGCTACCACCTGCCGCGCCTCATCGGTGCCGGGCGCGCCTTTGAGCTGATGCTGAGCGGCCGGCCCGTCGCTGCGGACGAGGCGCTGCGCATAGGCCTGGTGAGCGAGGTGCTGCCTGCTGCCGAGCTGCTGGAGCGGGCCTTGCAGTGCGCGCGCCAGATCGCCGCCCATGCGCCGTATGCCACCGCCCATACCAAGCGACTGATGTGGCAGAACCTGGATGCCCCGAGCCTGGCCGCAGCCATTGAGCTGGAGAACCATGCCCAGGTGCTGGGTCTGATGACCGAGGATTTCCAGGAAGCCGTGCAGGCCTTTTTGCACAAGCGCAGCCCCGTGTTCACGGGGCGCTAAGGAGGCGACATGAACGATTTACGGAATCCGCCCGCCCAGGACCCTGGCCTGCAGGTGCCCGCCTGCCAGAGCGTGGAGGATCTGCAAGCCCTTACCGGCACCGAGCTGTATGTCAGCCCTTGGGTGGAGGTGGAGCAGAGCCGCATCGACCGCTTTGCCGAGGCGACCGGCGATTTTCAGTGGGTACATGTAGACCCGGCGCGTGCAGCGCAGGAGTCACGCTTTGGCGGCACGATTGCGCATGGCTTCCTCACGCTGTCGCTGCTGGGCAAGCACTATGAGGACTTTATGCCCGGGCTGCTGCCGTTTTGCGACCTGGGCATCAACTACGGCCTGAACCGCGTGCGCTTTATGCAGCCAGTGCGGGCAGGCAGCAGGGTGCGCAGCCGCTTTGTGTTGACCGACGTCAGCCGGGTCACCGGTGGTGTGCAGATGCTCTTTAACGCCACGGTAGAGCTGGAGGGCCAGAGCAAACCTGCCTGTGTAGCCGAGTCGGTGGTGCGCCGGATGTTCAAGCAAGGAGGCGCGCGATGAAGGCCGTCGTCTGCGAACAGTTTGGCCCGCCATCGGCGCTGCAGCTGCGCGATCTGCCTGCGCTGCAGCCCGCGCCCGGCGAGGTGGTCGTCGCCGTCAAGGCGGCCGGCATCAACTACCCCGACACCCTCATCATCGAAGACCGCTACCAGTTCAAGCCGACACTGCCGTTCAGCCCTGGGGGCGAATTTGCTGGCGTGGTCGAAGAGCTGGGTGCCGAGGTGCAGGGCGTGCGCCAAGGCCAGGCCGTGATCGGCTTTGTCGGCTGGGGCGCCTTTGCGCAGCAGATCTGCGTGCAGCCTGCTGCGCTCTTCCCCATGCCGGCCGGCCTGCCGTTTGAGGTGGCGGGCTCCCTCTTGATGACCTATGGCACGGCCTACCACGCGCTGCGCGACCGGGCAGACCTGGCAGCGGGCGAGACGGTGCTGGTGCTGGGCGCAGCCGGCGGTGTGGGCATTGCCTGCATTGAGCTGGCCAAGGCCATGGGCGCAAGGGTGATTGCGGCAGCCTCGTCGCCACAAAAGCTGGCCGCCTGCCGCGCGCATGGCGCGGATGAAACCATCGACTACGAACGCGAGGATTTGCGCGAGCGGCTCAAGGCCATCACCGGCGGGCGGGGCGTGGATGTCGTCTGCGATGTGGTGGGCGGGCGCTTTAGCGAGCCGGCCCTGCGCAGCACTGCCTGGCGTGGGCGCCTTCTGGTGCTGGGCTTTGCCGGTGGTGAGATTCCGCGCATTGCACTCAATCTGCCGCTGCTCAAAGGCTGCGCCATCGTGGGCGTGTTCTGGGGCGACTACCTGCAGCGCGAGCGCGCCCATGTGGTGGCCGACATCGAGGCGCTGGCCGAGCTTTACACCCAGGGGCGGCTGCGGCCGCTGATTTCCCAGCGCTTCTCGCTGGAGGAAACGCCTGCTGCGCTGGAGGCCGTGCGCCAGCGCCAGGCCATTGGCAAAGGAGTCGTCGTGCCCTAGCACCTACACCCCCCAGCATTTCCCGGTTTCCGTCTTGAACACCGGTGCCACGAGACAAGGGGGCAATAAAGCCCTCGGCGCCGATGTGAACCCCGGGGTGGCCCTTTGAACAGGTTCTCAGGGGGCTGCCCTTATCCAAACCACCTTTCCGAATGGATGAATCATGACGAATGCGAACACCTTGAGCGCTGATATAGCAGCGCAGGCCAGCGAGAGCGGAGCACCCGCCGATGCCAAACGCGCAGCGGTTTCGGGTTTTGTGGGCACCTTGATCGAGTACTACGATTTCAGCCTCTACGGCTATATGGCGGTGGTGATTGCGCCGCTGTTCTTTCCCAGCGGCGACCCCACGGTATCGCTGCTGGCCGCGCTGGCGGTGTTTGGCACGGCCTACTTTGTGCGGCCGCTGGGCGGCATCGTGTTTGGCCATATCGGCGACAAGTATGGCCGCAAGACGGCGCTGCTGGGCACCCTGATCTGCATGGGCATTGGCAGCACCTTGATGGGCCTGCTGCCCACCTATGAGCAGATGGGCTACTTCGCCACCGCCTTGCTGGTGCTGGTGCGGCTGCTGCAAGGCTTCTCAGCCGGTGGCGAAGTAGGGGGCTCGGCCACCTTTATCTCGGAGTCGTCGCCACCGCACATGAAGGCCACCTTTGGCGCCTTCACCCCCATGGGATCGACCGGCGGCTTTGCCGTGGCAGCAGCCGTGGCCGGTGCGGTCACCGCACTCACCACGCCCGAGCAGATGAGCGCCTGGGGCTGGCGCATTCCCTTTTTGCTGGCGCTGCCCTTGACCTTGCTGTGCATCTGGGCCCGCACGCGCGTGCGCGAGACCTATGAGGGCAAGCCCGAGAAGAAGGAGCATTCGCCCATTGGCGCCGTCTTCCGCCTGCAAACCAAGGCCTTGCTGCAATCCACCGCGATCAGCGCCGCCACCAATGGCACGGCCTACATCGGCCTCACCTACATGAGCATCCACCTGGTCAAGCAGCTGGGCTACCCCGCCGGTAATGTGTACTGGGTCGCCACCTTGGCCATTGGCCTGTCTGCGCTACTCATGCCGCTGGGCGGCTACATCGGTGACCGCATCGGCCTGCGCCGCCTGATGCTCGTGGGCCTGATCGGCTACATCTTCCTGACCTACCCGATGATGGGCTTGATGGAGCGCAGCCTGATGGTTGCCGCCTGGGCCTATGTGGTGCTGATGCTCAACACCGTTGCCACCCAGGTCAGCGCCTACACCTTGCTGCCCTTGTTGTTCCAGCCGCAGTACCGCTACACCGGCGTGGCCACCGGCTGGAATTTCGGCGTGATCATCGCGGGCGGCACCGCCCCCTATGTGGCTGTGAAGCTGGTGCAGATGACCGAGAACAAGCAGTCACCCGCGTATTTTGTGATTGCGGCGGCCATCATTGGCTTGATTGGCGTGCTATCGATCCGCCGCGATGCGGCGCGTTCGGTGACCTGAGGATTGGACGCGCCAGTCCTGCGCCGCAGGGACGGCCACCGCCATCCGGCGGGAGGGGGTTGGGTGGCCGCTCAACTCGCTTCAGTCTGCTTGGGGCGCGGGTGCTGCGGTTGCAGTTGCGGTCGCGGTTGCGGCCGCCGCTGCAGCTTGTAGCTTGGCCAGGTGGCGTTTTCTCAGGCTGTCCGGGGTCTGGTCGCACAGCTGCTGGGTGGCCGCTTGCAAGGTGGGCAACAGCACGCAGGCGCCCGGCGAGCTGCGGAAAGCCGTCTCCTGGACCTGGTGGACATAGTCCAGCTCGCCATCGCCTTTCTTGACGGTGTAGCGGAACTGGAATTGCGTGACGGCGGGCTTGTCCGCCAGCGAGCCGAGCACGGCCCCCAGTATCCCGACCGCCAGGTTGACCCCGACGGAGTAGTTGTGTCCACCGCGAATCGCGCGGTCAATATAGGCGGCGCTGGCGACGGCGCTGCCAATGGCCGCGCCCGCGTGGGTGCCCGGTGTGGATTCATCGACCCCTTGCACATCAATGATGGTGCCGAACTCTGCGGCGGCGAAGTAGTCGATGCTGTAGTTCGCTTCCAGCAGCTGGCGCTCCGGCGCAGCCAGGTCATCCCATACCAGGCGCGACAGCTGCAGCGTGGGGCGCGGTGCCAGCAGGTACTTGTCCGATGGGCCCAGCGACACATCCTTGGACTGGTAGACGCTGGGCGCCAATTCGCCCTTGAGGTAAGCCCGGTACTCGCCCAGTGCCATCGTGCGCGAGCCACTGTGGATGCGCTCCACGGTCAGGTTGTCCCGGTTGACCGAGCAGACCAGCGGATCACCATCAGAGACCATCGCGACATTCACCGCCCACTGGTCCGACAGATGCTGGTTGCCATCGTTCTTGGCGTCAGTGGCATTCGGAAACTCAGCCAGGCAAATCGCTGCATATTTCTCAAAATTCCGGGCGGCTTCGCGGCGGGAGGTCTCCACATCCTGGTAGATCTTCAGCTGCTCATCCTGGGACATGCGTCCCTGGTAGGCATAAGGCGTGCATCCCCCCAGCAGGACAAGGCTGGCCGCTGCGATCGCAATCTGCGTGGTGTTCATGTGCTATTTGTTATTTTTTACTGGTTATTCGTTTGAATTCTTAGCGTGCAAAAGTCACGGGCATCGTTGCCTGGCCCGGTCACTGAGATAAGCCAACGATTCATTGAATAAAAACGAATTTGGTCTTGAGGAACAGGAGTGCCATGCCCCATCCTAGCAGTATTTTTATTACATAAGCTTACGTTAATGCGGCTAGAGCAGCAGTTATCCAGCTGCAAAACGCCGCTATGCAGCCGTCTTTCTCGCTGGATGCCTTATGCGCCGCACAGCGCCGCCACCAACAGCCCCAGCGCAGCACTGCGGGGTGCACCTTTGCGCAGCACCAGCTCATAGGGCTCGCTGCGCGATTGCAAGGTCAGATCGATGGTGCCGACCAGGCCATTGCGCGAGAAGTAGGTCGCGATGTCGTCGGAGACCAGGGCCACCAGGTCGTTGTTGCGGCCGAGCATGGTGACGGTGGCCAGCGCCGAGGTGGTTTCGATCAGGTGCGAAGGGAAGTGGAGTCCTGCTTCATGGAACTCGCGCTCGAGCAGGCGGCGCATGGGCATGCGGGCGCGGTAGACCAGCCAGCGGCTGTCCTGCAGGTCCTGCAACTGCACAGCCTTGGCACCCATCGCAGGGTGGCGCACGCTGGCAATCACCGACAGCGACTCCTGCTTGATGAACAGCGACTCATAGACCTCGGGCGTGCGGCTGACCGAGGAACGGCAGATGGCCGCATGGATCTGGCCGCGCTCGATCATGCCCAGCAGGGTTGCGCTGGTGTCTTCGATGATCTCCACCGACATATGCGGCTGGCGCGCGAGCACGTTCGACAGCGCATCGGACAGCAGCGGCACCGCACCCATGATGGTGCCAATGGCCAGGTGGCCGCCCACGCCGCTGGCGATGGCATCGAGCTCAAAGCGCAGCTGGTTGATGTCCGACTGGATCAGGCGGGCAAAACGCAGTGCGCAGTGCCCGGCCTCCGTCGGGATTAGCCCTCGGTTGGTGCGCTCGAACAGGTCCACCTGCAAGGTCGACTCGAGCTCGCGCAGCGCCTTGCTGGCGCCCGGCTGCGTGAGGCCGACTTTGTCCGCAGCGCCAAGCAGGGAGCCACTTTCCTCGATGGCGATGAGCAGGCGCAGCTGCTTGGCATGCAGGCGCGACATGACGGAATTGAGGCTGGGGATGCCGCTGGCCATGAATAAAAGTTATATCGGTATGGGAAGCCGTCAGTGTACCGAATGGGCTGCGCTGCCTAGACTTCGGGCCTTCTGATAGCAATGGATATAACTGGTAAAACGTTATGGCTCTGATCAACTATGTGACCGAAGTGCGCTTTGGCGCCGGTGTGCTGGCGGAACTGAAGGATGTGTGCGAGAAGCTGGGTATTACCAATCCTTTGATCGTGACCGACAAAGGGGTGGAGGCGGCCGGCATCATCGACCAGGTCAAAGAGGCGCTGGGCGCGGCCCGTTTTGGCCTGTTCAATGGCACGCCGCCCAACCCGTCGGAGACGGCCGTGCGCGCTGGCGTCGAGGCGCTCAATAACAGCGCCTGCGACGGCATCGTCGCCGTGGGTGGCGGCTCATCGATTGACCTGGCCAAGGCGGTGGCAGTATCGGCCCGCCATGCAGGGCCGCTGCGCCAGTTTGCGCTGATCGAGGGCGGCGCGCTCAAGATCACTGCCGCCACCTTGCCCATCATTGCCGTGCCCACCACGGCGGGCACTGGCAGCGAAGTAGGGCGCGGCGCGATCATCATCCTGGACGATGGCCGCAAGGTCGGCATCCTCTCGCCCCATGTGATCCCGAAGGTCGCCATCTGCGACCCCAACCTGACCCTGGGCCTGCCCGCAGGCCTGACGGCCGCCACCGGCATGGATGCGATTGCGCACTGCATCGAGACCTTTCTGGCGCCCGCCTTCAACCCCCCGGCCGATGGCATTGCGCTCGATGGCCTGTGGCGCGCCTGGCGCCATATCGAGGTGGCCTTCCGTGACCCCGCCGATGTGGAGGCGCGCAGCAACATGATGAGTGCCTCGCTGCAAGGCGCGCTGGCCTTCCAGAAGGGCCTGGGCTGCGTGCACAGCCTCAGCCATTCGCTGGGCGGCATCAACCCCAAGCTGCACCATGGCACCCTCAACGCCATCCTGCTGCCAGCGGTGATCCGCTTCAACCGGGGGGCGGAGTCGGTGGTGCGCGAAGACAAGATCGCACGCCTGGCACAGGCCATGGGCCTGGCCGATGGCGTGTCGGTGGAAGAGGCCCTGGTCACCAAATCCCGCGCCCTGCAGCTGCCCACGGGCCTGGCCGAGCTGGGTGTGAGCGAGGACCTGTTTGAGCGCATCGTCAAGGGCGCGCTGGCCGACCACAGCCACCGCACCAACCCGCGCGAGGCCAGTGCCGACGACTATGTCGAGATGCTGCGCCAGTCGATGTAAACCGGCATTTTCAACAAAAAAGACGCAAGCCCGGCCCGCCGCCGCAACGGCCGGCTGGCCGCAGGCTTGCGCACACGCAGACATTCCCAAACCAACAAGCAAAAGGTGGAGACATGAGCAGCAGCTCTCTGAATCACACGGCCACGATGGCCGACAAGGAAACCATGGTTCCGGATGCGGAACGCCGGCGCGCGCTGATTGGCAGCGCGGTGGGCAGCACCATCGAGTGGTACGACTATTTCCTCTACGGAACCATGTCGTCCATCATCTTTGCCAAGCAGTTCTTCCCCAGCGACAACGCGCTGGTCAGCCAGATGCTGTCGCTGGCCACGTTTGCACTGGCCTTCCTGATCCGCCCGATTGGCGGCGTGATCTTCTCCCACATCGGGGACCGCATTGGCCGCAAGAAGACCTTGGCGATGACCTTGTCGATGATGGGCCTGTCAACCGTGCTGATGGGCCTACTGCCCAACTATGCGCAGATTGGGATCTTGGCGCCCATCCTGCTGACGGTATTGCGCCTGCTGCAAGGCCTGGCGCTGGGCGGCGAGTGGGGCGGCGGCGTGCTGCTGGCGGTCGAGTACTCGCCGCGCAAGAAGCGCGGCTTCTACGGCGCGGTGCCGCAGACCGGCGCGGTGCTGGGCCTGGCGCTGGGCAATATCATCACCTCGCTGCTGAGCGCGAGCATGAGCGAAGAGGCCTTCCTGGCCTGGGGCTGGCGCATTCCGTTTGTGGGCTCCATCGTGCTGGTGATGGTGGGCATGTGGATCCGCAATGCGGTGGGCGAGACGCCATCGTTCAAGAAAATCCAGGCCAGCCGCAGCAGCGCGCCTATCCCGATCAAGCAGACCCTGCAGTTCCACTGGCGTGAAGTGCTGATCGCCATCGGCGCCAAGGTGGTGGAGACCTCGACGTTCTTCCTCTACGCCACCTTCACCATCTCGTACATGATGGACCACGGCTTTGCCCGCTCGACCATTCTCAATATCGTGCTGATTTGCGCGCTGATCGCCTTCCCCTGCATGCTGTTCTTCGGACACCTGTCGGACAAGATCGGTCGCAAGAAGGTCTTTATCGGCGGCAGCATTGCCTTCATGCTCTGGATCTTCCCGTACTTCTGGCTGCTTGATCAGAAATCCGTCTGGGCAGCAGCGCTGGCCGTCGGTGTGGGCCTGGGCATCATTTGGTCGAGCTATGGCGCGATGATCGGCACCCTGCTGGCCGAGGCCTTCCCGCCAGACATCCGCTACACCGGCATGTCGCTGGGCTACCAGATTGGTGCAGCCCTGGTGGGCGGCCCGATGCCGCTGATTGCCACCGCGCTGATCGCCTACTACAGCGGCAGCTATGTGCCGGTGGTCATCTTCCTGGTGCTGTGTGCACTGGTGTCCATCGTCGCCGTGGGCGTTGCCCGCGACCGCAGCGGCCTGCCGCTGGACGAGTGATGGCCTGAATACTGGCCTGATAGGCTGGACCTGCCGCAGCGCTGCTGGCCTGCGGTGGGTCTTGCCATGCTGGGCGCGCTACGCGCATCCCCTTCATCTTTCCCCCAAAACAACTTCTTGAGGAAACCCTCCATGCAGATCACTGGAGACATGGTCATTGGCTACCGCAGCCTGCGCGGCACCAGCGGCAGCCAACGCGCCTTCAACCCCATACTGAACGCCCCCATCGCCGAGCCCGAGTTTGGTCTGGGTGGCAACAACGAAGTCGACCTGGCGGCCAGCCTGGCCGCTGCCGCTTTCGATCCCTACCGCAATCTGCCCTTGGCGCAGCGCGCTGCCTTTTTGGAAGCGATTGCTGAAGAAATACTGAATCTGGGTGATGCGCTGATTGAGCGCGCCCATGCCGAGAGCGGACTGCCGATTGCCCGGCTGACGGGTGAGCGCGGCCGCACCGTGGGCCAGCTGCGCCTGTTTGCCCAGGTCGTGCGCGACGGCCATTTTTTGCGCGCCACCATCGACACCGCCCAGCCCGAGCGTCAGCCGCTGCCCCGTGCCGATCTGCGCCTGGCCAAGATCCCGCTGGGCCCGGTGGCGGTGTTTGGTGCCAGCAATTTTCCGCTGGCGTTTTCGGTGGCAGGGGGCGATACCGCATCGGCACTGGCCGCTGGCGCGCCGGTGATCGTCAAGGCGCACAGCGCGCATCTGGGCACCTCGGAGATGGTGGCGCGGGCGGTGCAAAAGGCCGCGCAACGCCAGGGCATGCCCGAGGGCGTTTTCTCGCTGCTGGTGGGTGCCGGCCGTGAACTGGGCGAGGCCCTGGTGGCCCACCCCGCGATCAAGGCCGTTGGCTTTACCGGCTCGCGCCAAGGCGGCCTGGCGCTCTTGCGCATCGCCAACAGCCGCGCCGAGCCCATCCCTGTGTACGCCGAGATGAGCAGCATCAACCCCGTCTTCTTGCTGCCCCAGGCGCTGGCCGCGCGGCCCGAGGCCCTGGCCCAGGGCTTTGCCGATTCGCTGGCGATGGGGGCCGGGCAGTTCTGCACCAACCCCGGCCTGGTGCTGGCCATCGACAGCCCCGCGCTTGACAGCTTTATCAGTGCGGCAGCTGCGGCCATCCGCGCAAAGGGCGCGCAAACCATGCTGACCGCCGGCATCCACCAGGCCTATGAGGCCGGCCGTGCGCAGGTGCAAGCCGCTGCCGGCGTGGAGCAGCTGGCCGCCGGCGTGGCCGCGGGCCATGCCAACGCCGCCCAGGCCGCGCTGTATGTGACCAGCGCCCAGACCTTGTTGGCAAACGAGGCCTTGCAGTCAGAGATGTTTGGCCCCGCCTCCATCGTCGTCAAAGCCAGCAGTGTGGACGAATTGCTGCAGGTTGCACAACAGCTGGAAGGCCAGCTCACCGCCACCTTGCACCTGGAGCAGGGCGACCACGACAGCGCCCGCGCGCTGCTGCCGGTGCTGGAGCGCCAATGCGGCCGTATCCTCGTCAATGGCTTCCCCACCGGCGTGGAAGTGAGCCACGCCATGGTCCACGGCGGCCCCTTCCCCGCCACCTCCAACGCCATGTACACCTCCGTCGGCGCGAGCGCCATCGACCGCTTTTTGCGCCCGGTCTGCTACCAGGATCTGCCCGATGCGCTGCGGCCGGTGGCTTTGCAAAATGACAATGCGTTGGGGCTGTGGCGCTTGGTGGATGGGCAGCCTAGCCAGGGGGCTGTTGGCTGAGGAGGGATTTTTGGGGAGCGGTGAGGGCTCTCTGGAGTAGCAAGCCAGGCGTTCCATGGCATTCCACCGCATATGGGGGCGCCTGGCTTGTGCGGAGGCAGGACGCATCACTGCTTGCGCCTATTGGAAGTTGTGAGAACTGCTTGGTGCTTCGGCTTTTTGCAGTTGCGCCAGCTGGGAGTACGCATATGAATCCAAAAAAAGCGGGCCGAGTCTTTGCGCGCGGGGAGCCCCTGCGTAGCGGCATCCGCACATCGGTGAAGACAAACGCCTGAAGTAGGGGTTCCCGGAAGCCCTTTGCGTTTCTCGGTATCGTTGGGCGCACGCGCTGGGTGGGACTATTTATACTCGGACGTTGGTACGGTGGTCCCGTTTCAAACCTGGCGCCTTTCAGGCGCCATCAGTGATCAGACTATGCCGTAGGCATTGCGGTTGGCACGGCGCTGCAGCGCACAACATCTAGCACCATGACCATCCCAGCTCACGTTCTCTCGATGTGGTCCGCATACTCTTTGGAGCAAGGCGGAATCCAGGACGAAAGGTTCTACGAAGCCTTCGGCTTTGGCGACTCTCCGTCAATGGCTGATGAACTCGGGCAGCTCGTGCTGGCAGGCACCAAGCGCGCCACTGCCGGATCCGTCTGGTCCTACGAGTCATCTGGCAAAGGTGTGCCCAAGCCAGGGGACCTGAGCGTGGTAACCGACTCCAATGACATCCCCTTGTGCATCATCGAGACCGTTCAGGTCGATATCGTGCCGTTTAGCGCTGTTACGGCGGAATTTGCGGCCACGGAGGGCGAAGGGGATGGCTCTCTGGCCTACTGGCGTGAAGCGCATTTTGCGTACTTCAGCAGAGAATGCGAAAACACAGGTCGCTCGTTCGATGAAGACATGCTGCTGGCCTGCGAGCGATTCCGCGTGGTCTATCCCCCAGTGGCACGCAGCACGGCCTGACCCTCTGCTCAAACGGCGTGCACAGGTTGGCCCTCTGCTTCACATCTGGCTCATCCCCCATCCGAAACAATCTCCGTCTCTGGTGTGCCAAAGCGGTCCAGCGAGATTTGCGTTTGGATGCCGGCTGCCATGGCTTTCATTCGATCGGGGCCAGGCCTAGCTTACGGTAGAGGGGAGGTGCTGAGAGCGCTGCGGCTCACGACGCGCACGCGCACGCCTTGGGGGCGCAGCCCGGTCGACGTGAGTCACCGACGGTGGCCTATGAATAAGCGCTGCCGACCCAAGCATCCGCGCGAGCTGGTGCGGGCTGTAGCTCATTCCTCGCTGGGGCGCGGATAGCCTGCATCGGCCCAACGTTGCGCAGACGCTCGGCTGAGGCTATGGTCCGGCCTGACGCGAACCTTGGCCAACTCACTGCCATCTTCTGCGGTGGCGGTGAGGGTCGCGGAGGGATTGTCCTCGTCGGGCTCAATATCGAGAGAGATGGTCACGCGCGATCCATTCACCAAGATCTGGATGTCTTTGTGCAGTTGGGCCGCCAGGTGCTGCTCATGCCGCCGCATGACTTCGTGGGCAGTCTTGACGAGGGTGTTGAAAGCAGAAACGTCAAGCGGCTTGGGATTTTTCTTGTCGCGGCCCATCGTCCATGGGCCCACCAGGCTTGGCTCGGCCTGGCCGTCCTGGGTCATGGCAACCGCCCAGCCATCGTCGTCTTCATTCTTGATGACGCGGGCCTCCCAGCCGTTGTGGTGCCAAAGGCGATCCTCGAAGACGGAGGCCGCTTCTTGTTGGAGCTCTTCGGACATGTTTGGGCCTTTGTGAAAACTATCAAGGGCAAAATTCTACTGGCTATGCATACAGTTTCGCGTGCCTGGGTCTTTTCTGAAGGGTGTCGGCTTCAGAAGAGCCCATCGCGCCGGCACCTGCTGCCCCCACCTCACATCTGGCTCATCCCCCCATCCGCAATGATCTCGGTGCCCACAATAAACCCGGATTCCTTGGACACCAGGTGCAGCACGGTGGCAGCGATTTCTTCCGGCGTGCCAAAGCGGCCCAGCGGAATCTGCGTCTGGATGCCGGCGGCCATGGCCTTGGCCTGGTCGGGGGCCAGGCCCAGCTTGCCGTAGAGCGGCGTGCTGACGGGGCCGGGGCTCACCACATTCACGCGCACGCCCTGGGGCAGCAGCTCGGCCGACAGGGTCTTGGCCAGGGAGATCAGCGCGGCCTTGCTGGCGGCGTAGACGCTGGAGTTGGGCATGCCGATGTGGGCATTGATCGAGCCATTCAGCACGATCGATCCGCCACGCGTCATCAGCGCAGCCAGGCGTTGGATGAGGAAGTAGGGGCCTTTGACATTGGTGTCAAAGCTGCTGTCCCACAGCGCTTCATCGATCTGCGCCAGCGGGCCGAACTTGGCCACGCCGGCGTTGATGAACACGCCATCGATCACGCCCATCTGCGTTTGCAACTCGGCCACCAGTGCGGCTTGGGCTGATACGTCACCGGCTTCGCTGACGAGGGCCAGCGCGTGGGGGCCCAGCTCGGCCTTGACGCGGGCGAGGCTGTCGGCATCGCGGCCGGTGATCGCTACGCGGGCGCCTTCACGGGCAAAGGCGATGGCGGCTGCGGCGCCGATGCCACTGCTGCCACCGGTGACCAAAATATTCTTTCCTTCAAAGCGGTTCATGGTATTTCCTTCAGTTGTTTCGTTGATGTCTTGCTGGGCTATCTGCCCAGGTGCAGGGCCGATGAATGAAGTATCTGACGGTGGGTGGCGCTACAGACACCAGGATTTCGATGAACTCGTGCAAGAATATCGAACATGTTGAGTCTGGAAGATTTGCAACTTCTCGAAGCGGTGCGTGCCACCGGCAGCCTGTCGCGCGCGGCCGAGCGCCTGGGCAAGGCCGCGTCCACCGTGTCCTATGCGGCGCGCCAGCTGGAAGAGCGGCTGGATGCCCTGCTGTTTGACCGTGCGGGCTACCGCATCGCGCTCACGCCAGCGGGCTTGCTGCTGGTGGAGCAGGGCGCCCAGCTGCACGCCCAGGCGCGGCGGCTGACGGAGCGGGTCAAGCAGGTGGCGCGGGGCTGGGAGTCCGAGCTGCGTATCGTCACCGACGAGCTGGCCAATACCGAGGCACTGCTGCCCTTGATCGCCGACTTTGATGCGCTCAACAGTGGCGTGCGCCTGCGCGTTGCCCATGAGGTGCTGGGCGGCACCTGGGAGGCTCTGCTGGACCAGCGCGCCGACCTTGTGGTGGCCGCCACGAACGAGCCTCCGGCCATGGCGCACTTGCAATGGTTTGAGCTGGCGCAGCTGGAATGGGTGTTTGCGGTGTCGCCGCGCCACCCGCTTGCGCGCGAGGCACAAGACGGACAACCCCTGTCGGTGGAGGCCATCGCCGCGCACCGCTCGGTCGTCGTGGCCGATACCTCGCGCCTGGCTGTTGCCCGCAGCTACGGCGTGCAGACGCACCAGGAGCGCCTGGCCATGCCCAGCATGCGCGCCAAAATCGCTGCCCAGGTCGCAGGCTTGGGCGTTGGCTGGCTACCGCTGGAGAAGGTGCGCGATCATCTGGCCGACGGCAGCCTGGTGGCCCTGGCCACGCAAGACCCGCGCGAACCCAATCTGCTGTTTGTCGGATGGCACTCGCACCGCGCAGGGCCTGCGCTGCAGTGGTGGGTGGAGAAGCTGCGCGATCCGCGCCTGGTGCCGCCCTTGCTGCATAGGAACTTCTGACTGCATTCGTCCGCAGCTGACGAAAACAAGCTCAGCTCTTTTTACGTGCGGCACGTTTGCGCAACCAGATCAACATCCCTGTCACGCTGAGCATCGCTACGCCCACGCCCGTCATGGTAATCAACAGCTTGTAGGCCAGGCCGCCCACGCTGGCCATATGCAGGTTGCTGATCCAGGTGATCAAGGTGTCCGCGCCGGCAGTGCCCGTCGGGAACCAGGTGGCGACCAGGGCGCCGCTGTCGCCGTCCATAAACAAGCGGGTGCTGCCGCCTTCATCCTTGATGTCCAGGCTGCTGCGCACGTCATAGCGGTACAGGCCTACTCGTGGATCATAGGCCAAGGAGCTTTCTGCCAGCACTTGGAATTTTTGTTGTTGGGCCAGTTGCTGCATCAGGCTGTGGGCCTGCGCGTGTGCGGCTTGCCAGCCCAGCGCGGGTTGCCACAGCGGCGTTTTGCGCCGGGGCAGTTCGGCGGTGCTGGGCTGTTGTGCGCTGAAGGCCCGCAGCATCGGGTCATGCCACTGCGGCAAATTGAGCGCAAAGCTGCTCCAGGCCAGCACGAAGAGCAGCGGCCACAGCCACAGGCCGCCCGCGCGGTGCAGGTCGAAGGTGGCACGCCAGCGGCTTTGCATGTCCAGCTTCCAGGCCCGCGCCCAGCGTCCCAGCCAGGGGCGTTTTGCATTCTTGGCGCTGGCGGGCAGGGTCAAGCAAAAGCCGATGACGCTATCGACCATCCAGAGCAGCGACACTAGGCCCAGCAACCAGGTGCCCACCGCCCCGAGCGCCAGTGAATAGTGCAGCCGGTACAGAAAAGGCATCAGATTGCGCCAGGTCTGCGTGATATCGCCCCAGCGCCGTTCGCCCAGGATCTGGCCGCTGGTGGGGTCGACGAAGACCTCGTCGTTCTCCAGCGGCGCTTTGCCTGGACGCGGGCGCAGCAAAAACACCAGCGCATGGCCGGGCTCCTGTGCCAGCGGCACGCGCAGGGCCAGGGCATGGGGGTACTGCGCCTGCACCATGTCGCGCAGCGCCAGTGCGTCGATGGGCCGGGTGGTGGGGTCTGCGCTCGTGGTCCTTAACCACTGCGGGTTGATCGCGGCATCCAGTTCGCTGTTCCACACCAAAAGGCTGCCGGTCAAGCCGGCGACCACCAGGAAGGCCGCCAGGCTCAGGCCGGCAATCCGATGGGCCAGGACCAACCAGCCCCGCAGCGAGGCTTTGCGCCGTGGCATCACCAGCGGTAGGTCAGGTTGGCGCTGGCCTGGCGTTCGTCACCGTAGTGGCAGATGGCGAACTCGCATTGGGTGAATTTCTTGTCCATCAGGTTGCTCACGTTGACGCTGAGATCCCAATGCGCGTCAAAGCGGTAGCCCAGTAGCGCATCAACCACGGTGTAGGCGGGCATGCCGGTGGCAATGCCTGATGCGCGGGTGCTGCCCTTGTAGCGCGCGCCTGCAGCCAGGCGCAGCTGTGGCAGGCCCCAGGATGCAAAGTTGTAGTCAGCCCAAAGAGCGGCCTGGTGGTAGGGGGTGTCTTCGCTGCGCTGGCCGATCTCGCTGGCGATGGTGCTGCGCGTGATCTTGGCATCGGTATAGGCATAGGAGGCGATCAGGCTGAGCGCCCGCGATACCTCGGTCTTGGCTTCCAGCTCCAGGCCGCGTGAGCGGACCTGTCCCGTCTGGCGGTAGCTGTTCTCACCGGCATCGAACTTCAGCACGTTGTCTTGCACCAGCTGGTAGATGGCGGCGCTCAGCAGGGTACGGCTGCCCTCGGGCTGGTAGCGCAGGCCGGCTTCGTACTGCTTGCCCGTGGTGGGGCGGAAGCTCATGCCCGAGACTTCAGACACCGACACCGGGAAGAAGGATTCGCTGTAGCTCAGGTACGGCGCCAGCCCGTTGGGCGCCTTGTAGACCAAACCCATCCGCCAGGTGTTGGCGCCATCTTTTTGCTTGGCATTGCTGCCGTCGCGGTGCGCGGTCTGGTCCTGCTGTGCCCAGTCGCGGCGCAGGCCAGCCAGCACGGTCCAGCGGTCGCTCAGGCTGATCTGGTCTTGCAGGTAGAGGCCGGCTTGCGTAGTTTTGCGGCGCGAGCCACGGTCCAGCGCCGGATCGCGGTTCACGTTGACCGGCTGGCCATAGTTGTAGCTGCCGAGGTTGATGGACGAGGTATTGGCGCGGAAGTTCTCCGAGTCATAGTCCATGCGGTAGAGGTCCAGGCCTAGCAGCAGCTTGTGGTCGGCACCCAGCAGTTGGCGGTTGAACTCCATGCGGGTGTCCGAGACCAGGCCCTTGGCATGTTCGCGCCGGTCGCTGTACTGGCGGCGCAGTACGCCGGTGGAGGCAGCCTCGGCAATGGCCGCCGCGCTGGTCTGGGCCTGCAGGTAGTTCCAGGTCACCTTAGATTCAAAGAAGCGCAGGCTGTGGTGCAGGCGGGTGTCTGTGTTCAGCGCGTGGCTCAGCTCATAGCCCAAGGTGAACATCTCGCCCTTCATCTTGTCGTAGTCGGGCTCGCCAATGAAGTCGCCCCGGCCAATGAAATGGGGGCCCTGGCCCACGCCTTCCACCAGTTGGTAGGGCAAGGGGGCTGAGAAGCGCGTATTGGTCTTTTGGTAGAAGGACAGCAAGGTGAGCGTGGTGTCCGCACTGGGCCGCCAGGTGAGGGCGGGCGCAATGTAGAGCTTGTCGTCCGGGATGTAGCGGTTGGCGGTACCGCTGTCACGCCCCAGCATGGTCAGCCGGTAGTCCAGCGTGTCACTGCCGGCCACGGGGCCGCTGAAGTCTGCCGTCAGCTGGCGGCGGTTGTGGTTGCCCAGCTGCAAGCCCAGCTCCCGGATGGGCTCGGACGTGGGGCGCTTGCTGACGGCATTGACCACGCCACCGGGTGACAGCTGCCCATAAAGCACCGACGCCGCTCCGCGCAGCACCTCCACCCGTTCCAAACCATAGGGCTCCTGGATGCCGTCGTAGGAGTTGCTTTGCAGGCGCAGGCCATCGCGCATCGAGCCACTGTTGGCGGACTCCACATCCATGCCACGGATGCGGAAACGGTCGGCCGTGCGGCTGAAGCTGGTGGGCTGGGTGGTCACGCCCGGGGTGTAGTTCAGTGCCTGGGACAAGGTCTCGGCCTGGCGGCTGCGCAGTTCGTCATTCGTGATGACCGACACCGACTGCGGCGTATCGATGATGGCCGTGTCCGTCTTGCTGCCCGCCGTGGCGCGCCGTGCGACATAACCCGACACAGGGCCGTTTGCACGTTCCGTGTCCATTGCAGCGGTCACGGTCACTGCCGGAAGGGTGAGCGCATCCTGCGCCACTGGTGGCTGTGGGCGGATGGAGATGGTGCCCGGGCCACTGCGCACGGACACCAGGCCGCTGCCCGCCAGGGCGCGGTCGATGGCCTGCTGCAGGCTGAGGCCGCTAGGCACGGCGGGTGCAGTTTTGCCCTGCAGCAGCGCGGCATCGGCCCCAATGGCGATGCCCGTTTGCCGAGAGATGGCGTTGAGTGTCAGCGCCAAAGCCTGCGCCGGCACAGCGGTCTGCAGGCTTTGCTCGCTAGCAGGCGCCTGGGCCCAGGCGGCGGGCGCCATGCCAAACGCGGTCAGGGTCGCGGCCGCCGTCAGCGCGGCGAAGGCCAACGGGGATAGAGCAAAGGAACGCGCGCTGCGCGCTGCCAGAGAGGGTCGGGTCATGAGAAGGTGCTTCCAGTGGAGGGTTTCCAGCAGAAGACCAACGAAGGGCTTCAACCCTGACAAGATTTCCAAAAAATATTTGTAACGGTGCCAACCGGCATTAAACAGGCGCTGCGCAAGGGCGCCGTCAGCGCAGCTCCACGCTGACATCACCAGCGCCATTGCGCAGCACGCGCACCGGCAGCATGTCCGGCAGGCCCGTCAAAAAGGCCTGGGGCTGGCGCAAAGGGAAGCTCCCCGACAGCCGCAATTGCCGCAGCTGCGGATGGCTGCCCAGCCGCAGCGGGCGTGCCAGGTAGTCGTTCCATTGTTCCAGCACCTGGTCCAGCGGCGTGTTGTGGAACACCAGCCAGCCGCTGCGCCAGGCGCCCACGCTGTCGGCAGGTACCTGCAAGCGGGGTCCCAGGCCGCGCTGGTCGGCCGCAATCGCGTCGCCAGCCGTCAGCGTGACGGGAGGCGCGGCCTTCATGTCCACGGCTGCACCGGGGTGTTCGGCGGGCCACACCGCCACCCGGCCTTCTGCCACGGCCACTCGCATTTGCTGCTCTCGCACGCTGACGCTGAACACCGTGCCCAGCACGCGCACGCCACCCCAGTCGGTGGTCACGCTGAAGGGGCGGTCGGCATCCGGGGCCACGCGGAAGCGCATTTCTCCGCGCAGCAGCTGCACCTCGCGGCGATCGCGGTAGATGGCGATGCGCGTGTGGGTGTTCGGCGCGAGACTCAGTTCCGAGCCATCGGGCAGGCTGAGGTCGCGCTGCTGCGCATGCGCGGTCTGCAACTCCTGCTCATACACCGGCCGCTGCCAGACCCAGCGGCCACCACCCCAAAGCACCGCCGTCAAGCCGCCCAGGCCCAGCAGGCCCAAGGTATTGCGCCGCGCGCGCCGTGGGGCCTGGCGTGAAGGGGGCGGCACATTGGCTTGCAGATGGCTACCATCGGTGCTGGCCCAGAGGCGCTCGGCGGTCTCCAGTGCGGCCCGGCATTCGGGGGAGCCGGTACGCCAGTGCGCCGCCAGTTCCTGCTCGGCCGCCAGCGCTGCATCGCTGCTGCCCTTGTGGACGCGGCCGACCAGCAGCAAGGCTGCTTCCACCAGTTTGCGAGGGGGTTCAGAAGATGCCATGGTCTTGCCGTGCTTGCGTATTCAGGCGCGAGAGGGCGCATACGCTGCGCAATCCAGGATGCCGCGCATGACATGCCTTTCAATATTGGTTTCGGTCATGCCCAGGTGCTCACCGGCTTCCCGGTAGCTGTAGCCGTAGATGCGTACGAGGATGAACACATCGCGGCGTTTGCGCGGCATGGCTTCGAGCCGCTGCAAAAACAGGTTCAGCTGCTCACGGGCCATGGCCGCGCTTTCTGCCGAGGGCGCGCTGGTCGGTGCGACCAGGCTCAGCGCATCCAGCACACGCTGCTCGGCCAGCCTGCGCGTTGCACCGCTGGCTGCCAGGTTGCGCGCCGTCTTGTAGAGCAGGGCGCGCGCATCCAGCACCGTTCCACCAGAACGCTGCATCGCATAGATACGGGTATAGGCGCTTTGCACCAAGTCGGCGGCGACATCACCGTCACCTGCGCTGCGTGTGAAATACCGCAGCAGTTCTCTGTAGTAGCGCTCGGGCACGGACACACCTCAGCCGGAAGACAAGAAGAGAACTCCTGGCTTGGCTGAGACCGCCGGGGCGGATCTGTTGCTGGGGAGGAGAGAGCCGCGATTGTAACGGCTTTGTAAATGGTTGCTATTTAGCCCTGCGAGCTTGGGTGGAAATGCCGGGCTCGCCCTGCGTTGGGCATGCAAAACGCTGGGTTCTGAGGACCCAAGCCATCAAGGCTCGCGCAGCATCTGGGCATATTTTCTGTAGCCCCATACCGCTGCAACGACCAGGCCAATGCCGATTCCCCAACCCACAGGCACCCCCAAGCCGAAAATCAACAGAAACATCAAGCCAACACAGACCAGCGCAATCCACAGCAAGGTGACAAATTCAAAATGCGCGACCGCCATGGCGTCATCGGCGATATCGCGCTTGGCATGGCCCTGCTTTTCGCGCTGGCGCCTGAACACAAACACATCGGCGAAAAACTCCGCAATGCCGGCGAGAAGATCGGTGACAAGGCTCATGGTGGAAGAGATTCCCTTGCGATGCTATGGGGGGATGGTGCAATCCGCAGATGGTTGGCCAACTGCTGCTGATCACGATCGCGAATGTAGCCGATAAACAAGAAGGCTGATTGATTCGATGCGGGCCGTTGCACGAAGATGCGCCACGGATTTGTTCCAGGCTCGCATGGTTCTTGCCCATTTTCTCGCTGCGCGGCTCGCCAATTACCACCATCGCTCAAACGCTGCAACCGGTAGATGTTCTAGGCGGCCATGGCCACAATCGTTCTACCATTGTCTGGCGGCGGACAAGCGCCACGCAGATTTCGTTGCAGATATTGACATCAGCTGCCAAGGTTGCCAGCGCAGATGTCCGGCAATAAAGCCCGAATCGATTCATTCCTGAGTCGATTCGGGCTTTTTTTCGTTCGTTTTTTGGTATTCCCGTTTTTCGGACCAGGCCTTTGGTTCGCTGGCGGAGCTTTGCCTACGCTGCTTTGAAACCCCTGCGCTGCGGCTGCCAGCCGGACAGGTCGCACTTTTTTCTCATTAACTTGGAGCACAGCCATGAGACACGGAGATATTTCAAGCAGCAATGATTGCGTAGGCGTAGCGGTGGTGAACTACAAGATGCCACGCCTGCATACCAAGGCCGAGGTACTGGACAACTGCCGCAAGATCGCCGACATGGTGGTGGGCATGAAGCGAGGGCTGCCGGGCATGGACCTGGTGGTGTTCCCCGAGTACTCCACGCACGGCATCATGTACGACTCCAAGGAGATGTACGAGACCGCCTCTGCCATTCCCGGTGAAGAGACGGCCATCTTTGCCGATGCCTGCCGCAAGGCCAATGTCTGGGGGATTTTCTCGCTCACCGGCGAGCGCCATGAAGAGCACCCCAACAAGGCGCCCTACAACACCCTGGTCCTCATGAACAACCAGGGCGAGATCGTGCAGAAATACCGCAAGATCATGCCCTGGGTGCCTATCGAAGGCTGGTATCCCGGCGACTGTACCTATGTCAGCGAAGGCCCCAAGGGGATGAAGATCAGCCTGATCATCTGCGACGACGGCAACTACCCCGAGATCTGGCGCGACTGTGCGATGCGTGGCGCCGAGCTGATCGTCCGCTGCCAAGGCTATATGTACCCGGCCAAGGAGCAGCAAATCCTGGTGTCCAAGGCCATGGCGTTCATGAACAACACCTATGTGGCCGTGGCCAATGCGGCGGGCTTTGACGGCGTCTACTCCTATTTCGGTCACTCGGCCATCATCGGTTTTGACGGCCGCACCTTGGGCGAGACCGGTGAAGAGGAAATGGGCATCCAGTATGCGGAGCTGTCCAAATCGCTGATCCGCGATGCACGCAAGAACGGCCAGTCACAAAACCACCTCTTCAAACTGGTGCACCGCGGCTACACCGGCACCATCAATTCGGGCGATGGCGACAAGGGCGTTGCCGCCTGCCCCTACAGCTTCTACAGCCAGTGGGTCAACGACCCCGAAGGGACGCGGGAGATGGTCGAGTCGTTCACCCGCACGACGGTGGGCACCCCTGAATGCCCGATAGAAGGGATTCCGCACGAAGCGCCCCAGCACCGCTAAAGCCGCAACCCCAGTCAGTGGGCATGGCCGCCCGGTATCGAGCAGCCATGCCATCCGATAAAAAACAAGGAGACAAACATGCTGGGTATCGCACTTTTTTTCATTGGCATGGTGCTGATCGTCAACGGTATGGGCCTGAGCGGCCGCATCGACGCGCGGGACTCTGCGCCTGTCAATCTGCTCGTGGGTCTGCTGGCTTTGTTCATCAATGCCGTTGGCATTCTTCGTGCAGACACGGACCCTGACTATTTCGCTGCCGCAGGAGGCCTGCTTTTTGCTTTCACCTACCTGTACCTGGCGGTGGTGCAGTGGTGGGCGCTCAAAGGCGTGGGCCTGGGTTGGTACTGCCTGTTTGTGGCGGTCAGTGCGCTGGCCTTTGCCGCCGCTGCCGGTGATATCCGCGTCATCGCCATGTGGCTGGTCTGGGCGAGTCTGTGGTTTTTCTTCTTTCTTGCGCTGGGGCTCGGCAAGCAGCTGCGCTTTCTGGCGGCCTACACGGTGCTGGTGGGCATTGTGACCTGCTGGATTCCGGGTTTGATGTTGTTGATGGGGAAATGGTGAACATGATGAATGCAAAAGACCCGCTGCATGCCGCCCGCGGCGATGACCCGCTGGCCGAGTACCGCATGGCCAAAGAGCCGTTTTACCGGCCCGCCCGCAATGAGATCGCTCTGTACGAGCAGGCCTACCGCCACCGCATGCCGCTGATTCTGAAAGGCCCAACGGGCTGCGGCAAGACGCGCTTTGTCGAGCGCATGGCCTGGGCGCTCCAGCGCCCGCTCATCACCCTGGCCTGCAACGAAGACATGACCGCCTCTGACCTGGTCGGCCGCTACCTGCTCGATGCCGATGGCACGGCCTGGCACGACGGGCCGCTCACCATGGCGGTGCGCTACGGTGCCATCTGCTACCTCGATGAGGTGGTGGAGGCACGGCAGGACACGACGGTCGTCATCCATCCGCTGACCGACGCGCGCCGTGTGCTTCCCCTCGACAAGAAGGGTGAAGTCGTGCATGCACATCCGGATTTCCAACTGGTGGTCTCCTACAACCCCGGCTACCAGAGCAGCGCCAAGGACATGAAGCCCTCGACGCGCCAGCGCTTTGCCGCCTTGGAGTTTGACTACCCCGATGCCGCAACCGAGGCCGACATCGTCGCGCACGAAGCGGGCATCGCGCCTGCGCTGGCCGAGCGTCTGGTCGCGCTGGCCCACAGCACGCGCGCACTCAAGCACCATGGCCTCGATGAAGGCGCCTCCACCCGCATGCTCATCTACGCCGGCTTGCTGATACGCGATGGCGTATCTCCCGCCGACAGTTGCGACATGACGATCACCCAGGCCTTGACGGATGACCCCGACACCTGCCAAGCGCTGAAGCAACTCGTGCAAGCCAAATTTGCAAGCTAAAAAGCACAGCACCATGGCCCCATCATCCGCCTCCCGGCTCAGCGAGCGCGCCGCCGCAACCTGGATCGACGACGACACACGCAGTTTTGAACGCCTGGCCAGGCTGGCCTCCTGCCTGGCGTTGAGCCGGGTGCAAGTCCACCCCTTGCAGGCTGCCAGTCCGCATCAGGAGGCGGGGGGGCTGCTGGGTGGCGCAGCGGCCCCGCCTGCCTCAGCGCAGCGTGCCATCGTGCTTGCTGCAGATGGTGGAGCTGCATCAAGCGCTGCACGCTTGATGCTACCGCCGCTGCATGATCTGCCCGAGGCCGAGCGTGCCCACCGGCACACCGCCATGGTGGCGCATGCTGCGGCGCATCTGCTGCATTCACCCGCACGCCAGACCAGCCAGGCCTTGAAGCCCATGGGCATGGTGCTGGTCTCGGCCATAGAAGACGCCCGCGCCGAACGCCTGTTGCTGCGCGACTACCCCGGCGCACGCCCTTGGTTCCAGGCGCATATCGCGCCCGAGCCCGAGGCGGAAAACCTGGGCTTTACCGCCTTTATGGCGCGGCTTGACCGGATCTTGCTGCTGGCGGACAGCCACAGCGCTAACCACTGGGTCAACAAGGCGCAGGAGCTCTTTGAAGGCACGGTGCAAAAGCATGGGCTTGAAGACTATGCGGCATTCCGCGCCATCGCCTCCATCCTTGCCAATGACCTTGGCCAGATGCGGGTGCGCATGGATCCACAGCACTATGCCGGGCCCACGCTCTACCGGGATGACAACAGCTACCTCTGGGCGCATCCCGAGTCGCAAGACAACCAGGACGAGGCCTTGCATCTGCCCCAGACCGCCGCGCAACGGCATGTGGCGCATACAAGAAATGCGCAACAGCCGCCCGAGCCGGCGCAAACGCCCCAGGCGGCCGAAGAATTGGAGATCGCCCGCTTTCACTACCCGGAATGGGACTACAGGAGCGAGCATATGAAGGCCGATTGGTGCCAGGTGGTCGAAAAACTCCCCGCCTGGCAGGGCCTGAGCGAGATCCGCAGTGCGCGCCTGTCCAGTGCCTCCAGGGTCGACAGTCTGGCGTTGCCCCATCCCCGCGTGCTCGACCGGCGCCATCGGCTTCGCCGCCAGTGGGAGGGCGATGCGCTGGACCTCAATGCGGCCATCGACGTGCAGGTGGACATGCGCATGCAGCTACGCCCCGACCCGCGCATTTTCATGCGCAGCGGCCAGGGCCCACGCCCCGCCAGCATGTTGGTGCTGCTGGACATCTCCGAATCGGTCAACGACATCGGGCCGCAGGGCCAGAGTCTGCTGGCATTGGAGAAGCAAGCCGCGCTGATGCTGGCGCAGGCGTGCTTGCGCAGCGCCGAACGTCTGGCCATCCATGCGTTCTCGTCCAACACCCGTGCCGAAGTCAACTACTACCGCTTGCTTGATTTTGGCCAGGCACACAGCAGCGCCACGGCAGCCATGGTCCAAGCCCTGCGCGGGCGCTATTCGACGCGCATGGGCGCGGCCCTGCGCCATGCCAGCAGCCTGCTGCGCAACGAGCCCGAAGGGCAGCGCAGCCTGTTGGTGGTCACCGATGGCGCTCCGCACGACATCGATGTGCACGACAAGCGATACCTGATCGAAGATGCGCGGCATGCCGTTCAGGAGGCCAAGCGCGCAGGCGTGCGCGTTTGCTGTCTGGCTGTCGATGCACAGGCCGATGCCTATGTGCGCCAGATCTTCGGATGGCGGGGCTATGACATCGCGGATGACGCCGTGCAGCTGCTGCCGCGCTTGACCAGGATGGGCGCGCGCCTGGCCGCTGGGCGCTAGATGTGCAGGGCACTCCCCAGCCCTGCACCGATGAGACCGGCCAGCGCCTGCCGCTGCGCTAAGCTGGCTGGCACGCTTTATGCATTTACCCCGCATCCGCTCCAGTGGCCCAAGCATTGGAGTGGGATAGACCAGGAGACAGGTTTTGGCAAACAACGATCCCTTGCGTGTCGGCATTCTCTTTTCGGAAACGGGCACCACGTCCATCATTGGCCAGTCGCAACTGCAGGGCAGCTTGCTGGCCATCGACGAAATCAACAACGCCGGCGGCGTGCTCGGGCGTGAGCTGGTGGCCGTGCGCTATGACCCGGCGTCCAACCCTGCCGAGTACGCGCGCCTGGCCGAGCAGTTGATCATGCACGACCGCGTCAACACCATTTTTGGCTGCTATATGTCCAGCAGCCGCAAGGCCGTGCTGCCCGTCGTCGAGAAATGGAACAAGCTTTTGTTCTACCCCACGCTCTACGAAGGCTTCGAGTTCTCCGCGAACATCATCTACACCGGCGCCGCCCCCAACCAGAACAGCGTGCAGTTGGCCGATTTCATGACCAGCAGCTTTGGCGCGCGCGTGTACCTCATCGGCTCGGACTACATCTACCCCTACGAATCCAACCGCATACTGCGCGAATTGGTCCTGCAGCACCCCGAGGGCGAAATCCTCGGCGAGCGTTACCTGCCACTGGCGGCCACCGAGCACGATTACCAAGCCGTCATGGAAGATATCCGCCAGAAGCGCCCTGACTTCATTTTTTCCACGGTGGTCGGAGACTCCACCGCCCAGCTCTACCGCGCCTATGCCGATGCCGGCTTCAGCACCAAAGAAATGCCGATCTGCAGCCTCACCACCTCGGAGGCCGAGATCGGGCAAATGGGCTTTGACATCGCAGCCGGCCACATCACCTCGGCACCTTATTTTCAGTCGATCCAATCTGCCGCCAACCAGCGCTGCCTGGCCCACCTCAAGCGGCTTTTCGGCGATGACTGCCGCCCCAATCTGTGCTGGGAAGCCTCCTATTTTCAGCTGCATATGTTTGCCAAAGCCTTTCGCCGCTCGGGCAGCGACACCATCAGCGAGTTGCTGCCTTACCTGCTGGGCAGCGAGTTTGATGCGCCTCAGGGGCGTGTGCGCATCGATCCCGGAAACCACCACACCTGGGTCTACCCGCGCATTGGGCGGGCCAATGCGCAAGGGGAGTTCACCATACTGCGCGAGGCCAAACGCGCCGTATCGCCGGATCCTTATCTGGTCACCCATTCCTTGGGCGACTGGACGGCCAAGATCGAGGTCTGAGCGTGAACCCGCAGCAGCCCCGCGCTACCTCGCAGCACCTCAAGGAGCTGCGCCAACTCAAAATCATCCTGATGCACCCCGAGGATGCCGATGGCTTGCTGCTGGCCCAGCAGCTCCAGCGCATCGGCTGCCAGGTGCGCAGCGTCTGGCCACCGGTGCAGCAATTGCCGGACGACCCGGATATCGTCCTGTTGGCGGTACGCCCTGATTTTCTGCACCTGCTCATGGCCTGGGCGAGCGGTGAGCAGGCGCCTGCGCTGGTGGCGGTGGTGAACTATGAAAACCCCACCATTGTGTCTGCCGTGCTGGAGCTCAAGGCGCAGGCGATCCTGCCTTCGCCCATACGCTCCTTTGGCCTGCTCTCCACCTTGGTTGTCGCGCGCCAGATGCACAAGGAGCACCGGCAGATGCAGCAACATGTGCACAAACTGCAAAACAAGCTGCTGGGCCAACGCCGTGTGACCGACGCCAAAGCCATCCTCATTGCCACCCATCAGGTCAGTGAAGACCGCGCCTACGAAATGCTGCGCGAGCAGGCCATGAAAAAGCGCGTATCGGTCGAAGAGATCGCCCAGGCCATCATCAGTGCGAGCGAATTGTTGGGGATGAAGGGCAAGCCCGAGTAGTGGCAGAAGCGGAGGATCCTCGGGCTGCTGCAGCGTTGCCTGGGCGCCTGGCATCAAGGCGCGGTTTATAACCTGCAGCAGCCAAGCCGCGCCAGATCTGCGCTGGGCCGATTACGGCAATCGCAGGCTACCGAGTTGACGCATACACACAGCCATTCTTTAACTGCCCTGATGGCGTGATGCGCTCATTTTTTAGCACCCCCTCCAACAGCATCCCCGCGCTGGCGCAGGTCGCACGGCTGCCCGCGTTATCTTCATCGGTGCGCGCAAACACCCGCCGCGCTTTCAATTGCGTGAATGCCAAGTGCAGGACGGCCGTGACCGCCTCTTTCGCAAATCCGTTTCGGTGCACGCCACTGCGCATCCAAAAGCCAATTTCCATGCTGGGAATGTCCCAGCGGATCGTGTGCAGGCCCACGCTGCCGATCAATCGCTGCTCGTGGTCCCAGACCAGAAACGCCAGGCCAGTGCCGTTTTCGCGATCACGCATGCTGGCGAGGCAAAAGTCTTCGGACGCCGATACCGACGGCTCATACAGTGCCCAGGGCAGCGAGGTGGGCCAGGCGCGCAGGCTGGCCAGGCTTTCTACCACCGCTGCATAAACGGCTTCGCCATCGCCGGGGCCGGCAAGGCGCAAGCTCAGGCGGGGCGTTTGGATGGGGGTGTCGGCAATCTCAGGAAACATATGCGCTCGCTATGAATGGCTCAAACCGATCATAGGCCTGCTTTCGAGTTTCTGTATATGGCCATTGAGCTCTTGTCTCCTGCAACGAAGCCGGGGCAGGAATGCGCCTTCCCTTCACAGTAGGCCAGCGCCAACGCCATGGAGTGCTTCACTTGTGCATCATCAGTGATTGCCTGGATGGCGTGCTGGTCAGTGTCCTGCTCGCAATGTAATAGCCAGCGGGGGGATTTCTCCGTGCAAGTGACAAGTGCTTGGGAAAACGCTGTGGTTGAGGGCCATGGATAGCGGCGCTTCTTTTCCAGTTGGGGAAGTAAGTCGATCGCAATGTCAGCCGAGCCATTCACTGGGTAGGCGATACCAAGAAGCGTGCCTTCGTAAAAACAGAGTTGTTCGTCGGTGGTGCCCCAGTCCGATTCAAAGAACTGCAGCGACAACCCTTGTATGTCTGTAAGCACGGTCAGGGAAAAAGAGTCAAGTCTACGGAGGTAAGGGTGTTGCAGCATGGAGGTTGTGCTTAGGTGCTGTCGCTCTTATGGCCAGGCCGACGCGGTCAGGGTGGGGCTTTCACATAATGGCTTTTGCAAGAGCGAGGGACGCGGTTTTTGGCTGTTTGTTAAGAGAGCAGGGGGCATCTGCCTTACTCCTAGGAGAGTCACATCATGCATCCCCGGTGGTTTCCTGTAGCTGATAGATCGCAGCTCGCGCATCCAGAAAATGACCATCCGAGGATGGTTTCAATCTAGTGTTCCCCGTATCTCTACATTTGATCTATTAACTTCACAAGCCCACTCGACAAGCTTACCCAAACTCTCACATCGGGTGGATCAACAACGGCGATCTCGGGGTCCATAGTTTCGGGAATTAAAAAGATAACTTCGCATCGGTCTGGCTCTTGTCTCCCGAGCGTTCCCGGGCATAGGTGCCCAATACCATGGGAGCTTAAATACTGCTCTGCGATCTGCAGGCACTGCAGGTCGGTAATTTTTTCTGATTGAAATGCATATTGAAGCCACAGCCTGTCAAAGTGATCTTGATGGATAGCAGTCGCCAGGAACTGTGGATCTTGGTTGATCTCATCCAATGACGGAATTCCACCTATGCCAAGCCGCGTTCGCGATGTTTCGCGGTCGATGTCAGCCGCATCCACAGTTCCATCGCGAAAAAACTCCAGCTTGCGCAATTCGCAGCGGTCCGCGCTAAGTTCTGACACGAGTCGAACGGGATATTCAAGACTATCGTGACTCCAAATCACGTCAATGTATTGGTGTGGTCGTTTCATGGTGGGTCGATGTGGATGTCAGGATGCAGTCTAACCAGCGTCCTCAGAAGCAACTATTCCCCATCGCCCCCACAGCCATCACCGCCGCCGCCATTGGCCCCTGCATCATTCCGCGAGCCAGCCTTCGCGGGCTCCGCCGGAAATGGCCGTTCACGCTTGGCGTCACGCAAGGCTTTCTTGCCGAGCCGCCACTGGTCCCAGAGCAAGAACAGCACGACAGTGACGGCGAGCACAGCGAAGGCCGCGATAGCGAGATCCATCATCCACTCCGGTTGAAAACACGATGCGCAGCACCTGGGTATGGGGTCATCCCATCCATGCCCATTCTGCAGCGGCGCGATGACCGCAGCGCTTCAGGGCCTAGCCGACCTGCTTCCCATCCGCTCCCCCAGTCTGCTGCCCCTGCACCAGCGCCCACAGCGCCTCTGCCGCCGGCGCCATCTCCGAGCGTTGCCGGTACAGGCGGATCTCCACCGGTACGTTCCAGCGGTCGTCGCCCGCAGGCACCAGGCTGCCACTGCGCAGCTCTTCGGTGATAAGGCTATGGGGCAGCCAGGCGACGCCTCGGCCTTCCAGGGCCATGGTTTTGAGTAAGGCCGCGTGGTGGGCGGTAAAGACGACGGCGACGCCATGCGCCATACCGGGCTGGCCAGCGTGCACAGCGTCTGCGCCATCGGCAAACATGCCGCGCATGCGCGATCGCATGATGCGGCCCAGGCCCGAGGCTTCGCTGTAGGCGAGCACGGGCACATCGCTGTCCTGGCCGATGCGGTGCAGCGGCTGTCCGGGTGCATCGGGGGCGGCGGCGCTGACCGGGCGCAGCAGGTCATCGGACAGGCGCAGCACCGGGTACTGGCCTTCGTCCAGGCGCCCGGGCACGGCGGCGTGGCCGTGGCACAGCACAAACTGCACGCGCCGCTGCAGCATCAGGTCTTCGCAGGCAAGTGAGCTGTCGCTCATCGTCTGGATCGGGCCCAGGCGCAGCTGCGCTTCCATGCCGACCAGCCAGCGCGGAAAGAAGGTGAGCGACAGCACATGGGTGGCGGCAAAGCGCAGGCTGGCGGCAGCCTGGTCGTGCGCGGCGCGGGCCTTGATGCGGGCGGCCTCCAGGTTGGCCAGCACGTTTTGCAGCAGCGGCAGAAAGCGCTGGCCGGCGGGGGTGAGGGCGGCAGGGTGGGCACTGCGGTCAAACAGCTCCACGCCGACCCAGTCTTCCAGCGAGCGGATATGGCGGCTAAAGGCCGGCTGGGCAATGGCGCGGGCCTCGGCTGCGCGCGAGAAGTTGCCGGTATCGGCCAGTGCCATGAAGTCTTCGAGCCACTCCAGATCGAGCGGGCGGTTGCCGGGTCCCATGGGTTTCCTTGGAGCCTGCCTGGCTCATAGATACATGTATGCGTTTCGGGTATTGGACAGCAGAGGCAGCCTGCGAAATGATGAACACCGTTGACCACCCGCACCCCTAACGGAGACAAAAACATGCCTGCCATCGCGAATTATCGTGGAATTATTCCTGCCATCTCTTGCCCTTTCACCCCGGACCACCGCATTGACGAACCCGCACTGCGCAAGCTTGCATCCTGGCTAGCCGGCCACGATGGCGTGGTCGCGATCATGACCAATGGCCACACCGGCGAGGTGTTCTCGCTGACGCCCGCCGAGCGCGCTGAGGTGACGCGCATTGTGGCCGACGAGCTCAAGGGCCGCATGCCGGTGATCTCGTCCATCGTTTGCGAAGGCCTGGCCGATGCGGCAGAGCATGCCCGCGCTGCGGTGGAAGCCGGCGCCGTGGCGCTGGATGTGATGCCCCCGCACCACTGGCTGCGCTTTGGCTTCACCTCCGGCCACGCGCTGCAGTATTTCGATGCCATCCACAAAGCCGCCCCCCATGCCGACCTGGTCTGCCATGTGTACCCGGCCTGGACGCGTGCCTCCTACTCGTCGCAACTGCTGGCCGGTCTGGCGAAGCTGCCCTACCTGCAGGCCTTCAAGGTGGGACAGCGCGACATGAACAAATACGCCCGCGACATCCAGGCGATCCGCGAGGCTGATGCCTCCAAGGCCATCCTGACCTGCCACGACGAGTACCTGCTCGCCTCGATGGTGCAGGGCGTGGACGGCGCGCTGGTGGGTTTTGCGACGTTTATTCCGCAGCTGATCATCGACCTGTGGAATGCGGTGAAGGCGGGCGACCTGAAGAAGGCGATGGAAGTGCAGGCCATCATCACCCCGCTCAAGGATGCCGTGTATGGCGGTGGCGAACCCACCGGCGAGGCCCATGCCCGCATGAAGGGCGGCATGTACCTGGCCGGCGTGATTGACGACGCCACCGTGCGCCCACCGACCGAAGCGCCCAATGCCAAGGAAGTGGAGGCACTGCGCGCCGCCGTCAAGCAAGCCGGGCTGCTCAAGCGCTAAGCCGCCGTTGAAGTAGGGCAGGGGACCCCAGGTCCTTTGCCCCCAGGGGTCCCGAAGAACGTGTTGACGATCTCCTCGCGCCTCGACAGTGCCCTTGCGGAATGAAGTGATGCGTGCACCTCAAGACGGGGTGTCCGCAAAGTCACTGTCCCTACGGGTTGACGTGAAATCGGGCGATTTCTTCGCGTTGGCTCTTGCTTGCACCTCGGTGCAAGCTGCGAACCACCGCTTCGAACTCATCCCGATTGCACGCCAACGCGGCTGCGTAGAGATCGTCAACACGTTCTAGAAAAAAACCGACAGGAGACAAGACACCATGCAACGCCAACCATTTATCCGTACCGCGCTACGCACCGCCATTGGCGCTGCCGCCTTGGCCCTGGCCGCCAGCGGCTTTGCGCAGACCTATCCGGCCAAGCCGGTGCGGGTCGTGATCCCCTTTCCGCCGGGCGGCACGCTCGATGCGGTGGGCCGCATGCTGGGGCAAAAGCTCGCCGACCAGTTGGGCCAGCCCTTTGTCATCGAGAACAAGCCCGGTGCCAGCGGTGTGATCGGCGGTGAGACGGTGGCCCGCGCGCCGGCCGATGGCTACACCTTGCTGTTCAGTGCCTCCACGCATGTCACAGCGCCGCTGACGCTCAAGTCCGTGCCCTACAACGTGACGCAAGACTTTGTGCCGATTGCGCTGGTGGCCAAGGCCCCGCTGTCGGTGGCCATCAACAAGAACCTGCCGGTGACCGATATCAAGTCGCTCATCGCCTACGGCAAGGCCCACCCCGGCAAGATGACTTTTGCCGTGGGGTCGCTCGGCTCAGCCGGGCATCTGTCTACCGAGCTGCTCAAGCGTGCGGGCGGCCTGGACTACCTGATCGTTCCCTACAAAGGCACGGCACCGGCGTTCCAGGATTTGATTGGCGGGCAGATTGACGGTTTTATCGACCCGATCCTGGGCTCCCTCCAGTACCACAAGGGCGGCATGCTGCGCGTGGTGGCCGTTACCTCGGCCGAGCGCGTGCCCAGCCTGCCGGATGTGCCTACCGTGGCAGAGACCATTCCCGGCTATGAGTTCTACAGCTGGTATGGCCTCTGGGCGCCTGCCAAGACCGCGCCCGCGCTGGTGCAGCGCCTCAACGCCGAGGTGAACAAGGCCCTGGTCGATATGGCGCCCAAGCTCAAGGAACAAGGCCTGCTGCCCACGCCCGGCAGCGCCGAGGACTTTGTGAAATTCCAGCGCAGCGAGATCGAACGTGCGCAAAAGATCGTGAGCGAAGGAGGCATCCGTGCAGACTGAGCTGGGCCATGTCGTTGTGACCGGCGCGAGCAGCGGCATTGGCAGCGCCATTGCCCAGGCGTTGCTGGCGGCGGGCTGGCGCGTCACGGGGCTTGATGTGGCGCAGGCCACCATCGTGCATGGCAGCTATGCGCATGTGCCGGTCGATCTGACGGACGGCGCCGCCATTGCACGCAGCGCTGCGGCCCTGCCCGCCGTGGATGCGCTGGTGCATGCCGCCGGCGTGCTGCGCGTGGGCGCGCTGGGCCAGCTTGACCACGACGGCGGCGCGCTGATGTGGCGCCTGAATGTCGATGCCGCTACGCGCCTGGCCGATGCCATCGTGCCCGGCATGGCCCAGCGCGGCCAGGGCCGGGTGGTGTTTATTGGCAGCCGGGTGGCGCAAGGCATGGCCGGGCGCGGCCAGTACGCGGCCACCAAGGCGGCCTTGATCGCGCTGGCGCGCAGCTGGGCGGCCGAGGTGGCTGCGCAGGGCGTGACGCTGAATGTGGTCTCGCCCGCAGCCACGGCCACTGGCATGTTGAGCGACCCGGCCCGCGCCGGCAGTGCGCCGCGCCTGCCACCCCTTGGCCGCCTGATTGAGCCGGCCGAGATCGCCGCCCTGGTGGGCTTTCTTTTGTCTCCGGCGGCTGCCGCCATCACCGGGCAGGACATCGCCATCTGTGGTGGCTCGTCCCTGGCCCGCTGATATTTCATCCCCCCATTTTCACAACCGATGACCACCATGAAGATCGTCAACATCCTCGAATCCACCCGTCCCATCAAGTCGGACATCCGCAACGCCTACATCGACTTCTCCAAGATGACCTTGAGCCTGGTCGCTGTGGTCACCGATGTCATCCGTGATGGCAAGCCCGTCATTGGTTACGGCTTCAACTCCAACGGCCGCTACGGCCAGGGCGCGCTGATGCGCGAGCGCTTTATCCCCCGCGTGCTCGAAGCCGAGCCCGGCAGCCTGCTGGACGAGACCGGGGAGAACCTGGACCCGCACAAGGTCTGGGCCCGCATGATGATCAATGAAAAGCCCGGCGGCCATGGCGAGCGCTCGGTGGCGGTCGGCACCATCGACATGGCTGTCTGGGATGCCACGGCCAAGATCGCCGGCAAGCCCTTGTTCCAGATGCTGGCTGAGCGCTATGGCAATGGCACAGCCAACCCGCGCGTGTTTGTCTACGCCGCCGGTGGCTACTACTACCCCGGCAAGGGCCTGGAGGCACTTCAGCGCGAAATGGAAAGCTACCTGGCGCGCGGCTACTCGGTGGTCAAGATGAAGATCGGCGGCGCCACCCTGGCCGAGGACTGCGAGCGCATCGAATCGGTGCTGAAGATCCTGGGCCCGGGCCAGCAACTGGCGGTGGATGCCAATGGCCGCTTTGACCTGCAGACCGCCATCGACTACGGCAAGGCGCTGTCGCAGTACCCGCTGTTCTGGTACGAAGAGGCCGGTGATCCGCTGGACTTTGAACTGCAGGCCAAGCTGGGCGAGGTCTACAAAGGCCCCATGGCCACCGGTGAAAACCTGTTCTCGATGCAGGATGCCCGCAACCTGATCCGCCACGGCGGCATGCACAAGGACCGCGACTGGCTGCAGTTTGACTGCGCACTGAGCTATGGCCTGGTGGAATACCTGCGCACCTTGGACATGCTCAAGGAGTACGGCTGGTCGCCCAGCCGCTGCATTCCCCACGGCGGCCACCAGATGTCGCTGGCCATTGCCGCCGGCCTGGGTCTGGGTGGCAACGAGAGCTACCCGGACCTGTTCCAGCCCTATGGCGGCTTCCCCGATGGCGTGAAGGTGGACAACGGCTATGTCACCTTGCCAGCGCTGCCGGGCATCGGCTTTGAAGGCAAGTCCGATCTGATCGCGGAGATGCGGGCCCTGGCTTCCTGACCCGGTCTGGCCACAAGCGCTTGCGAATAGGGCGCTTGCGGCTTTATTTTGAGAATCGGCAAGTGGTCGCGCCAGTCGACGCTTGCGACTGCCTCCCCCAGCGGCGCCTTATAGGCGCCTTTGCGCCTCTGCTTGCCTTAAAGCCGAGGCGTTTTCTTTTTGGGCCATGCCTGCAAGGGCAAGCGCAACTATCGCCAAAGAGCAGGGCGCCTTCGGCAATTTCTCAGGCCGTTGATGCCCGCCAGCACCGCCCGCGCATCGGTCTCTCCAGCCCCATCCACCAGGGGCAAAAACACACAGCACCCAGCGACCAAGGGTTAGCACTGAAAGCCATTCAGGCTTTTGTTTGTACTATTTACCTGTCGGCAGGTATGTAGTCCAACACCAAGATCTGGACGGCCGGCCAAAGACACGGTTCATCGCAAAAAAAGAGCTGATCAAGGAGACAACGTGAAATCTTTTCGCCCGCATGCATTGCTTTTGTCGTTATTGGCGGCCATGGCCGCGCCGTCCGCTTCCTGGGCCCAGGTCAGTGATGACGTGGTCCGCATCGGTGTGATGGGGGACCAGACGGGCCCTTACTCGGGCAACGGCGGTCCCGGCCATGCGCTGGCCGTCAAGATGGCGGTCGAGGACTTTGGTGGCAAGGTGCTGGGCAAGCCCATCGAGGTGGTGGTGGCCGACGACCAGAACAAGCCCGACATTGGCCTGAGCATCACCCGCCGCTGGCTGGATGTGGAGAAGTTCGACACGATCGTCGGCAACTCCGCCTCGTCGATTGCGCTCACGGTGGCCCAGCTGATGAAGGAGCGCAGCAAGCCCTACCTGATCGCAGGCACCACGACGGCCGACCTGACCAACAAGGCCTGCTCGCCGATGAATTTCAACTTTGTCGCCGACTCCTACGCGATGCCCAAGGCAGGGGTGAAGGCGCTGATGAAGCAGGGCGTCAAGAGCTTCTACTTCATCGCGGTGGACTATGCCTTTGGCCAGGCCTACCTAGACGAGGCCACCCGCTTTATCAAAGAGGGCGGCGGCAAGGTGACTGGTGTCACGCGCCATCCGCTGGGCACGGCCGATTTCTCGTCCTACCTGCTGCAGGCACAAGCCAGCGGTGCCGAGGCGATTGTCATCATCAACGCCGGGCTGGACCTGTCCAACGCGCTCAAACAAGCGGCCGAGTACCGCATTGCGCGGGGCGGCCAGAAGGTAGCGGTGTTTGGCATGACGATCAACAGCGTGACCGCGATGGGCCTGGATGTGGCCCAGGGCCTGCAGCTGGCGCTGCCCTTCTACTGGGACCAGAACGACGAGACCCGGGCCTGGTCCAAGCGCTTTATGGCGCGCTACAACAACGGCGCGCCCACCTATTTGATGGCCGGTGCCTACAGCGCCACCATGCACTACCTGCAGGCGGTGCAGGCCGCTGGCACCGACGAGGGCAAGGCCGTGGCGGCCAAGATCCGCGAGCTGCCGGTCAACGACTTCTTCTCCAAGCAGGTCAAGGTGCGGGCCGATGGCCAGGTGCTGCGCCCGCTCTATGCGGTGCAGGTCAAGACGCCGGCGGAGTCCAAGGCCAAGTTCGACTACTACAAGATCATCGGCACCATCGCGCCTGAAGAGGCTTGGCGCCCCGCCTCCGAAAGCGCCTGCGATCTGCTCAAGGGGCAGTGATGGGCGGCATTCTCGTCACCGGTGCCGCACGCGGCATTGGCCGCGCCATTGCGCTGCGGCTGGCCCAAGACGCCCATGACCAGGGCGACGTCCAGGCCCGCCCAGCGCAGCTGACCCTGCTGGACCAGCATGCGGCCGAGCTGGATGCCGTGGCCGCCGAACTGCAAGCGCTGGGCGCCCAGGTCCAGGTGCTGGCGGGTGATCTGTCGGGGCTGGACTTTGCCGCCCAGGCAGTGGCCGCTGCCGTGCAGCACTGGGGCGGGCTCGATGGCCTGGTCAGCAATGCCGGCGCGGCTTTTCCCGGCGCCTTGAGCGATTACCCTGTCGCCGACTGGGACCGGACCTTTGCGCTCAATGCGCGGGCGCCCTTGCTGCTGGCCCAGGCGGCGCTGGCGCCGCTGCGCGCCAGTGGCGGCAGCATCGTCGTCATCACCTCGGTATCGGCCAGCCATGCCACACCACCGCTGGGCGCCTACAGCGCCAGCAAGGCGGCCGCGCTGATGCTGGTGCGCCAGCTGGCGACCGAGTGGGGGCCGCTGGGTGTGCGCATCAATGCGCTCTCGCCCGGTTTGATTGCCACGCCCGGTACCGCGCTGGCCTATGCCGATCCGGCAGCCAAGGCCCAGCGCGAGCAGCGCGTGCCGCTGCGCCGCATTGGTGGGCCCGGCGATATTGCGGGCGCCGTCAGCTTCTTGCTGAGCGATGCGGCCGCCTACGTCAACGGCGCCGAGCTGGTGGTCGATGGCGGGCTGGCCCACACCATGATGGCCTCGCTGCCGCAAAAAGCCTGGCAGGACCAGGCGGCGCTAAGCCGCTTGCCCCAGCCCGCTGCCGCAGGCTAGGCCGCAACGGGCCAGCCGATAGCAACAACGTATTTTGTGATGGAGACCTGCCGTGTCTATCTCTCAAAAATTCAAGCGTGCCGCCACCTGGGGCGTGTTCATCGGCGCCTGGGCCGGGGCCGTGGTGCAGGCGGCGGAGTTCCCTGACAAGCAGGTCACCATCGTCGTGCCCTATGCGGCCGGCGGTTTTACCGACCAGGTGGCCCGCGCCATTGCACCGGTGCTGGCCGAGAAATGGGGCAAGCCCGTGGTGATCGACAACCGCCCCGGCGGCGGCACCACCATTGGCACGGCCCTGGTCGCCCGGGCCCCTGCTGATGGCCATACCCTGCTGCTGAGCAGCCTGGGTTACCTGACCAACCCGTTGATGATGCCGCGCCTGCCTTATGACCCGCAGGACCTGAAACCTTTGATGATGGTCTCCGAGTCGCCCAGCGTGCTCTATGTGGGCAAGCAAGTGCCCGCCAACAACCTGGCCGAGTTCGCCAGCTATATGCGCGCCAACGACGGCAAGCTGGCCTTCGCCTCGTCGGGCGTCGGCTCCAGCCCGCATATCTGTGCCGAGATGCTGGCCTCGGCCGTCGGCGCGCACATCATCCACGCGCCCTACCGGGGCAATGCCCCGGCCTTGAATGCCTTGATGGCCGGCGAGGTAGCGGCCTTGCTGGATGCGCCCAGCGCAGTGAGCTATGTACAGGCCGGGCGCATGAAGGTGCTGGGTGTGGCCAGCGACAAGCCCGTGCGCAGCGCGCTGCCGCTGACCCCGTTCTCCCAGTCGTCCGCGCCCGAGCTCAAGCCCTACAGCTGCAGCAGCTTCTTTGGCTTTTTCATGCCCGCCAAGGTGCCCGCCGCACTGCAGCAGCGCATCTACCGCGATCTGCGCGCGGTGGTGGAAGTGCCCAGCGTGGCCGAGGGCGTGACCCGCCCCGGCGGCGAGCTGCACCTGCTCGGCCCCGAAGACTTCACGGCCTACCTGGATGCCCAGCGCCCGCGCTGGGCCGCCGTGATCCGAGAAAAACACATTACCCAGGAATGAGGGCAGGGGGCGCCCAGCCCTTGCCTGCCCCTTGTCGTTTGATTTGACCTTGAACCCGGAAACATGACAGCAACCACCGATCCCTATGCCGACTTTCGACAAACCCTGCGCGACTTTGCGCAGCAGCATTGCCCGCCCGCGCTGAAAGCCAAGGTCCGCGCCAACGAGAAGCTGGGCCGCGCCGAGATGAGCGAGTGGGCCAAGATCCTGCAGCGCAAGGGCTGGAGCGCCCCCAACTGGCCGATCGAGTGGGGCGGCACCGGCTGGGACATGCAGCAGCGCTACCTGTTTGAAGAAGTGATGGCGCAGGAAGACTGCCCGCCGCTCTACCACCATGGCATCGGCCACATCGGCCCGGTGATCATGCACTTTGGCACGCCCGCGCAAAAGGAGCGCTACCTGCCGCGCATTGTGGACGGCAGCGAGTGGTGGTGCCAGGGCTATTCCGAGCCCGGCGCTGGTTCGGACCTGGCCTCGCTGCGCACGGCGGCGGTGCGCGATGGCGATGACTATGTCATCAACGGCCAGAAGATCTGGACCTCCCATGCGCAGGAGGCGGACATGATGTACACCCTGGTGCGCACCTCCAAAGAGGGCAAGAAGCAGGCCGGCATCTCCTTGTTGCTGGTGCCGATGGACGCGCCCGGCATCGAGGTGCGCCCCATCCCGACGATTGACCACTGGCACCATGTCAACGAGGTGTTCTTGCGCGATGTGCGCGTGCCCGTTGCCAACCTGATTGGCGAGGAGGGCGGCGGCTGGGCCTGCGCCAAGTTCTTGCTCGACCGCGAGCGCCTGTCGCCCGCCACCGTGCCGCGCCTGGTGCGCCTGCTGGAGCAGATCGAGCAGCCGCTGCGCGAGCGCGGCCGTACGCAGCAAGGCGCCAGCCAGCACATGCTGCTGGAGCGCTTGTTCCTGGCGCAGGCGGCCGTGGCTGGCGCCAAGGAGATGCTGATCAGCGCCATCGACGAAGAGATGCAGGGCACGCTGGCCTCGTCCAAATCCTCGGCGCTCAAACTGTTCTGCTCCGACCTGGCCCAGCAGATCATTGGCATCGCCTTTGACATGAGCCCCGACTACGCGGCGCGCCTGATTCCGAGCCTGCCCGAGGACAGCCCCGCCGATGTGGAGCTCAAGCGCGAGCTGATCCACACCTACCTCTTCTACCGCTCGCGCACCCTGGCCGGTGGTACCAGCGAAGTACAAAAAAACGTGATTGCACGCGATATCTTTGGAGCCTGACCCATGCCTTTTCAAGCCTCTCCCATGTTTCCGGGCGACCTGTACGACACGACGATGCGGGTGGCAGCCGATGCTGTGGCGGTCAATGCCGCTTTGACCGAAGCCCAGGCCACCGACCAGGCCAGCGACAGCTGGCAGCAGTTTCTGGAGCTCGGCTGGCAAGCCGTGCTGGTGCCCGAGGCCAGTGGCGGCGCGGGCTCGACCTTTGCCGATGTCGCGTCCATCGCAGAGGCCGCTGGCCGCTATGGCCTGACCACGCCGCTGGTCGCACGCTGCGCGGTGGTGCCAGCGGTGCTCGGCGCCATCCCCGGCCGCGACGATGTGGCGCAGATGCTGGGGCTGCTGGCCGCGGGCGAAGTCTCCATCGCCCCCGTGTTTGCGCATGACGGCAGCTGCAGCCTGAGGGCGATGGTGGATGCCGAAGGTGTGCAACTGCAGGGCAGCCTGCGCGGCATCGACCTGAGCGAACCGGCCAGCCATCTGCTCTTCCTGGCCCACAGCGCTGCTGGCGAAGCCTTGTTGCTGCTGGCCAGCCGCGATCAATTAGGCGGCAGCCTGCAACGCTGGGCTGGCCATGACGGCCGCCTGACCGCCGACCTGAGCCTGAAGGCTACGCGCCTGCCCGCCAGTGCCGTGCTGCAACGGGGCCGGGCGGCCGTGGCCGCTGCCGAGCGCGCCAATACCGTGGGCGCGCTGGTCTGCTGCGCGCAGATCGTCGGCGCCATTGGCGCGATGGTGGAGCAGACCATCGAGTACCTGAACACGCGCCAGCAGTTTGGCGTGCAGCTTGCCACCTTCCAGGCGCTGCGCCACCGCACGGTGGACATGTATGTGGCCTATGAAAGCGTGCGCGGCATGGTGCGCGAGCGCGTCGTGGCCTTTGACCAGGGCGACAGCGATGCGCATGCCGTGGCACTGCTCAAGCACTACCTGTCGATCGCGGCCCGCCAGGTGGGCGAGTCGGCGATCCAGCTGCACGGCGGCATTGGTATGTCGCGCGAGCTGCCTGCCGCCCGCCTGGCCATGCATGCGATTGGCTGCAGCCTGCAATGGGGCGACCGCTACGAGCAGCTCGACAGCCTGGCAGCCGACATGGCTGCCGAGATTGCGGCTGAAGTGGCCGCTGAATCCGCCCCCACCGCTGCCCGCGCCTGAGAGGACCCGCCATGAGCCACGCATCTTCGTCCCTCGACGCCTTGTTCCACCCCCGCTCGGTGGCGCTGGTGGGCGCCTCGTCCGATCCCGAGCGCATTGGCGGCCGCCCGCTGCGCTTTATGCTCGAAGCCGGCTTTGCTGCGCCCATCTACCCGGTCAACCGCAGCGGCGCGCTGATCCAGGGCCTGCAGTCCTACCAAAAGGTGTCCGATATCCCGTTCCCGGTCGACCAGGCCATCATCTGCGTGCCGGTGGCCGGGGTGGAAGAGGCCGTGCGCGATGCCATTGCCAAGGGCGTCAAGGCCATCCAGGTGATGACGGCCGGCTTTGCCGAGATTGATGCGGCCGGCCGCGCGCTGCAGGACCGCATTGTCGGCCTGTGCCGCGCAGCCGGTGTGCGCATGCTGGGCCCCAACTCGCTGGGCCTGCTGAATGTGCCGGCGCGCTTTTTCTCGACCTTCTCCACCTTTCTCAACGGCGCACAGCCCCAGCCGGGCTCCATCTCGCTGGCCACGCAAAGCGGCGCCTTTGGCTCGGCCGCCTATGGCCTGGCCACCTTGCGCGGCCTGGGTTTCAGCAAGATCATCGCGACGGGCAATGAGGCCGATGTTGATGTGGCCGAGAGCATCGACTACCTGGCCGATGATCCCGACACGCGCATCATCTGCGCGGCGGTGGAATCCTGCCGCGACGGCAACCGCCTGCGCCGCGCCTTGCTCAAGGCGGCCCGCGCCGGCAAGCCCGTGCTGATCATGAAGGTAGGGCGCACCGAGCTGGGTGCCGCCGCTGCCTCCACCCACACCGGCTCGCTGGCTGGCAATGACAAGGTCTACGACACGGTGTTCCGCGAATGCGGCGCGCTGAGGCCCGAGTCCATCGAGGAGATGCTGGACATCGCCTACCTCTATACCGTCAGCGGCGTGCTGCCGGCCAATGACGAGCTCGGTGTCTTCACCGGCTCAGGCGGCATAGGCGTGCTGATGGCCGACGAGGCGGGCGCGCAGGGCATGGAGCTGCCCCCCTTGCCCGCCCCCGCGCGCGAAGCCACCTTGGCGCTGCTGCCTTTTGCGGTGGCCGCCAACCCGCTGGACATGACGGCCCAGGTCACTTCGGTGGCCAGTGGCACCGCGCGCACCCTGGGCGTGATGCTGGAGCACACGCGCTATGGTGCGGTGCTGGGCTACCTGGCCCATGTGGGCCTGTCGCCCGAGCGCTTTGCCAGCACGCAGCAAGAGATTGCCGCGCTGGCCGCGCAGCACCGCGAGCGCCTGACCATTCTGGTGATGCTGGCCTTGCCCCAGGTGCGCAGCGCGTTGGAAAAGCAGGGCGTGGCCGTGTTTGAGGATCCGACCCGCGCTGTGCGCGCCGTTGCCGGCCTGGCCAAGATACGCCAGCGCTGGCAGGCGCTGTACCAGCTGCCCGGCAGCGCACAGCCCGCCGCGCCCGCCTTGGCGCTGGACGATGTGCATACCGAAAGCGGCGCCAAGCGCGCGCTGGCGGCCGCCGGCCTGCCGGTGCCGCCCGAGCACCTGTGCAGCAGCGCCGCTCAAGCGGCTGCTGCCGCAGCGCAGGTGGGCTTCCCGGTCGTGGCCAAGATCGTCTCGCCCGACATCGCGCACAAGACCGAGGTCGGCGGCGTCATGCTCAACCTGCAGGATGCCGCCGCCGTCGAACGTGCCTTTGGTACCTTGATGGACCGCGCCCGCACAGCGCGGCCCGATGCCCGCCTGGACGGCGTGCTGATCGCCCCGATGCTGCGTGGCGGCGTGGAGGTGATCCTGGGCCTGCACCGCGACCCGACCTTTGGCCAGATGGTCATGTATGGCAGCGGAGGCACGGCGGTGGAGCTGTTCCAGGATGTGGCGCTGGCCTCGGCACCGCTCACGGCAGCCCGCGCCCAGGCGCTGGTGGATGCCGTGCGCTCCAGCCAGCTGCTGCGCCGCTGGCGCGGCGGCCCGCAGTATGACGAGGCCGCGCTGGTGCAGGCGCTGTGCCGGCTGTCGGAGTTTGCGATGCAGCATGCTGACAGCATCCAGAGCGTGGACATCAATCCGCTGATGGTGCGCACCCAGGGCGCCATGTGCCTGGATGCGGTGATCGAGTTGCGCGCGCAGACGCAGCAGGGGGCACAGCCATGAGCAGCGAAGCCAGGCTGGCCCATCTGGAGGCGCAGCTCCAGGCGCTCTGCGACCGCGAGGCGATCCGCGAAGCACTCTACTCCTACTGCCGGGGCATAGACCGGGGCGACGAAGCGGCCTTGCGTGCCGCCTACTGGCCCGATGCCACGGACCGCCATGGCGCCTACCAGGGCAGTGCCGAAGGCTTTATCCAGGCGGCGCTGCCCCAGCTGGCCAAGGGGCGCTATATCCACAACATCGCCAATCTGTCGATCCATCTGAACGGCGATGCCGCTGCGGTGGAGGCGTATTTTCTGGCCTACCAGACCGACACCGATGCCGCTGGCGCGCCGCGCGCCACCTTCTTGTGCGGCCGCTATGTCGATCTGTTCACCTGCCGCGCCACGGCCACCGCAGAGCGTGAATGGCGGGTGGCCAAGCGCGTGGTGGTTTACGACTGGCAGGACATCTGGGCCGCGCCCACGCAGGACGAAGCCACGCGCTTTGGCCGGCGCCTGCCCATGGGCGCCAGGGCGCCTGACGACCCCTGGTACGCGTTGATGCGCGAGGTGGCAATGCCCGCTAGCCCATAGCCGCGCCGCTCACCGCGCTCCATCTGGCGGATCGCGTCCGCCCCTTCTGCCCCTGCGTTTGACTGCAGGGACTCACTTTCTCACTGCGCCGTCTAGCGCGGTGGGGATCTGCTCGGTCTAAAAAAACAGCAAAGCGTTTTCACCGTGGTCGTGCATGGGGCCAGGCCCGACCACGTCTTTCCAAAAGTACACCAGGAGACAAACCATGAAAGCCAACAAGCCCAGACTTCATCCGCTGCTCGCAGCACTCATCGCCTCTGCAGCGGCCGGGGGCGCGGCGGCGCAAACCGCGCAGACCCAGGAGCTCAAGCAGATCACCTCGCCGGCCGGGGGGCTGGCCTCGGGCGGCAGCAGCTCGGTACAGGTCTATGGCCTGATCGACAGCAGCGTGGCCAGCGTATCCATGCAGGGCCAGCGCGCCACCAAGCTGGAGAGCGGCCACATGATGGGCTCGCGCCTGGGTTTCAAGGGCAGCGAGGACCTGGGCGGCGGCCTGCGGGCCAACTTCCAGCTGGAGATGGGCATTAACACCTCCAACGGCGCGCAGCAGCAAAACCAGGGCTTTGGCGCCAAGGCCTTTGGCCGGGGTTCGCTCATCAGCCTGACCGGTAACTTTGGCGAACTGCGCATGGGCCGTACCCTGGCATCGCTGCCGACCGAAGTGCAGGCCGTCGGTGACCCCTTTGGCCTGGGCGGCGGCGGCAACCTGCAGGGCATCCAGCCATCGCCCGGCCGGCAGAACAACAACATCCTCTACCAAAGCCCGTCGATCGGCGGCTTTATCGGCAAGGCGGCCTATACCATCAGCGAATACACGCGCCAGAGCATTGACATCGAGCACCGTGCCCACCAGTACACGCTGGCGCTGTTCTACAAGAACGACGCCTGGAGCGCAGCCGTATCGGCTACGCGCATGACCAACCCCACCGATGGATCGGCGACGCGCTATTTCAACTCGGCGCTGGCCTATGACTTCAAGGCCTTCAAGCTGTTTGGCTCGTTCGCCACCTTCAAGAACCCCGGCGCAGCCATCACGCCCACGGTGAACACCGGCCTGGACAACAGCGGCCAGCTCGCCGGCTTCCCCTCGGTGGGCTACTACGAAGGCCAGGACGACCGCAGCTTCTCGATCGGCGCCTCCGTCAAGCTCGGCCCAGGCACCTTGCTGCTCAACGCCATCGACCTGAACGACACCGGCCCGCTGAACCGCGATGCGCGCCAGTACGGCGTGGCCTATCTGTACCCCATGTCCAAGCGCACCACCTTGTACACCGACTATGGCTATGTGAAGAACAAGAACGGCGCCGGCTACACCTTGACCGGTGCGGTGACCGCTGCGGGCTTTACCAACAACGGCAACAGCAATGCCTACCGGGTGGGCATCATCCACAGCTTCTAAAGGCTGACATACGCAACAAGGCCCAGGCGTTTGCAGCGCCTGGGCCTTGTTTTATAGGTATCCCGTGTCTGGCTTATCGGGACGGGTTGCTGGCCAGCAGTCCTTGGAAAATCATGTCAATGTACTGCTGCACCACCTGGCGGGCGCTGAGCCGCCCGGTGGGCGAATGCCAGCGGGGCAACTGGTTGAGCACGGCCAGCAGCATGCGGCTGGCAATGGTGGGGTCCACCTTCTGGAACACCTCGCTGTCCACGGCCTGCTTGATCGCATCGCGCAGCAGCTTCTCGTACTGGTCGCGCAGGGCCAGGTTCTCGGTGCGGGGCTTGGCATTGTCGCCAAACCAGAACATGTTGGAGCCGGCAATCCAGGAGTCGCGGTTGCGGTCCATATAGTCGGCCGAGGAGAGCATGAACTCGCGCACCTTGCCCTCGGGGCTGGCCACCTTGCCCATGGCCGTAGACACGTAGTTGACAAGGGTGCGCATGCCATCGACGAGGATGCTCTCGTAGAGCGCATCCTTGTTGGGGAAGTGGTAGTAGAGCGCCGCCTTGGTGATCTGGGCTTCGTCGGCAATGTCGCGCAGCGAGGTACCGTCAAAGCCCTTGCTGGCAAACAGCCGGACCGCTATCTCTATCAGTTGCTCTTTCCGGTCTTCCACACGCATGCGCGTGCTGCTGCCTTCTTCGGGGGCGTCGGAGGGTTTCGTCGTGTTTTTTTGCATAGTCACCAAAATTTGTTTGCCCTGATATCGGCCGGGAGACGACCGATCCGCATCCGTAGGCTTGTGGCTTCTGGGCGGTGGCACCATCATAGTTCAACGAAAATCATCCATCCATCGGGCCCCGCCTGATGCTGTCTGGCGGCCGCCCAGGCTGCGCTGCCCGGGTGTTGTGGCCCTGGGACAGCAGCAGCGATCGATGATTCTCGGCGCGTGGGACTGGGAGCCGCTAACAGGACCCGGCAAACTCAAGGTTTGCGATGAAGGCTTGCCGCCCCGCACAAGACAGGACGCAGCCGGCGAGGCAACAACGTATCAAGGCCTGTGTCAGCGGCGCTTAGCTGTACCCGGCTAGTCTCAGCGGCCCTTGTAGACCGGCTCGCGCTTTTCCAAAAATGCCTGCTGCGCCTCGCGCGTGTCTTCGGTCTTGGACAGCGCCACGGTGTTGCCTTGCTCATAGCGGTAGGCATCACGCGTGGGCATCAGCAAGGTCATGCGCGCAGCTTCCTTGGCCAGGCGCAAGGCGATGGGGCTCTTGGAGGCAATCTCGCGCGCCATCTCCATTGCATAGGGCATCAGCTGGTCGGCGGGCAGGCAGGCCTCGATCAGGCCCAGGCGGTACATCTCCTGCGCCGACACCTTCATGCCGGTAAAGAACATGCGGCGTGCGCGCGATTGGCTGAAATAGCGCTGCAAAAAGGTCACCCCCCCCGCCAGGCCCACATTGATTTCAGGCATCGAGAAATAGGCATCTTCCGAGGCCACCCAGATATCCGAAGCCATCACCAGCCCAAAGCCAGCCCCCAGCGCCGGCCCATTGATCGCCGCAATGATGGGCTTGGAGCATTCCATGATCGCGTTGTTCGACTCGCGCACCAGGCGGTTGTGGCGGCCATAGGCACCGGGCTCACCGGCCAGGTTGGGGCGTTCGCGAATGTCGGCACCGGCCGAGAACACCTTGCCCGTGCCCGTGAGCACGATGCAGGCCACATCGTCGCGGTCAGACAGCTCGTCAAACAGCTCCATGATCTCGTTGCGGAACTCCTTGTTCTGCGCGTTGACGGGCGGGCGGTTGAGGGTGACAACGGCAATCTTGTCCTTGATGTCGACGATGAGCGTGTTGTAGGCCATGCAGGGTCTCCTGGTTGAATACTAGTAATTTACCGGTCGGCAAGTAAATATTAGCGAATAACGGCGGAGGGCTCAAGCGGGTTGGTACGGGGGAGGGGTGGGGGTGTCGCTCAGGTGATTGGGGGGGCTGAGGAGGGCATTCTGATCTTGGATAGTCAAGATATGGCTCTGGAACCCGTGCAGAGAGCGCCGAAACCCTCTGGCCTTCATCGCCGTTCATGATGAAGACTATGGGCGCTGATTTCGATCAGCATGTAGCTTTTTAGCGGAGATCTGGCACTCTATGAACTTCCATACCAACTTGGATCCAGCCGGAGGTCACTCTATGGTCTGAATGTCGGAGTGAGAGCATCTTGATCGGGCTTTGCTGAAAATAGAATGGAAATCTACATCAAGCCTGAGAGGATTTTTGGCATTAACACATGCAGCTACTGAAAATTCAACGAATTGCGGTAGATTTTTATTCGCGCGTTCGTGACATACAGCCGGCCTCTCATGAGGTTGTTTATAAGAATTTTCTAAACATAGCAAATTTGTATGGTTTTGCTAATGCAGACTTGGAAGGGACTGTTGCCACTAGCGACTGATAAACATGGTCTTGGAAGCTCAATCAAGCTTACGCTACTTCGCAGCACCGTTTAATCGAGGCGTTTAATCGCAAAGGTACTTAATCACATGCTTACTCTTAGAGACGTTCTCGATGATGCTGCAGCTCGAAAACTGCCACAGCGTTGAGCCAATCACTAGAGGCAGCAATGGTGAGGCTCCTGTCCAATGGTTGGCGACATTGAGGAAGGTGAAGCAGTTCGTTTGCTTGTCACAGTGGATGCAGATGTTGACGTGAGGGACTTCAATGGCAATTCGCTACCTCATGACGCTATCTCGATGCGTCAAACTTGTGCCGCGAAAGTTCTTATTGCAAGCGGTTCAGATGGCAAATTAGGGATCGTTCCGGAAAATCGCCGCAGGACATTGCCTTATTTGAAGCATATGGGCCAACTATTGCTTTGTTCGACCATCAAGGTCAAGCGAAAATCCACATATAGCAAGACATAAGGACGAATCTATCAATGTTTACGACAATCGTTGAGGGTTGCATTGGTTGGGCTGTTGGCCGGGCAGGGGATAGAGCAGCTAAGGCTTTTATGGCCCGGTGGAGCGATAGCGCAGCTAAGGCGGAATTAGTAGAAATCATCGCAGAAACAATGGAGAGCGCGGTAGCTGTAGTGCCAATGCTCGCGGAAGACTTTCGTTCAGAGATCTTCGTCCACCAAGTCGTAGCACCGGCAGTGGTGCACTTCCTACATGATTGGACTGGTGAACAACCAGAAGTGGAGATCGTCGCGGGCTACATCGAGCGATTCGTGAAGCCTTTCCTACGCGAGCGCTCGCTGGAGGAAACCTTGCCACAGTTGTTTCGTACCCGGCAAGTTGACTTGGAACACGCCTTTTCTCTGTTTCTGACTCATTTACGTCCAGCCCTCTACGCATCCAAGCACTGGCGAGAGCCGATCCGAGATCAAGCTTTGGAAGAAGTCCGATCTACATTACTCCGCATTGAAAAACAGATCGCTCCAGCCACAATCGCTGATGTGGTCGACGTCGATGAAGCACGGGTTGATGCAAAGGTAGCCTCTCAGGCGCTGCAGTCTTGGTCGCAGACGATCGGCGGCGAACACATCGTTCGCCCGGAACTAGAAATACTTCGACAACGCATTCGTGAGCATCCGTACGCCTGTACCCTCGTCATTGGCGAATCGGGCTCAGGGAAGTCGGCACTTTTCGCTGGTCTAGTTGGGTGCCTTCAGTCGCAGGGCATAGTTGTCTTCGCCATCAAGGCGGATCTTCTTCCGCTGCATGTGAGAACCCTGGGCGATGTGTCAAAAGCACTGGGATTGCGCGGGCATTTGCTCGGAGAGATTGATGCACTGGCTCGAACTGCGCCCGTCGTTGTACTGATTGATCAGTTAGATGCAGTCAGTGAGGTTATGGATCGATCATCGGATCGAATGATGCTTCTGCTGCAGATTGCACACCATTTCCAAGATCGGAAGCGTGTCGAGCGTTTTGCGCCGCCTGTCCACATCGTCGTATCATCCAGGCCCTTTGAAGCTGCATATGATGCGCGCTTTCAGTCCTTAAAGGCAGAGGTTGTCCAGCTTGCATTGCCTAGCCAAGAACAAGTTCAAGCTCTGTTGCAGCGCCTGCACATTTCAGTCGGGGATGTTCCTGAGCCTTTGAGGGAGACGTTGAGGCGCCCTTTTGCTTTGCGCATCTTTGTGGAAATTCTTCGACGGGGCATTCCTGCTCGCGAGTTGATTGCGTCTCAACTGCTCAACACTTGGCTTACATCCGCCAATCTCGGCGACACCTCAATGCGGCGGGAAGTGGTCAAGTTCTTGGAGAGGTTGGCAGCCGATATGACCGAAAGTGAATCTCTTTGGCGGCCTGCAGATGTTTATGAGATCCAGGATCCACAGGCGGTCCAGGTTGCTGTGGCTTCTGGAATAGTGGTGAGACAGAACAGCTTAGTGGGGTTCAGCCACCAAGCTTGGCTAGACGACTTTCAGGCAAAGAACTTCTCAACCGGCCAATCGCTAGCGAACTACGCATGGGAGAGACAAGACGGGCTATTTGCACGCGCTACCGTACTGCGTACTTTGCAACGCCTCCGAGCGTTTGATTTGTCAGCTTATGAGCAGGCAATTGATGCGCTTCTGGGACATACAACAACGCGGCGGCATATTCGCCACCTTGTTGTGGACATGGTGGCTGGACAACAGCACCCGTCCGAACGTGAACGACGTTGGATGCAAAATCTGGTTCGTACAGATGTCCCGTTAGCACGCAGAGCCCTTGTACGAATCATTGCGCATTGGACAAATTGGCGCGACTACCTTCTCCCGTTGGTGCCTAGCATCATGGGAAATGGCGAATTGCGATGGAGCGCGGTCCAGTTGTTGATTGTTGAAGCTCCACTCGATGCCGATTTCGTAGTTCGTTCAATTGCCTCTCATTGGGGCACGCCTGAACATGATCTTGAGGCGATCGAGGTCTTTTCAAAATCAAGCCAATGGTCCGCTACCATAGTCGAGCGCCTTCGACAGATATTTGCGCGAAAGGAACTCGACGAGTACACGATTGTTGAATATGCGAAAAGGCTGGGTGATGATCGGGCTGCAGAGCTCTTCAAGATATATCTCGAGAATACGGAGGTTAGCAAACAGGAACGTCTACAGTTCCACGGCTTGGACAAGCTTGCTCAACGGACGATCCTACCTTTTGCAAATGTTCTCCTACCATGGTTTGTACATGTTGCTAGTCGAGCAGAGCCTCTATCGCAAGGATTGCTGGATAACTACCCGGCGTCTTCAAGCCTACCGAACTGGTGGGACTATGAGCATACTGAAGATGGCATCTTCAGGATCACGAAAAACATAGTTTTTGCATGTGCCAAAGAATACCCGTATGATTTTTTGCGCTTAGTTAAGACGTTCGCAAACGTGGAAGTGGCAGAGGTACAGGCGCTTATTGTTGAAGGGTTTGCTGCCGGTGGCATGGAATTGGCAGACGCAGGTATTGAATATCTGCTTGCTGACACAAGACGCTTGCAGGTGGGCACATCCTTCATCACAGTCTCCGACAGTGTTAATTATCTTGTGGATGGATGGTCGACGCAGGAGCTTCTACGAACCACAGTTGTTCAACTAAGTACAGAGAGAATTGAGCATCTTCGGGCAGGCATTGAATCATGGGATCCATACCTGCATGAAGCGCAAGAAGATTCCGATGTGTCCATAAGACGTAAGCGTCGCGAGTGGGCTGAGGGGAAGCGGCTCACTCTTTTGGCACTGTTGCCTGCACATGCCTTGTCACCGCGCAGATACCGGCAAGTTCAGGAATGGAGTGCAACACAGCCAAAACTCCGAACCAATCGCGGAGCAAGGATGGTATCTGTGGTGGGATCACCGATGTCCGCACAGCAGATGGGCAACGCCTCCGACGATGACGTTTTCAAGATGATCGACGATGTGGCGGATGATACGGATCGTCGACGCAGCCTCGGAAATTCTCGCAGAGATGGGGGCACAGTGGAATTAGCTCACGCATTTGCGGGATTCGGAAAGACTCACCCTGACCGCGCTTTGTTAATCGCTGAACAGCGTTTTCGACCTGGCCGGCATGAGAATGCCGCAGGCGAGCTTCTTCGTGTTCTTGCTGAAGATCAAGACGTTGCTCCGCAACGTGTTCGAGCCCTTGTATGGAAATGGCATCGCGAAGGCTTTTCCACCAAATCTTGGAGAAAGAGCGTTGCCTTGGCGTTTCAGGATCTGGCGGGGCGTGATGGAGGTCTGGTTGATGAAGATGTTGCACTATTGGAGTCATGGATAGTCAACGATTTTCTTAGCACCAAAGAGCGCATTGCGGCCAGGCTGGATTTAGATAAGCGCAATCGTGAGATGAATAGGAATCACAAAGCCGAGATAAATGCTATTTTGTTCCGCAGATTTTCGGGAGGTATGCGAATCCTACCTCAAGACAACTTTACCTTGCTTAGTGCGATGGCTGCTGGGTTGCTGGGGCGTAAGGAGCCATATTGGGACGGTTGGTTGTCTGCTTTGGAACGACATGTAGAACGCTTCGAGGATCCTGCGATCTGGTCTGCATTGTTGATGTTTCGTTGCGATCCATTGTTTTGGGCGAATCGCCTTCGTGCAACAAAACTCCTACAAAAGATCTTGAATAGGTTTCCAGATGCATTCTCAGACAAATATGTTTCAAAATTCCTTTGGCAAAATCGTGATCTGGTTGCTGATGAAGTGATGAAGGCGATACAAGATCGCTGGCTGGTTGACGGTGATGCAGGTAACCGGCAAGTTGCAGGCGAATTGCTGATGGCGTCAGTTCTCATTCAACCTGAGGACAAAGTCGCATCAGATCAGTTGGAAAAAATTCTGGCAGGGTCAGACACGCCAGAACGACTAGGTGCTCTATTTACGGCCTCAACCGCTTGGCGCGAGGAATCGCTGCGTTTAGGCGCGCATCAGGTACTGATGCGTTTTGCGCTACATGCTGTTGACCATGAGGCAGCTGCAGTAGCTGGAGCGCTATCACATTGGGATTCACCAATAACTGACACCCATACCAAAGAATTATTGAATGTAGTTGCGAGAAATCCCGCAGTGCTACGGGTGTGTCTCAATCGGAGCTTCACGCGTTTGCTGCAGGAGCTGCTTCTCAGCCCTGGCTTCGAGGAATTAGTCCTTGAGCTTGCGAAACGCTGCACCGAACTTATGTTTGTGAATGGTGATTCGCGCTTTCGTATGCCACATGGGGAGAACTTTGTATCTATCGCCATCTCACTCCAAAGGTCCAAAGACCTCATGCGTAGCCAAGCAATGGATCTGTACGAGCAACTGTTGGATGGAGCTGTGTATGGTGCCGAAGAGGCGGCTGTAGCTTCTCTTGTGCGCGTTTAGTTTGAGACGGGATCAATATTCTTGTTGAAGGAAGCGAGATCGCATTGGCCTAGCCCCTATTAAACGGCTGGTAGTAGGTGGATGCGATTAGTTTATTTGACTCTGGCGGCAGGCGGCGACCCTGCATAGCAGCGTAATGCAGCAAAGGATCGAGCGACTAGAAATGGCCAATATTTGTCGCTAGACCATTTCAAAACTCAGAACCCAGTGCCCAAAGATGCATGAGTTGATGAACTGAGTGAGCTAAGAGGCTAAGCCTTAATGATTAAAGCTCGCTCAGACGCTCACCCTACCGAATCGCCAAGTCCAAAGTTCATCGCTGATCGGCATCAGTTAAAACCCTTACCCTTACCCTAAACCGCCACCGTCCCCCCATCCACCGGCAACGTAACCCCATTCACATAACTAGCCAGCCCCGACACCAAAAACACCGCCGGCCCCGCCAGCTCCTGCGGCTTGCCAATCCGCCCGGCAGGCGTCCGCTGGATAAAGCCTTGCAGGCGCTGTGGGTTGTTGCGGGTGGCTTCGGTCATGGGGGTGTGGATGACGCCGGGGGCCAGCGCGTTGACGCGGATGCCGTCGCGGCCCAGGTCCAGGGCCAAGGTTTGGGTTGCCATTTTTACGGCGCCTTTGGAGGCGGAGTAGCCCATAGCATTGCCCTGGGCGATAAAGGCTGCGCCTGAGGCGATGTTGAGGATGCAGCCGCGCGTGGCGCGCAGGGCGGGCAGCCAGGACTGCACCATGTTGTAGAGGCCAAAGACGTTCACATCGATGACTTGGCGCAGGTGGCGGGATGCCTGGGGGTGGTCGATGCCTTCGCGGATCAGCAGGCCGGCGTTGTTGACGAGGGTGTCTACCGGGCCGATGTCGCTGCCCACGCGGGCGGCCAGCGCCTGGCAGGCCTCCAGATCGGTGACGTCGAGCGCGAAGGCCCAGCCTTCTACGCCGGCGGCTTTTACCTCGGCCAGGGTGCCCGCGCAGCGCGCAGTGTCCAGGTCGGTCACTATCACCCGGGCGCCGGCCTTGGCAAAGCTGATGGCAATGGCCTGGCCGATGCCGCTGGCCGCGCCGGTGATGAGGGCCAGGCGGCCTTGCAGCAAGCCGGGCGTTTCGGGGAAATGGCTGGGGGCCTGGGCTTGGGCAGGGGCTTGAGCATGAGTTTGCACAGGTACGGATATTGGATCAGTCATGCTCATGCTCCTTGTCCAGTTTGGCTGCGGCTTTGGCGTTCGGCCTGGTTTTGAGCCTCCAGCTGTGGTGCCGCCTGGCGTGCCTGGCGGGTTTCCAGCCAGGCGTAGAGCTGGCCGATGATGCCCTTGCGGAACAGCATCACGACGACGACAAACACGAGACCCTGGATGATGAGCACCCACTCGGCCATGGCGACCAGGTAGTTCTGCATGCTGACGATGATGGCCGCGCCGATGACAGGGCCCAGCAAGGTCTGCAGGCCGCCGACGATGCAGATGAGCAGCGCCTCACCCGAGGTGGTCCAGTTCACATCGTTGAGGGTGGCCAGTTGGAAGGTGATGACCTTGAGCGCACCGGCCAGGCCGGCGAGCGCGGCCGACAGCACAAAGATCACGAGCTTGTAGCGCAGCACCTGGTAGCCCAGCGACTGGGCACGTGCCTCGCTGTCGCGGATGGCGCGCAGCACCTGGCCGAAGGGCGAGTAGACGATGCGGTAGATGAGCCAGAATGCGGCGGCGACCAGGGTGGCGGCAAAGTAGTACAGGGTGGTGTTGTCGGCCAGCGAGATAAAGCCAAACACCTCCGGCCGGGGCACGTTCTGGATGCCGTCCTCACCGCCAGTAAAGGGCAGGCGCAGCGCAAAGAAGTAGATGACCTGGGAGAAGGCCAAGGTGATCATTGAGAAGTAGATGCCATGGCGGCGGATGGCCAGCAGCCCGGTGACCACGGCCACAGCCATCGCGCAGAGCATGGCCAGCAGGATGGCGGCCGAGCCGTCCCAACCCCAGACCTTGATGGCATGCGCAGCCGCATAGCCGGCCGTGCCAAAAAACATCGCATGGCCAAAGGACAGCAGGCCGGCATAACCCATCAGCAGGTTGACCGATGCGGCCAGCAGCGCGTAGCACATCAGCTTGATCAGAAAGACCGGGTAGGCCACCAGCGGCGCCAGCAGCAGGGCTACCAGCGCCAGCACCAGCAAGAGGGTGTTGGTGCGTTGTGAGAAGAAATGCATGTTCAATCCTTGGGAAAGACAAGAGCTTGGGCGGGGACCAAGGGAGCAGGGCAGTGCGGGCGCATCAGTGCGCTCTGCCAAACAGGCCGTTGGGGCGCACGGCCAGCACGATGATCATCACGATGAAGATGACCACGCCGGCGCCTTCGGGGTAGATGACGCGGGTCAGACCCTCGATCGCGCCCAGCGCAAAGCCGGTGATGATCGAGCCCATGATCGAGCCCATGCCGCCGATGACGACCACGGCAAAGACGATGATCATCAGGTTCGAACCCATCAGCGGGCTGACCTGGTAGATGGGCGCGGCCATCACGCCGCTGAAGCCGGCCAGGCCCACGCCCAGCGCATAGGTCAGGGTCAGCATGCGCGGCACATTGATGCCAAAGGTGCGCACCAGCGGCGTGTTCTCGTTGGCGGCGCGCAGGTAGGCGCCCAGCTTGGTTTTTTCGATGAAGTACCAGGTCACCAGGCAGACGGCCAGGCCCGCCAGGATCACCCAGACGCGGTACATCGGCAAAAAGCTCAGGCCCACATCGATGCCGCCTTGCAGCGGGTTGGGGTAGGGCTGGCCGCTGACGCCAAACCACAGCCGGAAGGCGCCCTCCATCAGGATGGAGATGCCAAAGGTGAGCAGCAGCGCATAGACATGGTCTACCGCGTAGAGGTGCCGCAGCATGGTGCGCTCCAGCAGGATGCCAAAGGCTGCCACCACCAGCGGCGCCAGGATCAGCGCCCACCAGTAGCTCAGCCCCAGGTAGTGCAGCAGGCCCCAGGCCACAAAGGCGCCCAGCATGTACTGCGCGCCGTGGGCAAAGTTCACCACATGCAGCAGGCCGAAGATGATCGACAGGCCCAGGCTCATCAGCGCGTAGAACGAGCCATTGATCAGGCCCACCACGAGCTGGCCGATCAGCGCGGCTGTCGGGATTCCGAAAATTGTATCCATCGTATTGTCTCCGCCTGTCACAGTCCCAGCAGCGCTTCGATCTCGTCGCGACGCGTTTCCAGCTCGGCGCGGTGGAAGTGGCTGGCCACGCGCCCTTCCTCGATCACGTAGAAGCGGTCGGCCACCGATGCGGCAAAGCGGAAGTTCTGCTCCACCATCAGCACCGTGTAGCCGCGCGCGCGGATCATCTCCAGCGTCTGGCCGATCTTCTGCACGATGACCGGTGCCAGCCCTTCGGTGGCCTCATCGAGCAGCAGCAGGCGTGCGCCGGTGCGCAGGATGCGGGCAATGGCCAGCATTTGCTGCTCGCCGCCCGACAGGCGGGTGCCCGGGCTCTTGCGGCGCGCCTGCAGGTTGGGGAAGACCTGGTAGATCTCCTCCACCGTCAGCCCGCCGGGGTGCAGCACGGGCGGCAGCATCAGGTTTTCTTCGGTGCTGAGGCTGGCAAAAATGCCGCGCTCCTCGGGGCAATAGGCCACACCCAGGTGGGCAATGGCCTCGGGCGGCAGGCCTTCGGTGGGCTGGCCCTGGATGCTGATCTGGCCTTCGCGCTTTTTGAGCAGGCCCATGATGGCGCGCAAGGTCGTCGTTTTGCCGGCGCCATTGCGGCCCAGCAGGCAGACGACCTCGCCTTCGCCCACATGCAGGTCGATGCCGTCGAGCGCCAGGGTTTCGCCATACCAGGCGCGCAGGTTCTGCACCTGCAGCATCTGGCGCAGCGCGGTGTTGTTGTCGCCGTTGTTGGCGTTGTTGTTCTCAGGCATGGGCGGCCCCTCCGACATAGGCTTCAATGACCCTGGGGTCGCGCGATACCTCGTCATAGCTGCCTTCGGCCAGCACCTGGCCGGCCTGCAGCACGGTGACGGTCTCGCACAGATGCGATATCACCTTCATGTTGTGCTCCACCATCAGCACGGTGCGCCCCTGCGCCACCTTGCCGATCAGTTCCACCACCGGCCAGATGTCCTCATGGCCCAGGCCCGCCATGGGCTCGTCCAGCAAAATCATCTCGGGCTCCATTGCGATCGTGGTGACCAGCTCCAGCACGCGCTTGCGGCCATAGGGCAGGTCGCAGGCCTTGACGTTTTTCCAGCGCGTCAGGCCCACGCTGTCCAGCAGGTCCATCGCACGCTCGTCCAGCGCGCTCAGCACCTTGACCGAGCGCCAGAACGTGAACGTGCCGCCGGTCTTGCGCTGCAGCGCAATGCGCACGTTCTCCAGCACCGTCATGTGGCTGAAGACGGCCGCAATCTGGAACGAGCGCACGAGGCCCAGGGCCGACACGCTGGCCGGATCGCTGCGCGAAATATCACGCCCGTTGAACAGCACCTGGCCCGAGCTGGGGCGCAAGAAGGTGGTCAGCAGGTTGAAGCAGGTGGTCTTGCCGGCACCATTGGGGCCGATCAGCGCATGCACCGAGTGGCGCTTGACTTTCAGGTTCACGTCCTTGACGGCATAGAAACCGCTGAACTGGCGGCAGAGCTGGCGCGCTTCCAGGATGGGGGCATCCGCCTCGGGGGGAGCAGTCATGGCGGCGCCTCCGATCAGATGAAGGACTGGGTGGCGCCGCCGTCGACCAGCATCGATTCGCCGGTGACAAAGCGGCTGTCGTCCGACGCGAAAAAGCAGGCGGCGCGGGCAATGTCCTGCACCGTGCCGAGGCGCCCCATCGGCGTCTTGGCGATGCGCAGCCGCACTTTTTCTGCATCGACATTGATGCCCACGCCTTCGGTCGGGATGGAGCCGGGGCAGACCGAGTTGATGCGGATGCCGCGTGGCCCGAGCTCCGCCGCTGCTGCGCGCGACAGGCCCAGCGCTCCGGCCTTGACGCCGCAGTACACCATGCCCTGGGGCATGCCGATAAAGGCCGCCGCCGAGGCGATGTTGACGATGCTGCCGCCGTCGTCCATGGCTTCGGCTGCTGTCTGGATGCCCCAGACGATGGAGTTGAAGCCGGTGCCCACCATGCGCTGCAGCGCTTCGGGCGTGATGTCGGCAATCGGGCCGTAGCGCACCCAGATGGCGTTGTTGACCAGAATGTCGAAGCGGCCGTAGCGCTGCTTCAGATCGGCAATCGCGCTGCTGAAGCTCTCGCGGTCAGCCACATTGCCGCCATAGGCATGGGCGCGGCCGCCCTGGGCCACGATGGCTGCGGCCACCTCAGCCGCCTTGTCCTCGGCGCGGTCCAGAATGCCGATGCTGCCGCCCTCGTCCGCGATGGCCTGCACGATGGCGCGGCCGATACCTTGTGCGCCGCCGGTCACGAGTGCGACCTTGCCTGCAAAGCGTTGTGTCATGGTGTTTGTCTCCTGGTCAAATTAAAAATAAGGTCCGCCACGTCTCAGCGTGGGCTGTTGGTATCGTCAAAACGCGCTTCTTCCAGCCCCGTTGCGGCCAGGCCGTCGATGACGAAGACGGCCCCCGCATCCGGGTGGCTGGAGCGCAGCAGGTTGCCGCTGTTGCTGATCGAGGTGAGGTAGATGGTTTGCAGCGCCGGGCCGCCAAAGGCGGGGCAGGTGACGTAGGCATCGGCGGGAAAATCCACCGTACCGGCCAGCTCGCCACTGGGCGTAAAGCGGGCCAACTGGCCGCTCAGCACCATGGCCACCCAGAGATAGCCCTGGGCATCGACGGTGGCGCCATCGGGCGCCAGGCCCAGCGCGGCGGTGTCGATAAAGGCCTCGCGGGCACCGCAGGCGCCGGTGGCCGGGTCATAGGCATAGCGCCAGATCTGGCGCGCCGGGCTATCGGCAAAGTACAGCCAGCGGCCGTTGGGGCTAAAGCAGGTGGCGTTGGCGACCTGAAAGCCCTGGTCCAGCTCGCGCAGGCGGCCATCACCGCTCAGCTGGTAGAGCTTGCCGGTGGGTGACTGCGGCGTCATGCTCATCGAGCCGACCACAAAGCGGCCACCCCGGTCGCAGCGTCCGTCGTTCAGGCGCATGCGCTCGCCCTGGTGTTGCACCTGTACGCCCATGGGCGTGGTCTGGCCGTTGTCCGGGTCCAGAAAATGGAAGTCATCTTCCAGCGCGAGCAGCAAGCGCCCGCTGCGGCACAGCGCGATCGAGCCGATATGGGCATGCAGCGCCCACTGCTGCTGCCGGCCGTCTGCCGGCCAGTAGCGGTGTACCCACTGGGCGCGGCCATCGATCCAGTACAGCGATTGCGTGGCCACATCCCACAGCGGGCATTCGCCCAGCAGATCGCGCTGGGGCAGCAGTGGATGGATGCGCGCGGCCGCTGCCTGCGCGGTGAGGGCGTTCATGTCTTGTCTCCTGGTGCGGTCAGCCAAGGCGGTGCCTTGGCTGCTGCGGGTGCGCCGGCCTCTCTAGGGGGCCGTGCGCGTAGCGAGCGGGTGTTGGTCTTAGTTGGCGACGGGTGCCGAAAGGGTGGCTGTGGGCAGCTGGTAGCCTTTGAACTGCTCGCGCAGCCGGGTCTTGAGCAGCTTGCCGGTCGCGGTGTGGGGCAGCTCGTCGACAAACTCGACTGCATCGGGCAGCCACCAGCGCGCCAGCCGGTCCTTCATAAAGTCCAGCACTTCCTGGCCGCTGACATCGCTGCCGGGCTTGCGCACGATGACCAGCAGCGGGCGTTCCTGCCAGCGCTCGTGGTGCACGCCGATGACGGCCGCTTCCTTGACAGCGGGATGGGCCAGTGCCAGGTTCTCGATGTCGATCGACGAGATCCACTCGCCGCCGGACTTGATGACATCCTTGGCGCGGTCGGTGATCTGTACAAAGCCTTCGTCATCGATACGGGCCACATCGCCGGTGCTGAACCAGCCTTGCGCATCCAGTGCCGAGCCGGCCTCTTGCCCGTAATACGCAGAGATGACCCAGGGGCCGCGCACGCGCAGCTCGCCAGGGGCTGGGTCGCCGGGCGGCAGCTGCTGGCCCTCGTCATTGAAGATGGCCACATCCACGCCATACATGGGCCGGCCCTGGCGGGCACGTACATCGATGCGCTCATCGCGGGCCAGAGCCTCATGCTGGGGCAGCAGGGTGCTGACGGTGGCAACCGGGCTGGTCTCGGTCATGCCCCAGGCCTGGTTGGCGGTGACACCCAGCAGGCTGTCGAACTGGTCGATCATTGCGCGCGGTGCGGCCGAGCCGCCCATCATGATGCGTTCGAGCTTCAAGGCATCCTTGTCGGCAGCTGGCAGGCTCTCGACATACTGCAAAAAGCCCATCCAGACGGTGGGAACGCCCAGCGAGAAAGTGCAGCCCTCGTCGCGCATCAGCTGGTAGAGCGCCTTACCACTCAAGTCCGGCCCGGGCAGCACCAGCTTGGCGCCGCACATGGCGCTGGCATAGGGCAGGCCCCAGGCGTTGACATGGAACATCGGCACGGTGAGCAGCACGCAATCGCGGGCACGCAAGGCCAGCCCATCGGCCGCGCAGACGACCCAGGAATGCAGCACGGTAGAGCGGTGGCTGTAGAGCACGCCCTTGGGGTTGCCGGTGGTGCCCGAGGTGTAGCACAGCGACGAGGCGCTGTCTTCGGCCAGCTCGGGCCAGTCAAAATCGCCCGCGTCCTCGGCCACCAGGTCCTCGTAGCACAGCAGGGGAGCGGGCAGGTCCATCGCCGGCATCTGCTCTGGCTTGCACAGTGCCACATAGGCCTTCACCGTTTTGAGGCTGGGCGCCAGCTCGGCCACCAGGCCGGCAAAGCTCAGATCGAAGAACACATAATCATCGGCCGCGTGGTTGATGATGTAGCGGATCTGGTCGGCAAACAGGCGCGGGTTGACGGTGTGCAGCACCGCGCCGGCGCCCGATACGGCGTAGTACAGCTCCAGATGGCGGTGCGTGTTCCAGGCCAGCGTAGCCATGCGTGCACCACTGGCCATGCCCTGGCGCAGCAGGGCGGCGGCCAGGCGCCGCGAGCGCTGGGACACGGTCAGCCAGTTCGAGCGCGTGAGCTCCCCGTCCGGGGTGCGGGAGACGACTTCCACCTGGGGATGAAAGCGTGCTGCATGTTCCAGCAAGCCGGAAATCCGCAGCGCGCGCTGCTGCATTAGCCCTTGCATGTTGCTCCTTGTTTTGTTTTATATACCTGTCGGCAGGTAAAAAGTTTAGCAGCCGCAGCAGCGTCGCAAGCCCGGGATTACCCTGGACTTGTCCCCTCCAAAACGCTTGCGGGGAAACCCTGTTGTTTACCGGTCGGCAAGTAGGCATGATGCAGCGAGAACAAGGTGGAGGCGAGCTGCCATCCCCTATCGAGCCGGTGCCCCGCTGCGGTGTGGCGGGGCGGCCGGCACCAGCCAGCAGGAGACAAAGAGCAATGGACAATCACACAATCCACCAGGTGGATGCGGTCATCGTGGGCGCCGGTTTTGGCGGTCTGTGCGCAGTGCACAAGTTCCGGGAGATGGGGCTGAAGATCCAGGCCTTTGAGGCCGGTGGCGATGTGGGCGGCGTCTGGTACTGGAACCGCTACCCCGGCGCGCGGGTCGATCTGCCCAGCATCGACTACAGCTTCTCCTTCTCGCCCGAGATCGAGCAGGAATGGACCTGGTCCGAGCAGTTTGCCGCGCAGCCCGAGCTGATGCGCTACTTCAACTTTGTCGCCGAGCGGCTGGACCTGCGCAAGCACTACCAGTTCAACACCCGTGTGGACAGCGCCCGCTGGGACGAGGCGCGCCAGCTGTGGGTGGTGCGCACCAACCGGGGCGAATGCTATGAGGCGCGCTATTGCATCATGGCGACCGGCCCGCTGTCGGTGCCCAAGGAGCCCGAGATTGAAGGCATTGCGCGCTTTGGCGGCCAGATCCTGCGTGCGGCGCGCTGGCCGCATGAGCCGGTGGATTTCAGCGGCAAGCGGGTGGGCGTGATCGGCACCGGATCGACCGGCATCCAGATCGTGCAGGAAGTGGGCAAGCAGGCGTGTGAGCTGTTTGTCTTCCAGCGCACGCCCAGCTTTACGATGCCGATGCGCAATGTGCCGCTGGAGCCCGAGTACGTCGCCGAGGTCAAGCGGCACTATGCCGGCATCCGCGAGCTGGCACGCAACAGCAATGTGGGCGGCGTGCGGCCGCAGTCGAGCCGCCCCTTCTTCAGCGTGACGCCAGCGCAGCGCCAGGCGCTGCTGGAAGATGCCTGGCTGCAAGGCGGCCTGGCCATGCTGGGCACCTTTGCCGACCTGATGCAGAACGAGCAGGCCAACGAGGAAGTGGCCGAGTTTGTGCGCGGCAAGATTGGCGAGGCGGTGGACGACCCGGCCACCGCCGAGGCGCTGAAGCCGCGCGGCTACCCCATCTTTGCCCGCCGCCCCTGCCTGGACACCGGCTACTACGAAACCTACAACCAGCCCCATGTGCATTTGCGCGACTGCATCACCGACCCCATTGTGTCTATCACCGAGAAGGGCCTGCGCACGCAGTCGGGCGAGGTGGAGCTGGATGTGCTGATCTTTGCCACCGGCTACGACGGCCTGACCGGCGCGCTGCTGGCTTTTGAGGTGGAAGGGCGCGATGGCCTGACGGTGCAGCAGAAGTGGAAGGAGGGCGCGACCTCCTGCCTGGGCATCATGATGCATGGCTTCCCCAACCTGTTCATGACCACCGGGCCCAATGGCCCCTCGGCCCTGGCCAATGTGGTGCGCACCAGCGAGAACGATGTGGACTGGACGGCGGCTGCCATCCGCCACATGCAGGCCCAAGGCTTTAGCAGTATCGAGCCCAGCGCGCAAGAGGAGCGGGCCTGGATGGACCTGGTCCATTCGCTGGCGCCGCGCACCTTGCTGTCCAAGGCCAAGACCTGGTATGTGGGCGCCAATGTGCAAGGCAAGGCACCGGGCCTGACCATGTTTACCGGCGGCTTCCAGAAGTACCGCGAGCACTGCAACGCTGCCATCCAGAAGGGCTTTAGCGGCTACCACTTTGCGCAAAAGCGCGACCGCGAGCGCACGGCAGACGCCAGCGCAACAGTGGAAAACGCCACGCACTGATAACCTGGGTTTTCAAGTCCCTGACAGGCCATGCGGCCCCCGGGGGCTGTGCCTGCCTGCGCCCTGCAGCGGGGCATTTTTATCTTCCACCAAGAGCTGCCAGCCATGAGCAACGTCACCTTTCACAGCGCAGACGGGATAGGCCGTATCTGCATCTCCCACCCGCCGCTGAACCTGTTCTCGCACAGCCTGCTGACGGGGCTGAGCGCCGCGCTGGCGCAGTTTGAGGCCTATGCCTCGCTGCCGCTGCTGCTGATCCATTGCGAAGGCCCGTCCTTTGTTGCGGGCGCGGACATTGCCGAGTTCAACAACCCGGCGTTTTCTGCCGAGGCCATCAATGCGCTGCTCAACCGCATCGAGGCACAGACGCGCCCTGTTGTGGTGGCCCTGCATGGCACGGTGCTGGGCGCCGGCATGGAGCTGGCCCTGGCCTGCCACTACCGCGTGGCCCAAAAGGGAACCAAGCTGGGCCTGCCCGAGGTGAAGCTGGGCATTCTGCCCGGCGCAGGCGGCACCCAGCGCCTGCCACGCCTGGTGGGCGCAGCGCTGGCGCTGGACGTGATGCTGAGCGGCCGGCCGGTGCCCGCGCAAGAGGCGCTGGCCAGCGGCATTGTGGATGCGGTGGAAGAGGGTGACCCGCAGGCATTGGGCCTGGCCTTTGGCCGCCAGCTGCTGGCCAAAGGCGGCCAGCCGCGCCGCTTGAGCGCGCAAAGCGCTCCGCCCGGCGAGCACAGCCAGGCCATCGCGGCAGCGCTGGAGGCTGCGCGCCAAAGCCCGCAGTACCCCGCCAAGGAGGCCATCGTGCTGTGCGTGCAGCAGGCGCTGACCGCTGACTTTGCCAGCGGCGCCCGTGCCGAGGCCGAGGCCTTCAAGCGCTTGCTGCCATCGGCGCAGTCGCGCGCACTGCGTCATCTGTTTTTTGCACAGCGCCGCAGCCGGCAGATTCCGGGTCTGGAGCGGCAAGTGCCAGCCGGCAAGATCGAGCAGGTCGGCATTCTGGGGGCCGGCACCATGGGCAGCGGCATTGCGATGTGCTTTTTAAATGCTGGCATCCGCACCGTGTTGGTGGATGCCGCCGCTGCCGGCCTGGAACGCGGTCTGCAGCTGATCCGATCCACCTACGAAGCCCAGGTGGCCAAGGGCCGCTTGGGCGCCGAGCAGGCCAGCGCGCGCCTGGCCTTGCTGACCACGTCGCTGGACGACCAGGCCCTGGCGCCCTGCGACCTGGTGATCGAGGCGGTGTTTGAGGATATGGCTCTGAAACTTCAGGTCTGCCGCCGCTTGGGCGAGGTCTGCAAGCCCGGCGCCATCATCGCCAGCAACACCTCGACCCTGGATGTGGATGCGCTGGCCCAGGCCACCGGACGGCCCGCCGATGTGGTGGGCATGCATTTTTTCAGCCCGGCCAACATCATGCGTTTGCTGGAGGTGGTGCGCGGCGCGCACACCGCCCCGCAGGTGCTCAAGACCGTCATCGACCTGGCCGGCAAGATCGGCAAGACGCCGGTGGTATCGGGCGTCTGCTTTGGCTTTATTGGCAACCGCATGGCCGAGGTCTACCTGCGCGAGGCCGAGTTCTTGCTGATGGAAGGCGCAACCCCCGCGCAGATCGACGAGGCCGTGCAGGCGCTGGGCCTGGCGATGGGCCCTTGCCGCATGCTGGACATGGCCGGGCTCGATGTGGGGGCCAAGACCGTCATCGAATGCGACAAGGCCGGCGGCCTGCCGCCCGATGCCAGCTACCGCGCGGTGGTGCGCAAGATGTATGCACTGGGCCGCTTTGGCCAAAAAACGGGGCTGGGCTACTACCGCTACGAGGGCCGCCAGGCGCTGCCCGACCCCGAGGCCGGCCGCATTGCGGCCGACCTGGCGCAGGCGCATGGCATTGCCCAGCGCAGCGATATTGCGGCGCAAGAGATGGTCGAGCGCCTGCTCTACAGCATGGTCAACGAGGGCTGCAAGATTCTGGACGAGGGCATTGCCTACCGCGCCAGTGATATCGATGTGGTCTGGGCGGCCGGCTATGGCTTTCCGGATTTTCGGGGCGGGCCCATGTTCATGGCCGAGGAGATTGGCCTGGCGCAGATCGTTGCGCGGCTGGAGCACTATGCCGCCAGCCGGGGCAACCGCTATGGCTACTGGACGGTGTCGCCACTGCTGCAGCGGCTGGCTGCACAGCGCCAGGGCTTTGACAGCCTGCAAGCAGCCTGAGGGCCTGAAGGCCAGAACCCATCAACATTGAAGAGCACCGCCATGAAAGACGCCGTCATTGTTTCCACCGCCCGCACGGGCATTGGCCGGGCCTACAAGGGCTCGCTCAACCACACCCGTTCGCCCCAGATGATGGGCCACGCCATCGAGCACGCGGTGGCGCGCGCGGGAGTGGACCCGGCGGAGGTGGACGATGTCGTGGTCGGCTGCGTGCTGACAGCCGGCACGGCCGGCATGAACCTGGCACGCAATGCCTTGCTGGCCGCAGGCCTGCCGATGAGCGTGGCCGGGCAGACGATCGACCGGCAATGCGCCTCCGGCCTGATGGCGATTGCCACGGCAGCCAAGCAGGTGCTGGTCGATGGCATGCAGGTGGTGGTGGCGGGCGGCTGCGACAACATCACGGCCGTGCAGACCCCCTATATGGAGTGGGCCAGCCGCGAGCGCGACCCGGCCGTCACAGCGCATGCCGCCCATGCCTATATGCCGATGCTGGAAACGGCCGAGCATGTGGCGCGCAAGTACCGCATCAGCCGCGAGGCCCAGGATGCCTATGCGCTGGAGTCGCAGCTGCGCACCGCGCGCGCCCAGGCCGCCGGCCTGTTTGAGCGCGAGATCGTGCCTTTCAGCACCCAGATGGCGGTGACCGACAAGCGCACGAAGGAAGTCAGCCTGCAGGACGTGACCCTGGCCCGCGACGAAGGCAACCGCCCCGACACCAGCCTGGCAGGGCTGGCCGCCCTCAAGCCGGTGATCGACGGCGGCGTCATCACCGCCGGCAATGCCAGCCAGCTGTCGGATGGCGCCTCGGCCTGCGTGGTCATGGATTCGGTACTGGCCGAGCGCCGGGGCCTGGAGGTGCTGGGCATTTACCGGGGCATGGCGGTAGCAGGATGCGCGCCCGAGGAGATGGGCATCGGCCCCATTTATGCGATCCCCAAGCTCTTGGCCCAGCACGGGCTGGGTGTGCAGGACATTGGCCTGTGGGAGCTTAACGAGGCCTTTGCCTGCCAGGCGCTGTACTGCCGCGACCAGCTGGGCATCGATCCAGCCTGCTTCAATGTCAACGGCGGCGGCATCTCCATCGGCCACCCCTATGGCATGACGGGCGCCCGCATCGCCAGCCATGCCTTGCTGGAAGGCCAGCGCCGCGGTGTGCGCTATGTAGTGGCCACCATGTGCGTGGGCGGCGGTATGGGGGCGGCCGCACTGTTTGAGGTCGCCTGAGATGCAACTCGACTACGCCAGCATCCGCCAGACCCTGGATTTTTTGCTCTACGACTGGTTAGAGGTAGAGGCACTCAGCCGCCATGCGCGCTATGCCGGCCACGACCGCCAGACCTACGGCGCCGTGCTGGATATGTGCGAGCGCCTGGCCGCCGACAAGTTTGAGCCGTTCAATCGCCTGGTGGACCAGCAAGAGCCGCATTTTGACGGCCAGCAGCTGCATCTGCCCGATTGCACACCGGCGGCCTGCGCCGCCTATGCCGAATCGGGCATGCTGGCGGCATCGCACGACTACGAGGTGGGGGGGATGCAACTGCCCTGCGTGGTCGATATGGCGGCCAACAGCATGGTCTCGGCGGCCAGCATTGCGCTCAAGGCCTATTCAATGCTGACAGCGGCCAATGCCGGCCTGCTGATGGCGCACGGCACGCCGGCTCAGCAAAAGGCCTTTGCGCTGCCCCAGCTGCAAGGCCGCTTTTTTGGCACGATGAACCTCAGCGAGCCCCAAGCCGGCTCCAGCCTGTCGGACATCACCACGCGTGCCGTTCCCGATGGCGGCGACCATGCCGACGACCCGCTGGGCCCGCGCTACCGGCTGACGGGCCGCAAGATGTGGATCTCCGGCGGTGAGCATGCGATGGGCGAGAACATCGTCCACCTAGTGCTGGCCAAGGTGCCCGACGACAACGGCCAGCTGCCTGCCGGCGTGGGCGGCATCTCGCTGTTCATCGTGCCCAAGGTCCTGGTCGATACCGAAGGCCGGGTGACCGGCGAGCGCAACGACATTGCGCTGGCCGGGCTGAACCACAAGCTGGGCTACCGGGGCACCGTCAACACCTTGCTGCATTACGGCGAGCAGGGCGGGGCCATTGGCTACCGCGTGGGCGCGCTGGGCGCGGGACTGCATTGCATGTTCCACATGATGAACGAGGCCCGCATCCAGGTAGGCCTGGGCGCCACGATGCTGGGCTACGCCGGCTACCTGCAATCGCGTGACTATGCCCGCCAGCGCCCGCAGGGCCGCCCGGTCGCTGCCGGCCAGAAGGTGGTGAAGAACGCGCAGCAGCCCCAGGTGCCGATTGCCGAGCATGCCGATGTCAAGCGCATGCTGCTGGTGCAAAAAAGCTATGCCGAAGGCGCGCTGGCGCTGCAGCTGTACTGCGCCAAGCTGGTCGATACGCAGCGCGCCGGTGCGCCGCAGCAGGCCAATGCCGCGCAGCTGCTGCTGCAGGTGCTCACCCCTATCGCCAAAAGCTGGCCCAGCCAGTGGTGCCAGGAGGGCAACAGCCTTGCCATCCAGGTGCTGGGCGGCTATGGCTATACGCGCGACTATGCGGTGGAGCAGCACTGGCGCGACAACCGGCTCAACATGATCCACGAAGGCACGCACGGCATCCAGGCCCTCGACCTGCTGGGCCGCAAGCTGCGCATGGATGGCGGCGCCGCCTGGGTCTTGCTGCAAGCCGAGATTGCGCAAACCGTAGACACTGCCCGGTCGGTGCCCGCATGCGCCCCCTGGGCCGATCGCTTAGATGCGGCCACCCAAGCCCTGCAAGCGGCCACCGACGCAGCCTGGGCCAGCGGCAACGCCCAACTGGCCCTTGCCAACGCCACCGCCTACATGACCGCCTTCGGCCATGTCACGCTGGCCTGGCTGTGGCTGGACATGGCGCTCAAGGCGCATGGGGGTATGGCGGCTGCCGATGCCGGGCAGCAGGCTTTTTTGCAGGGCAAGCTCGATTGCGCGCGCTACTTTTACGCGTATGAGCTGCCGCTGGTGCAGGCCTGGCTGGCGCCGGTAATGGCGGGTGAGGCGCTGTTTGTGGAGCTGGGGGGGAGTGGGTTTTGAGCCCTGGGGAAAGGGCGGGGCAGGGTGCCGCAGGGCTTGCATCCGCGCTCAGCGCATGGTGCAGGTGCTGGCGGCGGGTTGGGCGCTATTGGTTGAAGGGCCGCTCAAGCCTGCCAATAGCGCCTCTGCGGGCGGCGCCCTCATACCTTGGCGAGGAAGGCCGCCGCATCACCTGCTTCACACTTCCAGTCTGCGAAGACCCCCACCAGATCGCATTCCACGCAGTGGCAAGCGATGTAGTACCAGCGCACGTCATGGGTGCCCTTGTACACGGAGACGCCGGACACCAGCTCGAACACCTCGTTCTCGCAGACGCAGGCGTGCCCCTCGGGGGTGGCCTCTTCCATGTAGTCGGCGCTGTCGCCCATCAGGTGTTCCTGCCCGCAGTCGGAGCAGGTGCGGATGGCCACGCCGGCTTCTTCGTCGGTCTGCAGCGCAAAAGTCCGGGAGCCGCACTCGCATTTGGACGAGGCAAACCGGGTGGCCTCATGGCCATTCGCAACGCTGTAGCTGCGCAGCTCGGCTTGGGTGTCGCCCGACGTCGTCCCGTACATGAACTCGCCCTTTTTCGTCAGTGCCATTGGTGTTGTTCCATTCTTCAAAGTGGGCTTCCCGGCAGACCTGGTGCCAGGTTTGCCCCGATCATCTGGATTTTGCCTGAATTGGCTGATCCCAGACGGTTGCAATGGCAGCTACCGGGACAGCAAGCACTGGCCGGATGTGTCGCGGCTACAGGCGCGCTTTGCCGGCGTTTATCAATGCGGCCATGGCTTGGATGGCATCCTTCCTGAAGGTCTGCTGCCACTGCGCAGTCCATTTAGCCGTCCCTGCTCTTCCCATGCGGCCAGAGCCAGTGCATTCACGATCTCTGCATCCAGCCAGGCATCGGCATAGCGTGGATCCGTCGACAGATCTTCGGCCGCTGCAACAAACGCTGCGAAGGAGAACATGCTCTGTGTTGCCCTCGTGGCGCGAGACTCAAAGGTGTTTAAATCCAACTTGTCCTCCCATGCCTGCTATTGGGCGGCCTTGCGCTTTTGACGGCATGACAATTGCACCATCCCAACGTAGAGACGATTTAAGCGCATGCAATACGCACCACCACCCGATGGAAATCAGACAATGTGCGACGGATGGGTTCCCACACATCGGATTCACTAAAAGGAAACAACGCCAGTGGAGCAATCTCGCTTTGGGCCTATGCAGGCACGGACCCTCCCGGTGTTGCCGGAGGGCTGTGTGCAGCACCTGGCCGATCACTACAGCAGTGCCTGGCGCGGTACGGCTCAGCGCCTGGGATGCAAGGGACGCGCTGGATGTTATGCCGGACTGGTAGCCAGACCGTATGCCCATGCGTTGCCTGGCATCGCGCACAGGGGGTGTGGCCAGCGAGATGCAGTAGTGCGGCATTCCTTTGCGAAGCGATGGGCCTTTGGGCCTTTGCCAAGTCAGTGAGCAGGTGATGGGCCTCCCGAATACCCCGAGCCGACGGCGACCGTGGCTGCAGTCGATGGCAGCGCTCGCCATCGCGGCCTTGATCGGCTGGGGTTGCGTTATCGGCGCGACCGAAGTGGTGGAGAGCTTGCGCTCTGGGGTGCTGAACAACCGCAAAGGACCTGACATCCTTGCCGCCGAGCAGCCCGTCCTTTACTGGGCTTTGATCAGCTTCTACACGGCGGCAACCCTGAGCGCCGCGGGTTTGGCGCTTTTGGTGACGGCCATTGCAGTGCGCGATCTGATCCGTGCACAAGGCGCTGATCAATGAGTGCGTGGTCGACGCGTCAGGCGGCCTGCGTGGGTGTTGCCGAGGTGTAGAAGCTGCGCGCCCAGCGTTCAGAGCAAACCCAGGTCAGCTTGCGGCGGCCTTCAGCGCTGTCTCGATCCAGCCATCAAAGGTCTTTTGGTTGGCCTTGATCCAGCTGTCCGTGTGGCGCTCCACGTCCTGCTGGCGGTTCTCGCCGTCGTGCATCCGACGGTTTTGCTCGCTGATGTCCCCGATGGGCAGCGTCATGATCTCAAACAGCTTGGCGGCGGCGGGGTTCTTTTCGACAAAGGTCTTGTTCGCCACGATGTATTCGTTGTTGACAGGGAAGCCGTAGTTCTTGCCGTTGGACAATTTTGTGTCCGTGCCCGCCTGAACACCAGGCATGGCCGAGAACGGCACTTCCAGCCAGACAACGTCCTTGCCCGAGCGCAGCACATTGCTCAACCAGTAGGGGGTCCAGGCGTAGAACAGCACCGGCTTGCCTTGCTGATAACGGGCCAGCGTGTCCGAGATCAGCGCAGGGTAGTTGCCCTGGGTGTAGTTCACCGTACCTTGCAGCTTGAAGGCGGCGAGCTGGTGGTTCACCACGGCTTCGCCACCCCAACCGGCGCTGGGCCCGACCAGATCGGCCTTGCCGTCGCCGTTGGTATCGAAGAGCCGGGCCAGCTTGGGGTCGCTGAGCTGGCTCAGGTGGGTGATCCCGTACTGATCGGCTGTCTTCTTGTCGATCATGTAGCCCTGGGCGGCGCCGGCTGCATACACACCCTTGCGCGACAATTTGGCGTCGCCCCCTACGCTTTTGTAGAACTCCGAGTGGTGCGGATTCCAATGGTTGGCCATGAAGGTGGCGTCTCCGCGCGCAACGGCCAGATGCGCCAGCGGGTACTCGACCTCCTTGACGGGCTGCACGTCATAGCCAAGTTTGGTCAGCGCACGCGTGACCAGCAGGGTCTGGAAGGTTTCCTCGGCCAACGAACTTTGCAGGGGCAGCACCTTGACGCCCTTTCCGGGCAGATCGCCAGCGTGGGTGGACAGTCCAAGGGCCAGCAGGGCGCTGGCGAGCAGGGTGCGGGCAAAGTGTCGGGTGTTCATCATGCGGTGTATTTCCTATACAAGCGGTTGGAGAAAGCGAGCTAGGCTCTTGGCGCCACGCAAGCGCCTGAGCCGAGCTCAGGGAGGTCTCTTGCGCCATGGCGGCAAGCCTGCGGCAATGCAATGCGCTGGGCGATAGCCGCCCAAGCCAAGGCAGCCATGTTCCACAGCCGCAAGGCAGGCGCTAAAGACGGCGAGACAGACGGCGCAAGCAAGGCCTGCCGATCGTGGATCGGCGTCCAGCGGGAGGGACAAGGCTTTGGTTGACGACGCAGGGCGGTGGGGCAGCAGCACCCCACGCAAGAAAATAGGTACCGCGACGGGACGCAAGCTGGTCCGCGAGTAGTACCGAAGCACCAACATGCTCTGTTGGCTTTAAGAAGCTGATAAATATAACTCCCGAGTCTAAAGCAGTCAAGGCTTGCGCGGCGTTTATCCGGTGCGCTGCAGGGCTCTCATGGGGGCGGGGGAAGGGCACTGTCAGAGATGGGGAAAGCCATCTGCGATTGGAGTTCCGGGCTTCGGCGCAGGGTTCTCTCACTACACATCACTCGCCCATGGCAGGGGCCCTAAACTTCGGGTCCATCACTCCTTCCATGTACGACCGGCTCGCAGTCCCCTCCCATGCCACAGCTTGCTTCTGGAACCCCTATCGATACCTCAGCCGGCGCAGGCAACCAGGCCGCAGCGCGCGGCGATATCCGCACGCTGGCCGCGTTGGCCGAAGCGGGCGACGACCTGTCGGCCCTGTGGAACATTCGCACGCCGCTGATCGAGGCCGTGATCGCCCAGCAGGCGGAGGCGGTCAGGTGGTTGCTGGCGCGCGGTGTTGCGCTCAACACCCCCGATGCCGTGATGGGCTGGACGGCCTTGGGCTGGGCTGCCAGCGGCAATGAGGCCGCACTGGTGCAGGCTTTGCTCGCCGCCGGCGCCGATACCGAGCACCAGGCCGACGAGCACGGGCGCACGCCGCTGATGACCGCCGCCCAGGCGGGTGGTGACGAGGCCGTGACCCTCTTGCTAGCCGCAGCTGCGCAGGTGGCTGCCCAGGATGGCCTGGGCGCCACCGCTGCCGACCTGGCGCGCCGCAACGGCTTCGAAGCCTTAGCCGCGCGCCTGGATGCCTTGCTGCCCCCCGCGCTGCGTGCCGCTGCGCCGGCGCCGCCCAGCGGCACCTTGCCCTGGCCCGAGGAACTGCTGGCTGTGCTGCACTGGCCCGATGACTTCCCCACGTTTCAGCAGCCCAACTGGCGGAGCCTGGCCAGCGGCGAGGACTCATCGTTTGACAGCGCCTTTCACGCCGCGCTGGCCGACCGACTGAGCCCCGCCTTTGCCAGCCCCACGGCGGCGCTACGCAGCTGGGTGCATGCCATGAACCACTGGGAGCGCGCGGCGAGTCAGGCCATCGCTGGCGCACGGGGCGCCGAGGCGCATCAGGACATGGGCGTGATGTGGCAGCAGCTGGCGGGCGCGATGGCCCTGCGCCAGGCCTATGCCACGCCGCGCCCGCGCAAGTACCCGCGCATCTCCATCAGTGCCAAGCCCGATTTGCCGCTGCACCTGGACCTGCTGGCGCTGGAGTGGCCAAGCGCTGACCAATGCACCATCACCACCCAGCACCGCATGCTCCCCGTGGACGAGCCCGAGTCGGCCGACACCTATGCGGGCGCGACCACGCGCGGGGAATTCTTCTCCAACCGCTGGCCCATCGTGGAGAGTCGCTTCACATTGCTGCGCAAGGCCGGCCAGTGGCGCATCGACCGTTGGCAACAGCGCTACCAGGGCAGCAGTACCTGGGACAGCCAGGTCCTGTGAGCCCGCGCAAGCTGGGTCTCAGGGCGGTTTGACTTGATCGCATGCACGGGTAGGGCCTGCGATCTACTACAGGTACAAGCGTAGGCCGAGTTCTAACGGGGTGGGATTGTTTGCGGTCAGAGCCAGACACCGGGTCGCGCGGGCGAGTATGCGTCGGGGCCTGGTCCGAAGGTGCCTTATTGGGTTTGTTGGGATTTGCGTGAGTCCGTTGCAGTCATTGCAAGAATCCGTCCTCGCAGGTCTGCACTATACCCTTGACGCACCCTGCGTAGACTTGCGACCATCCAACGCTACCAGAGCTTTGGCGAGCCGGAGGAAGCCCATCCCCTGCTGATCAAGATCGCATCGAATCAGAAATTTACCGTACTCAGGCTACGCCGATGCGATTTCGACCACTTTCTTTGGCCTGGTACAGCCCAATGTCTGCGCGCTGTATCAATGCAATGGGTTTGAGGTCTTGCTCAGGCACCATGGTGGCAACTCCGATGGAGACCGTCACTGTGGCATCGGCTACCGGTGTAACATGTGCAATGGCTAGTGCCTGGACTGCGCGGCGCACACTATTGGCGAGCGAGCATGCGCCGTCTTGCGAGGTATTGGGCAGAATGATAGCGAACTCTTCACCCCCATATCGGGCGACCAGATCACCGGAGCGCGAGCAGGATTGTGCAAGGACCTGGGCCACGCTGCGTAAGGTCTCGTCGCCCATCACATGGCCGAAATTGTCGTTATAGGATTTGAAAAAATCGACATCGATCATCAGTAGTGAGAGTTCAATTCTCTCTCGCCGTGCGCGTTTCCATTCCAGGTCCAGGTGCTCATCGAAATGCCGCCGGTTTGACAAGCCAGTCAAGCCGTCGAGCTTCGTCATACGCTGCAGCGCAAGATTGCTCTCCAGGAGTTGCTGTTGGCTCAGGCGCAAGGCTTGGTTCGCCAGGTCGCGTTGCTTCATCGCCAGATACGCTCGGGAGTGGTATCGGAGACGTGCTATCAGTTCCACAGCATCTGGCAGTTTCACGAGATAGTCATTAGCCCCCACTGCAAATGCCTGGCTCTTGATCTTCGGGTCTTCCCTGGATGACAGAACGATGATGGGCAGGTCGCGTAATTTCTGATTGTTGCGATATTGGCTCACCAAGTCCAGACCATCAACACCGGGCATCACCAGGTCTTGCAGGATGACGGTCGGCTGGATGTGTTCAGCCATTTCCATGGCTTTTTTCGGGTCTCCGCAGTAGTGGAAAGACACGCCGATCTCATGGCTCAGCATGCGCCGTACGGCCTCGCCGATGATCGCTTGGTCATCTACTAGTAAAACTTTGACTTCAAGCTCGCCAGGCTCCCCGGCAGAGGTGTTTTCATCCAGAGTTGGAATAGGAGTCATGAATTTCTCTTTACCGCCATCCAGCGGCATAGTTCGGCCAAGCGGTTGGCGATGCGGTCCAGAGCTAGGACTTCAGCTGCCGCATCTATTGCAACGGCGGCCTTGGGCATTCCCCACACCACGCTGCTGGACTGGTCTTGGGTAATGGTGGCAAAGCCTCGCTCGCGCATGGCCTTGAGCCCATCTGCCCCATCTCGCCCCATACCCGTTAGCAACACACCGATGGCATCACCTCGCCATTGCTCGGCAATGCTGTGAAAGAAAATGTCGATCGACGGACGGTAAATTTGCGCGTCAGGCTTGAGTGAATACTGCAGGTCACCGCGGCGGCTCACCGTCAAATGCTCATTGCGGCCAGCCAGCAAGACCACGCCGGTCTGCGGTATCTCACCAGCCTGAACCAGGCGTACCGGAAGCGTTGATTCCCGCGCCAACCATTCAGCCATGCCCGCAGAGAACTTGTCGTCCAGGTGCTGAACCAGTACCACGGCGGCGTCAAGATCTTTAGGCAGTTCACGCAGCAACTGGTTGAGTGTGGCGGGCCCACCAGCGGAGGCACCGATGGCAATCAGGCATGCGCGTTTCGCGCTGGTGCGCGTGGCTCGGTGGGTAACAGGCTGCGGGGGCGTGGCCAGCCAGGCGATGTTCTGGATCTTGCGCAGCAGCAGTGCTGGATTGAATGCGCTGTCGTTCGCCAATTCGGGCAGATGCACCACATCAAGGGCACCGTGGCCCAAGGCATTGAATGCCCATTCGGTATGGAGCTCGGTCGCCAGATCCAGCAGCAGCAAAGGGCATGGCGCCTCATTCATGACACGTTGCGAAAAGGCCACTCGATCAGCTGTGCCCAGTTGCAGCAGCAGTAGCTCAGTGGGCATGTCACGACACAGGCGCAAGGCTTGCGTCTCGTCTTGTGCCACCCAGTGGATGTCGTGCAGCGGCTCCAAAGCGTGTTCGAGGCGTTGCGCCAACTCAGGGGTGTTAACCATCAGTCCAAGCTTCATTCAACAGCCTCGCCGATCAGCATGTGTACAGCCTCTAGTAATGTTTCATCGTGAAAGCTCGACTTAGCAAGGTAGTAGTCGGCTCCCGCATCAAGGCCGCGTCTGCGGTCTTCCTCGCGGTCTTTGTAGGATACAACCACCACGGGCATGGACTGCAGTTGTGCGTCGCGTCTTACCAGGCCTACCAGCTCAATGCCATCCATGCGGGGCATGTCGATATCGGTCACCAGGAGGTCATATTTTTCTGCACGCAGAATGTTCCAGCCATCGATGCCATCCACGGCCACAGTCACCTCGTAACCGCGCCCAATGAGCAGCTTGCGCTCCAGCTCACGCACGGTCAGCGAGTCGTCCACCACCAATACGCGCTTGCGCCGCAGTGACGGCCCTTCAGACAACCGTGCAACCCTTTCGACTTGGCCTGCGCCCAAGAGCTTGTCAGCGGAGTTCAGCAAGTCATCCATATCCACGATAAGCACCGGACTGCCGTCATCGAGCAGGGCACCTGCCTCCACTCCGCGCAGCAGGCCTAGGCGGGAGTCGATGGGAACGACAGCCAGATTTTGCTCGCCAACAATCCTGTCTACCGCAATGGCAAGGCTTCGGTCGTGGTGCGGTATCAAAACCACTGGGAGCCCCAGCGGATCGGATTTGCCATGCGGCAGTTGTAAAAGCTGGTGGGCAGCGACCAGACCGATGGCGCGCTCACGTACCCAGATATGTTGCTGACCCTCCACCATGCTGATGGCGTCCGCCGGGATACGCAAAGTCTGCTCCACTTGCGCAAGCGGAAGCGCGTAGGCCTCACCGCTGATCTCCACCACCAAGCAGCGCAGCATCGACAAGGTCAGCGGCAGTTGCAGCTGGAACACTGTCCCTCGCCCCTGTTGCTGGCGGACGCGCACCGTACCGCGTAGTTGACGCAGCGTGTGCTGGACCACATCGAGGCCCACCCCACGGCCAGAGATCTCACTGACTTTCTCGTTCACGCTGAAACCCGGCAGGAACAGAAAAGCCAGCAATTCTTCCTCATGCATGTGCTGGGCCATCGTTTCTGTGGCCAGCTTGCGTGCGATGACCGCGGCGCGTACGCGAGCGAGGTCCACGCCTGCTCCATCGTCTTCCAGCTCAAGGACCAGGAGCCCAGCAGCATGCCGAGCCCGCAGTACCAAGTTGCCTTGTGCGGGCTTGCCGCTGGCCAACCGTTGTGCGGGGCTTTCAATGCCGTGGTCCACCGCATTGCGCAGTAACTGGATCAGTGGTGCTTCCAATGTCTCCAGTACGTCGCGATCTCCTTGTACCTCTTCGCCCTCCAGATTCAGCCATACCTCTTTGCCAAGACTGCGACTGAGCTCACGCACCATGCGCGCCTTGCCAGCCATCAGATCCGCGCAGGGTCGCATGCGCGATGCCAATACGGTGTCATAGATACGCTGGCTGCGCTGCTCAAAGGCCCAGCCAAAGCTGTCGAAAGCCGCTGTGTGTTGTTGCAACTGGCTTTTGGCTTCCAGCGTCCAGTGGTTCACATCGGATAGCAAGGCCTTGGCACGAGGCGGTAGCTCCTGTCCCAGCAGCGCATCGCGCAACCCATGCAGGGATCGATCAAGATGGTCTTGCAGGCGTTTGAGCTGTGCCAACTCTTGGCCCAGGGACTTGGTACGCTGTGCAGCCACCAGTGAGCGTCCCGCCAGATCGAGCAGATGGTCCAGGCGTTCGGCTGACACACGCAGGATACGGTCATGCAGTTCACCGGCGGGCTCGGGCTCGTTGGTCTCAATGGGGGAGACTTCTTCCGGCAAGGCCGGCGTGAAGTCCGGCATGGCATCGGGTGCCGGCGCATCTTGCTGCGTATCTTCTGCCAGGATTGCTTGCAGCGCAGGCAGCCCTTGCACGCTGATCCCTTCACTCAACTGCCTCAATGCGTCTGAAGCGCGTAGCAGGGCGTCGATGCGTGTGGTGCTCAGTCGGACCTTGCCGCTCTGGGCCCAGACTAGCAAGTCCTCCATCACATGGGCCAATGTCACAGCGACATCTAAGCCGACAATGCGTGCCGCACCTTTGAGTGAGTGCGCTGCACGCATGCAGGCCTCCAGCTGCGCGGGATCGGTAGGCTCACGCTCAAGTACCAGCAGGCATGAATCCATGACCTGGGTTTGTGCCTGCGCTTCTTGACGAAACAACTCCAGCATGGAGCTGTCTTTGTAGGCATCAAGGCTCATGGCTTGACCTTTGGTCCATACATCGCGAGATGTGCCAGCGGTGTTGCTTGTTGGATCATCTAAGGCTCCTGGACAAGGCTTGCAACAGGCGATCAGCATGGAGCACCGTGATGCTGTGCTGCCGCCACTGCATCACCGCAGAGGCTAGCTGGCTGACCGCAAGGCCACTGGCATGGCCCGTCTTTTGCAGCTTGGCAAGTGGAATCGCGTATATGCCTTCCACGGTCTGAACCTCCGTCACCAGTGGGCCACCAGGTGTGTCCAGTATCAGCATGTGGGGGCGGTCTTGCGGCGTGGTCTCGGTGGTCAGGCCCAATACCAGGTCAAGCGCCATACAGGGAACCAAGGTTCCCCGTACATTGCACAGTCCGCGCAGTGAACGGTTGCGGGGGTAAGGCAGTCCGTGAACGGGCACGGGCAACGATACTTCTAGCAAAAGCGTTGAAGGCAGAGCCAACCAGTTTTGCCCAATGCGAAAGATCAGGACTGACAGTGTCTGGCCATCAGCCAGCGGCTCAGGTTGCTGATTCTCCGCGAACGAAGCCTCGTCCACCGTCTCCAGATCCAGCTCATGCCGATCGAGCAGCAGAGCGGCAGCCTCGGCATAGCGTTCGCAGTTATGGCAATGAACATGCTGGAGCAGCCCCTCGCAGGAGCGGTCGCCGCGAACACCAATGCGCTGCCAGCAGGCGTCAATAGCTGGGGGCTCTAGCGGGATATGGGGATCAGGACTTGCCGGCATCTTGGGTTTCTCTCTGCTTCAGCCGTTGCTGTAATCGTGCCGCACCGCTGTGGTCGCCTTGTGTCACCAGCAGGGCTGCCAGGTGTGCCAGGGCTCGGGTGTGGTAGGGCTCAAGGTAAAGCGCTTTGCGGTAGTGGCGCAGGGCAGCCTCGGCCTGGCCCGCACCGTCACATATCAAGCCCCACCAGAAGAACAACTCGGCGGTCGGCCCATGCAGGGTCAACTGCTGTGCGCAGGCAGTGAGCGCCTCTGCGCTGCGTCCCGCATTGGCGAGCTCGGTGATTTTGCGCATTCCAGCCGTTGCATCTCCCGTTGGCGGCGATTCACTTTTGGCAGCTGGTGAAGGCGCCATGGGGCGTACGGCCGAAGTGGCACGCAATGGCAAAGGCGAAGGCGCGCGCGGCGTGACCGCCGCAGGCAATATGGGGCGCGCTGGCACTGGGGGGCATGGCAGGGTGCGGCGGCGGAACGCGAAACTGTGTGCGGCATCCAGCGATTCGAAGCCTTGTTGGCTTAGAACGCCTGCTTCAGCTGGCCCAGTGAACAGCAGTCCGTCGGCGCGCAGCCAGCGTTTGAGATTGGTCAGCGCCCGCAACTGCGTAGGTCGGTCAAAGTAGATCAGCAGATTGCGACAAAATACGATGTCGTAGTCCGTCAGAGAAGGCTGCATGATGCTGCCGAGTATGTTCCCACACTGAAAGCGCACCACGGCGCGTAGCCTCTCATGGATGCGGTGGGAGCCATCCGCCTCACGTTGAAAATACCGCTCGCGGATGCCTGGATCATCGCCGCGAAAGGCATTCACGCCATATTGGCCAAGGGTCGCATGTTCTATGACGCGCTGACTGATGTCCAGCGCATCAATCTGAAATTCGTGCGCCGCAAAATCAGCATCGAACATGGCGATTGCCATGGAGTAGGGCTCTTCTCCGCTGGAGCATGGCAAGCTGAGCAAGCGCAAAGGTTGCCCGACAGGGAGCCGGCGTTGTAACGCTCTCGCTTGGGTGGTCAACAGCGAGAACGATTCAGGGTAGCGAAAAAACCAGGTCTCAGGAACCACCATGGTTTCGATCAGTGCGCGTTGCTCTGTCTGCGATTGGCGGATATGGCTCCAGTAGGCTTCTTCATCCATGGAGTTGGCCTTCAACCGTTGCCGCAGCGCGCGCTCGACTGCCCCTCGGCCCAGCGTACTCGCGTCGAGTCCGATAAGCGATCGCAAGAGGTGTTCCAGTCGTTCAATCATGCTAGCTTGCCCTGGGGCGGGAACAGCAACTGGACCATATCCGGTGGCAACAGCCCTTCAATGGAGATGTGCTGAATCATGTCGCCCAAGCCTTGCGCCTGAACGGCGCCCAGGTAGGCGCCTCCTGCATCCAGCCCCGTAGGCTGTTGTGCGGGGCTAGGCAGGCGCATCACCTGATTGGCCTTTTCAAGGATCAAGCCAAGGGATTGGGTCGACGAATAGTGCAGCAGCACCATGCGGGTGTTGATGCTATGCCGAGCCTTTTGCCCAAACACACGCTGGCAAAGATCCAGTACTGGAATGATCTCCCCGTGGTAGGACAGCAAACCAGCCACCCAGGCGGGGGCCTCCGGCACATGCTTGAGCCGTTGCAGGGGCATGATTTTGCGAACCACGCTGGCAGGCAAGGCGTAACGATCAGCGCCCAGGTTGAACAGCAGGTGCAACGGTGCAGGCTCCGTTGCTGGGGTCAATGCCACGATTAAACCTTGAAGCGGCTAACCCCGCTGCGCAGATTGTTGGCTACATCGCTCATGTTCTCAACTGCCATGCCGGCCTGGTGCAGTGACTCTACGGTTTGGCTACTGGCTTCGGTGAGTTGGCTCAAGGCCTGCTCAATTTGCTCGGCCCCGCTGGACTGAGTTTGCATGCCTTCACTGACCTGTTGCATCTGCGGGGCCAAAACCTGAATTTCGTGGATGATCTGTGACAGCTGGTCGCCAACTTGGGACATTTCAGTATTGCCGCGGCGCATCTCTTCGGAGAATTTTTCCATCCCCATTACGCCTGCAGACACGGCAGACTGAATTTCGCGCACCATCTGTTCAATATCGTAGGTGGCAACCGCAGTCTGGTCCGCCAGACGGCGTACTTCAGTGGCTACTACGCCAAATCCGCGGCCATATTCGCCCGCTTTCTCGGCTTCGATCGCAGCATTGAGAGACAGCAGATTGGTTTGGTCAGCGACTTTGACGATGGTGGTAACGACTTGATTGATGCCGCCAGCCTTTTCGTTAAGCAGGGCGAGTTTGGCATTGACCATTTCGGAGGCACTGGTCAACTCCTGCATTACCTCGGCCATGCGTACTACGCCTCGGTGGCCCGACCCGGCCAGCGCTGCAGTTTGCTCGGAGTGGGCCGAGACATCACCCATGGTGCGCACCAGCTCCCGAGAGGTCGCGGCAATCTGGCGCGAAGTTGCGCCAATTTCGCTGGTGGTCGCAGCCGTTTCCGTGACGGTGGCTTGTTGTTGCTTGGTGGTTGCAGCGATCTCAGTGATGGACGTTGTCAGCTGTACCGATGAACGCTGTGCTTGAACAACCAATTCGCGAAGCGAGGTGACCATGCCATTGAAGCCTGCCTCAATGGCAGCGAATTCATCGCTACGGTTCAGACTGAGCTTGCTCGAAAGGTCGCCCGTACCCAGCGTTTTCATGGCCGCCAAGGTTGCTTGAATAGGACGTAGTATTGAGCGGTGCAAGAGCAGACCGCAAATAATGGCCAGCACCAGAGCCAGCACCAGCGCACCGACTGCCAAGCGCTTGTTGGAGCTTGCGATTTCTTGAATCGTCTGCATGTCCTCCTCCACGGCATGTTGGTTCAAGTCAACGATGTTGCTGACCTGCTCCTGCGCCTTGCGCCATTGCGGCAGCATTTGCCCGCTGCGCAACTGCGCAGCTTCAGCGACCTGGCCACGCTCCAAAATTTCAACCAGCAGATGCGTATTTTTCTGATACGCCTCACGTGTAAGCGCGAACTCCGCGGTCGCATCGCGATCTTCCTGGCGGGTGATGGTGTTGAGGTATTTGGCGTAAACCTTGTCTAAACTGGCTTCGATCGCGCTCAACTGCGCCTTGTTTTCGGTGAGCACGTCGCTGCTGCGACCGGCATTCGCCTCCGCATCCCGAAGTAGGTTGAGCGTCTGGTAAAAATGGAGGGTCAAATCCTGGCGCATCTGGCCAGCGAATCCCATGCCCGCGAGGTCGGAGGAGAGAACGTCGGTAGCCCGCTCATGGTTCGAATCCGCACGCATATAAAAGGTGGCGGACATCCCGAACATCACCGCAATAATTAGTGCAAAGCTGGCGGATATCCGCTGGCTGACCGTTAGGCCCATCATCGTATGTCTTTCTATAAAACGTACTCAAATTGTATTGCTTTGTGAACTCCAAATCACATTTAATTACCGGGTATGCTGGTGCTGCCGAGCGCTGTTTGAGGCTGAAATCCAGCTAGGCTGTTGCGCTGCGCAGGCCGTTCTGTTCTCTGTAGATCCTTCGTAATCTCGCGAAAGTGCAAGCCAAAGATCCCTCTGCTTAATTGTTCTTTGTTCGCCTCAAATCTATAAAACGGGCGCAATGGATATGTGGCAAGGTACGGGATATATGGTAGGTAGATGATGGTATCTATCGTGCGAATCTGGTGATTGGCTGGCACCAGCAGTTCTGGCCTGACCCGGGACCGTCCAGCAGAAGCCCATCGAGTCCCCAAGGACCCTGCTGGCGTTGTGCAGACGCTCCAAGCGGTGTGTGTACGCATTGCTCCTTCATCGTTCGGGTTACGTGTTCGACCATGCCGTTTTGCTGCTCTTGAGCATCGTCCATCCACCTTGAAAAACATGGGCATGCTTTTGCCCGAAGCCCGAATGGGATGGCAAACCATGACTCTAGGTGGCTCGTTAGGGGAAATGGGGGACATTGGCGTCCGTTCGCATTCAAGCCCGCAACGTAGTGCCCACGCCATGCAAATCCTGGCTGCACTGCCGCAAATGCGCCTGCATCTGCGCGACTGGCAGCACCATCGGCTCCAGTGCATGGCTGCAGGTATCGACCGCTGCAGCCAAAGCCATCTCTAGCTGCTCGCGCACAGCATTTTGCAAAGTTGCGTAAAGGGCATCAGGGCCCACAGTAGCCGGTGGCCACCCCAGGGTCGCTGGTTCTGCTGGCAGCGCAGGCAGTGCATAGCCAGCGAGATGGCTGCGCAGCTGTTCCCTAATCTCACCTCGCACTAGCGCAGCAACCTCGGCAAACAGCAAGGGCAACCGATCCGCATACAGATCCAGCAACCCCGGCAGCGCAGGAATGGTCTGGCGCCACGCGGCGCGCAGCATCGCCGCCTTGCTGTGCTGCAGGCGCTCTTGCTCCTGGGCCAGGGTCTGTTGCAGGCGCTGCAGTGGGGGCCGCAGTTCGGCATCGATGGAGCCTTGTAGGTTTTCTTCCAGGTGGTGCAGCAGCACCTCGGCCGGTTTGCGCTGTTTATAGGCCTGGGCGGGGGCCAGTACGTCGGCGATGGCGGTGTAGAGACGCAGCAGGCCAGCGTCGGCCAGCGCGTCGGGGCCTGGCTGGTGGCGTGCGGCGTGGACGGAGATGGAGACAGGGCGCTTCAGCACCGACAGATCAATGCCCAGCTGGCGCAGCTTGCCCTGGGCGCGTGCCTGTACGTCGGCCTCTTGCAGCGCGCGGTTGGCCAGGGTTTTGTTGCGCAAGCATTTTTGGATCTCGCCATCGACCTCGTCTTCTTCGATCAGGTCGCTGCGGGTGATGACCGGCAGCAGCGGCTTGTTGCGGCGCAGTTCGCGGGCGAGTTCGTCCAGCTCTTGCACCTGGCCGGGCGAGGTGGAGCTGCTGAGCCAGAGCAGGCCGTCGGCGCTTTCGGTAAAGCGCTGGGTGAGGGCGGCATTCTCGGGCGTGACGGAGTGCAGGCCGGGGGTGTCCAGCAGCACCAGGCCAGTGCCCAGGCACAGGCCTTGCAGCCGGGCTGTTGTTTCGGTGGCGCCTTCGCGCAGGGGCTCGTCGCTTTCCACCACCGCGCCATCTGCCAGGTGAAAGAAGCGCAGGGGCTGGCCCTGCGCGGCAAAGCGCTCGGCCAGAAAGTTGCACAGCGAGCTTTTGCCGGCATTGAACTTGCCAAACACCAGCAGGATCACGCGCTGCTCAAAGTCCTGGGCCAGGCTGCGTGCGGGCTGCAGCGCAGACCATTGCTGCGCCCAGCGCACCTGCAGATCCTGGCATTGCTGGTGCAGGGCCTGGGCTTGCTGGGCCAGCGGGTGGCTGGGCTGCAGGCCGGGTGTTGGTGCCAGGGCGCTGCCCAGGCCTTGTTGCAGCTGGGTTTGCCAGGCTTGCAGCTGTTGCAGTTGGGAATGCAGTTGCGCCAGCCCGGCCTGATGGTTGGCAGTGGTGGGCCCGGCGGCGCTGCCGCCCGCATGGGCCAGAAACTGCTGTTCGCCGGCCATGGCATTCATGCGCGGGTCTCCAGTGCTTCGAGTGCGCTCAAGGCTGTTAAAGCCTGGGCGCTGGCTTGCACCTGGGCTTCTTGGTGGGCCATGCGCTGCACCAGGGCCTGGCGGTCAGCCGAGAGCTCAAAGTAGCGGGTAAAGGCCTGGGCCAGGGCGCTGCGCCCGGCGGACTCGCAAAACAGGCGGCGCAGGTCCTGGCGGTATTTCACCGAGACGCCCATGACGGCGACCATCACGCTGTCCAGGCTCTTGACCTGGGTCTGCTGCTCCAGCGGCAGCTCCACCACGCCATGCTTGGTCAAGATGGCGCTGATGCTGATGCAGGCCTTGGAATAGGCGACCTGCAGGCGGTTGCGCTCGAGCTTGCCGGGCGTCATCTTGAACTGGTCGGCAAAGCTGTCGGGCGTGAGCGAATGGTCCGGCCTTGGCACATCGAGCACGGCCTGGATGTCCTGGCCGGTCTTGTCTTGCACGGCGGCCAGGTCGCTCGCAAAGCGCTGGCCTTGCTCTGCCTGCAGCTGGCGCAACTGGGCCAGGCGCTGTTGGCGCTCGGCATGCAGGGCCTGGAGCTGGCTGCGAATCTCCTGCAGCAGCAGGGCTTTCTCATGGCTGCGCGCCTGGGGCACTTGGGCGAGGGCTTGCTTGAGGGACTGCTGCAGCGCCGGGATGCCGCTTCTCTCCAGCAGCAGTTGTTTGGCGCCATCCACGCCCTGGCGGTAGCGGGTGGATGAGACGGCCAGCCACATCGGGCCGGCGGCTTGCGCTGCGATGGCGCCGTTCACCTGCTGCTGGGCAGCGTCGTCGGCCAGCTGGTCGATCTGCGTGAGCACGCACAGCGTTTGGCGCCGGGTGCGCTGGGAATCGGCGTGCAGTGCTTGGAGCAGGCTGCGCTCGCGCGCATCGAGCTCGCCTTCCTTGGCGGCATGCACAAACAGGCGGATGTCGGACTCTAGCCAGGTGGCGCGGTGCGCGTGGTCGTCATCGGCCTGGTCCACATAGGCATCCAGCCCCGGCGCATCCAGCCAACGCACCTGCGCATGCACATGGCCGGACAGGGCCACGGTCTCGCGCCGGTCGGCCACGGCAAAGGTGGGGCTGCCGATCAGCTCATTGAGCAGGCGGCTTTTGCCGTGGTTGTACTTGCCCACCACGGTGACGACGGGCTGCAGGCCGCGCTCGGCCAGCACGCGCAGGCGCGCCAAGTCGTGCCGGCGCTGGGGCAGCACGGCGCCAATGGCCTGCTCGGCGTGGCTGCGGGTATCGTTGAGGTTCATGGGGTTGGCCCTTGTTGTCCGTTGCCAGGCTGCGGCATCAATCCAGGCGGATGCCGCGCTCCTTGATCAGCGTGCCCCAGCGCGCCAGCTCCTGCTGCAGGTGGGTGGCCAGCGCCTGGGGCGTGCTGCCAATGGGCTCGGCGCCCACGCTTTCGAGCTTTTTGAGGGTATCGGGCTGCTGCATCGCGCCGTTGAGCACCTGGTTGAGCCGGGCCACCACCTGGGGCGGTGTGCCGGCTGGCGCAAACACCGCAAACCAGGGCGATACCTCGTAGCCGGGCAGGCCGGCTTCGGCAATCGTGGGCACACCGGGCAGCGCGGAGGAGCGCTTGGCAGTCGTCACGCCCAGCGCGCGCAGCTTGCCAGACTGGATATGGGGCCGCGCCGAGGTGATGCTGTCAAACATCAGATCGACCTGGCCGCCCAGCATGTCGGTAATGGCCGGGCCGCTGCCCTTGTAGGGCACATGCATCAGCTCCACGCCGGCGGTGGAGGCAAACACCTCGCCGGCCAGGTGGATGGAGGTGCCGTTGCCTGCGGACGCATAGCTCAGCTTGCCGGGGTTGCGGCGCGCATGGGCCAGCAGGTCCTGCACCGATTGGTCGGGGCTGCGGGCGGCATTGACCACCAGCACATTGGGCACCACCGCCAGGAGGCTGATGGGCGCAAAGTCCTTGACCGGGTCATAGGCCAGCTTGGCGTAGAGCGCCGGGTTGGTGGCCATGCCAATCGAGGTGATCATGATGGTGTAGCCGTCGGCAGGCTGCTTGGCGACATAGTCGGCGCCAATATTGCCGCCCGCGCCGGGCCGGTTCTCGATCACAAAGGGCTGGCCCAGCTCGCGCGCGGCCCTATCCCCCAAGGTGCGGGCAATCACATCCATCGCGCCACCCGGCGGAAAGGGCACCACCCATTTGATGGGCTTGGCCGGCCAGGCGGCATCGGGTTGCGCCATGGCGGCACCTGGCAGCGCCAGGGCCGCCAGCAGCAGGGCTAGGGTTCGCCGTTGCATCGTCATCTGCATCTGCCTGTCTGCTTATCGGATGGAAGAGGGGTGCTTGGCCAGTGGCGTCACTGTGATCTGCATATAGGGGAACAGCGGCAGCTGGCTCAGCGTGTTGTGCAGCTCGTCATGGCTGGCCACATCGAAGACGCTGTAGTTGGCGTATTCGCCCACCACGCGCCACAGGTGCGGCCATTGTCCCGATTCCTGCAGCTGCTGCGAATAGGCTTTTTCCGCAGCCTTGATGCGCGCGGCCTCTTCGGCGGGCACGCTGGCGGGGATGTTGACGACCATATGGACAAGATAGAGCATGGGTTTTTCCTAAGGAGCGATCAGACGGCGGGGCGAACGGCAGCAACGACGACTTGGGACGCCTCTTGCTTGCCTCGGTAGTAAAGGATGAAGAAGCCGATGGCGAGCGCGGCGACCAGGCCTGGCACGGCAAACACCAGGAAGTTCATCTGCAGCGGCAGCGCTGAGGCCATCAGCCAGCCGCCCAGCAGTGGGCCCACAATGGCGCCGGTGCGCCCCACACCCGAGGCCCAGCCCAGCCCCGTGGAGCGGATGGCCTGCGGATAGAACTGCGCGGTGTTGGCATACAGCAGGATCTGCGTGCCGATGGTGGTGGCGCCGGCAATGGCGATCAGCAGGTAGAGCACCGGCATGGGGCTGTTGAAGCCCAGCAGCGCGATGGCCACGGTGCCCAGCGCAAAGAAGGCCAGCACCACCTTGGGCAGGCTGAAGCGGTCACCCAGCCAGCCGCCGGCAATGGCGCCGACCACGCCGCCAAAGTTCAGCATCAGCAGGAACGACAGGCTCGATCCCAGGCTGTAGCCGGCCGTGGCCATCAGCTTGGGCAGCCAGGAGCCCAGCGCATACACCATCAGCAGGCAGCAGAAGAAGGACAGCCAGATCATGAAGGTGCCCATCGCGCGGCCTTTGAGGAACAGATCGAGCATGGGCACGCCGGCGCCTTTGGCTTCGGTCTGCAGCAGCTGTACATCGCTGCCCATGGCCACATCGGGCGCTACCTGCGACAGCATCTGCCGCGCCTTGGCCTGCTGGCCCTGGCGCAGCAAAAAGCCCACCGACTCGGGCAGCTTCCACAAGATCAGCGGCAGCAGCACCAGCGGCAGGGCTGCGGCAAAGAACATGGACTGCCAGCCAAAGCGCGGCAGCATGTAGATGCCCAGGCCCGCGCAGAGCACGCCGCCCAGCGAATAGCCGCTGAACATCAGCGCCACCAGGGTGCTGCGGGCGCGCTTGGGGGCGTATTCGTTGATGAGGGCCACGGCATTGGGCATCAGGCCGCCGCAGCCCAGGCCGGCGATAAAGCGGAAGATGCCAAACTCGGTGGGCGACGTGGCAAAGCCGCTCATGAAGGTGGCAATGCTGAACAGCACAAAGCTGATGGCCACGCCCTTTTTGCGGCCGATGCGGTCAGCCAGCGGGCCAAAGATGAAGGCGCCAAACATCATGCCGAACAGCGCATAACTGCCCAAGGCGCCGGCCTGCACGGGTGAGAGGCTCCACTCCTTCATCAGCACGGGCAGCACGGCGCCGTAGATGAACAGGTCATAGCCATCGAACACCAGCAGCAAGCCGCATAGCAGGGTGACCATCCAGTGGAAGCGCGTAAAGCGGGCGTTGTCTATGACCTGGTTGACGTCCAAGGTTTTCATCTCTGTCTCCTTTTATAAGGGCTGGGTTGTTCAGCCCGGTTTGGCTGCATGGGCCGGTATCACTGCAATGGCCTTGATCTCCACGATGTAGCCGGGCGCGCCGCCCAGCATGTGTGCGCCCACCGCTGTCCAGGCGGGAAGCGGGTGGCTGTGCAAAAAGCGGTTGCGCACCTGCATGAACAAGGGCAGGTCACGCATATCGGTATGAAAGCTGGTCAGATCGACCACATCGGCCAGGCGGGCGCCTGCAGCCTCCAGCACCAGCTGCAGGTTGGCAAAGGCCTGCGTGATCTGGGCTTCGCGGTCTTCGACCAGCTGCAAGTCAGACTTGCGGCCGATCTGGCCGGACACATAGACGGTGTGGCCGACACGGATGGCCGGGGCGTAGCCGATCTTTTCGTACACCGCCTCCATGCCGGGCGGAACAATGGCTTGTCGATCAGTCATGGCGTCTCCTGGGCCCGCGCATCGCTGCAGCTTTGCGGTGCTGCACAGGCGCGGGCTGTTCTATTTTTAGAGTGGGTAGGGCGGTGGGCGGCGGACTGCGCTCAGCCGTTGTCGCCACCGGCCACGGGCAGTACCGCACCGGTGATGTAGGCCGCCTCGTCAGAGGCCAGAAACAGGATCGGGCCGACCTGGTCATCCAAGCTGCCGTAACGCTTGAAGTAGTTGGACTCCGTCACCTGCTGCACGGCCTCGCGCATCCAGCTCTGCTCCTGCGGGCTGTCGCCCGCGGCATTGCGCGGCACTCGCCGGGGCGGCGCATGGGTGCCGCCAGGGGCCGAGGCGACGACGCGGATGTTCTGCGGTGCGTATTCCATCGCCAGCGATTGCGTCAAGGCATTGACGCCGCCCTTGGCGGCCGAGTACGGCACCCGGCGAATGCCGCGCGTGGCGTTGGACGACACATTGACGATGGTGCCGCCGCCGCGCGCCAGCAGATGCGGCAGCACGGCATGGCAGGCATAGAGGGTGGGCATCAGCGAGCGGCGGATTTCTGCATCGATCTGCGCGGGCTCGAACTCGGCAAAAGGGCGCATGCGGATCGCGCCGCCCACGCCGTTGATGAGGATGTCGATACCGCCAAACAGCTCGGCGGCCCGGGCCATCGCGGCCTGTGCGCCCTCGTAGGTTTCCAGGTCGGCCACCAGGCCGGCTGCGTTGGGGCTGCCCGCCTCGGCTGCCACCTCGGCAATAAAGTCGGCCCGGTCGACCAACAGCACCTGGGCGCCTTCGGCCACAGCGCGCAGCGCCACGCCCCGGCCAATGCCCTGGGCCGCGCCGGTCACCACCATCACCTTGCCGGCAAAGCGCTGGGTGCTTGCGGCTTGCAGGGGCGCGTTCATGCCAAGGCCTCCGCCACGGCGGCCACCGGCTGGGTGGGCGTGAACTTTTCGTAATGGAAGTTGGCGGGCACTATGCCTTCGGCCTGGAAGTGCTTTTGCACCGCATCCACCATGGGCGGCGGGCCGCAGAGGTAGACATCCACATTGCCGCCATGCAGCGCCTGGGCGGGCAGGTGATGGGTGACATAGCCCTGGCGCTCATGCCCGGTCTGCGGATCGGCCACGCAGGTGCTGAAGGTGAAGCCCGGGATCTGCAGCGCATAGGCCTGCAGGCGCTCGACCAGCACCAGGTCCGCATCGCGGGTGACGCCATAGACCATGTGGATGGGCTGCGTTGCTCCGTTGCGGGCCAGCACCTCCAGCATCGACAGGAAGGGCGCCAGGCCCGTGCCGCCTGCCAAGAATAGCAGCGGCCGCGTGACCGCGCGCAGGTAAAAGCTGCCCAGCGGCCCGGTCATCTGCAGCGGCTCGCCCTGGCTCGCGCCCTGGAGCCAGCTGCTCATCAGGCCGCCGGGCACCTGCTTGATCAGGAAGGTCATGCGGCCATCGCCAGGTGCGGAGCTGAACGAGTAGGAGCGGTGCTGGCTGCTGCCCGGCACGCCGATATTGACGTACTGGCCCGGCAGAAATGCGGGTGCGGCCTCGGCCACATCCAGCACCAGCTCATAGGCGGCATCGCCAAAGGGCTGCACCGCGCTCACCGTGGCGCTGAACTGGCTGGTGCCGGTCTTGCAGGCGGTGGAGGGCACCGGCACGGCGATCACGCAGTCAGACTGCGGCACCATCTGGCAGGTCAGCACCAGGCCTTGGCCGGCTTCGTCTTCGGTCAGCGCGTCGTCGATGTAGTCGTCGCCCAGGTCGTAGGTGCCGCTTTCGGCCTTGCACTTGCAGGTGCCGCAGACGCCGTCCGAGCAGTCCATCGGCAGGTTGATGCGGTTGCGGAAGGCGGCATCCAGCACTTTTTCGTGGGCGCCGCAGTCCACAAAGCGGGTGACCCCGTCCTCAAAGTTCAGGGCAATGCGATAGCTGTTCATGGTGGTCTCCTGGCGTGTCAGATGTGGTAGACATCAATGACCTGGCGGATGTAGTCGTTCTTGAGGACGATCTTCTTGCGGGCGATGAGGAAGCTGTCGGCCACTTTGCGCAGGGTCAGAAAGACCGTGCCAAAGAAGTGATCGGTCTGCTTGTAGCGGTGGCTCAGCGTATGAAAGTTGTAGCGAACCTCCACCGTATCGGCCTGCTCGGCCAGCACTTCCACATTGGTGATCATGTGGTTGGTGCGCGGCTCGGGCATGGAGGCGCTGGAGCGCTCGGTCTTGATGCGGAAGACCCGGTCTTCCAGCCCATTGCGGTTGGGGTAGTAGATCAGCGAGATCTGGCTGTGCGGGTCGTCGGTGAGCTGGTCATCGTCGTCCCAGGCAGGCATCCAGTACTCGGCATCGGGCGCGTAGAGCGCCAGCCAGGGCTCCCACTCGCGGTCGTCCAGGTAGCGCGCCTCGCGGTAGAGAAAGGCGCAGATGGCGCGGTGGTCGGCCGCGTTGCTGTGGCTGGCGGCGCTGCTCATGGCTGCACTCCTGCGCGCTCTTGCTGCACGGCTTGGCGCATGGTCTTGGCCCAGTAGTCGTGCTGGCAGACAAACAGGCCCTCGTCCTCGCTGCGCTCGCCGCTGAGCAAGGGGCTCATGCCCATCTTCTTCGCGTTCTCGTCGGGGCCCTCGATCCACAGCGGCGCGCCACGGCTCATGTCGTTCCAGCGCACGGCGCTGCCGGCGTAACCCGCCTGGCAGGCGCGGAACTCTTCCAGGTCATCGGCCGTGCCCATGCCCGAGACGTTGAAGAAATCCTCGTACTGGCGGATGCGGGTGGCGCGGTCTTGCGCGCTCTCGCCCTTGGGGCCAAAGCAGAAGATGCTGATCTCCGTCTGGTTCACGTTCAAGGGGCGGGCCACACGGATCTGGGTGCCGAACTGGTCCATCAGGAACACATTGGGGTAGAGGCAGAGGTTGCGCGTCTGGCGCACGATGAAATCTGCGCGCTCCTGGCCCACGCGCTGGGCGAGTTCCTCGCGCTGGTTCCAGATCGGGCGCACCTCGGGGTTCAAGGTGTTGGTCCACAGCAGGATGTGGCCGTTCTCAAAGCCATAGACGCCGGCGACCGACTTGCTCCAGTTGTTGGCGTCAGTCGCCTTGGTGCCTTCGGCATTGCGGCGGCTCATCGTGGCCGCATAGTTCCAGTGCACGGAGCTGACGTGGTAGCCGTCGCAGCCGTTTTCCATCTGCATTTTCCAGTTGCCGTCATAGATGTAGCTGGAGTTGCCGCGCAGCACTTCCAGGCCTTCGGGCGCCTGGTCCACGATCTGGTCGATGATGACGCGGGTCTCGCCCAGGTAGTCTTCGAGTGGCTGCACATCGGCGTTCAGGCTGCCAAACAGAAAGCCCCGGTAGTTCTGGAAGCGCGCCACCTTGGTCAGGTCGTGCGAGCCGTTCTTGTTGAAAGTGATCGGGTACTCGGTGGTCTTCTCGTCCTTGACCTTGAGCAGCTTGCCGGCGTTGCTGAAGGTCCAGCCATGGAAGGGGCAGGTGAAGCTGCCCTTGTTGCCATGCTTTTTGCGGCACAGCATCGCGCCCTTGTGCGCGCAGGCATTGATCACCGCATGCAGCTCACCCAGCTTATCGCGGGTGATGATGATGGGCTGGCGGCCAATCGACGTGGTGTAGTAGTCGTTGTTGTCGGGGATCTGGCTCTCGTGCGCCAGGTAGACCCAGTTCGATTCGAACAGGTACTTCATCTCCAGCTCGAACAGCTCGGGGTTGGTGAAGATGTCGCGGCGGCAGCGGAAAATGCCCGCTTCCTTGTCGTCTTGCAGCGCTGTCTCCAGCAGGTGTTCGACGGCGCCGAACTGATCGGCAGAGGCAATCGTGGTCATGGTGAGGGCTCCTGGGGGTACAGCTCCGCCTCGCAACGCGGATCGCGGCGCGAATGGCTAGGGGAGGGAGGATGGGTCTGGGGCGGGGGCACTGCCTGCTAGGCAGCACCCCGGCCGCGTGGCGTCAGCCGGTCAGGCCGCCAGGCGTGGGCGGTCCACGATCTGGTTGTCGACACCGCCCACCAGCGCGCTGAGCTGGATGTCAAACACGATCTCGGCAAACGGGCCGCTCAGGCCGTGGGCGCGGATGCTGGCCTCGTCGCTGCGCTCGGTCAGCGGGGGCACCAGGCCTTCGCGGGTGGCGTAGGCAAAGTCGTCAAACACCAGCGGGTCACCGTCGATATTGATCTGCGTGGTGAGCTTGCGGTGGCCATCGGCCGTGACAAAGAAGTGGATGTGCGCGGGGCGGTTGCCGTGGCGGCCCAGCTGGTTGAGCAGGGCCTGGGTCGGGCCATCGGGCGGGCAGCCATAGCCCATGGGTACGATGCTCTGGAATTTGTAGCGGCCTTGGGCATCGGCCATGATGGTGCGGCGCATGTTGAACGGTTTTTGCTCGCCGGTGGGGTCAAAGTGCGAGTAAAAGCCCTTGGTGTTGGCATGCCAGACCTCGACCTGCGCGCCGGGCAGCGGTTGGCCATCGGCGCCGTAGACGGTGCCGTGCATGATGAGGGTGTGGCCGGCCGTGTCGCTGCCGTCATCGAGGCGGCCAGAGCCTTGCACCACGGGCGCGCCTGCCACGTAAAGCGGGCCTTCAATCGTGCGCGGTGTGCCGTTGGCGATGCCCAGCGCCGCGTCTTCGGCGTCCATGCGCATGTCGAAGTAGCGGTCCAGCCCCAGGCCGGGCGAGAGCAGGCCGGCCTCGCCGCGCGCGCCCAGCTGGTTCAGGTAGGCAACGCCGGCCCAGTATTCGTCGGACGTGATGTCCAGGTCTTCAATGGCCTTGAACAGGTCGGACAGGATGCGGTGGATGATCTGCTTGGTGCGCGGGTTGCCACCGTCCTGGTTGAGGCCGCTGGCCAGACGCAGAAAATCCTGCACGTCGGGGGTGTTGAAGATAGGGGCGCTCATCGTAGTCTCCTTGTCGTAAATTCTTGGGGTCAATCTGTCTGTCTATCCGTCTGTGGTGTCAGTCTGTGGCGGACACCCCGACCGGCACGCTCACGCGGCTGCGGTCCCTGCGGAAGTGCCGCACGCGGTCTTCATCCAGCGCAATGCCCAGGCCCGGTGTGGTGGGCACCGTCAGGTGGAAATCCTTGTACTCCAGCGGCGTGGCCAGTATCTCTTCGGTCAGCAGCAGCGAGCCAAACAGCTCGGTGCCCCATTGCAGCTCGCGGAATGTGGAAAACACATGGGCCGAGGCGATGGTGCCCACGCCGCCTTCGAGCATGGTGCCGCCATACAGTTCGATCCCGGCCGCATCGGCAATGGCGGCGACCTGTTGCGCCGCCTGCAGCCCGCCCGATTGCTCGGTCTTGATCGCAAACACATCGGCGCCAGCCACGCGTGCCAGTGCCAGCGCCGAGGCCGGGCCGGTCAGCGATTCATCGGCCATGATGGCAATGGGGTAGCGGCCTTTGAGCCGGGCCAGCACATCGGCGCTGGCCACCGGCTGCTCGGCCAGCTCGCAGCCGGCATCGACGAGGCCGGCCAGGCCATGGTGCGCTTCGAGCTCGCTCCAGGCCATGTTCACATCGACCCGCACCGAGGCCAGATCGCCCAGTGCCTTCTTGATGGCCGCTACATGGGCCACATCGTCGCGCACCGCCTTGCGGCCGATCTTGAGCTTGAAGATCTGGTGGCGGCGTGTCTCCAGCATGCGCTGCGCTTCTTCGATGTCGCGGCCGGTGTCGCCCGAGGCCAGCGTCCAGGCGACGGGCAGGCGGTCACGCAGGCGGCCGCCCAGCAGCTCGGACACCGGCAGGCCGGTGCGCTGGCCCAGTGCATCGAACAGCGCCGTCTCGACAGCGCACTTGGCAAAGCGGTTGTCGCGGATGGCCTGGTTCAGCCGGGCCATCAGTGCGGGCACGCGGTTGGCGTTGGCGCCCAGCATCTGCGGCACAAAATAGGTATCGATGGCCAGCTTCATGCCCTCGGGCGATTCGGCGCCATAGGCCAGGCCGCCAATGGTCGTGCCCTCGCCCATGCCCACCGTGCCATCGGAGCAGCGCACGCGCACCAGCATCAGGGTCTGGCCGTTCATCGTGGCCATCGACAGCTTGTGGGGGCGAATGGTGGGCAGATCGACCAGCAAGGTCTCCACCTGTTCGACGACAACGCAGCCTGCTGCCGTATATGCCGCAGGTCGGGCGTTGTCTTGGGGTGGGTGTGTGTTTTGCATGGAGGCTATTGGACGACGCAGTGCGCCCCTTGATCCAACACCGAATTTGTCTTGTTTCATACCTTGCAGGTATGGTGTGTAGTTTGAATATTAAAAAACAATGACTTAAAATCGCTACATTCCCATATCTATGGTTTTCCCTGATGGATCTGCGCCATATCCGGTATTTTGTGGCCGTGGCCACTACCCGCAACTTCACCCGCGCGGCTGAGCAAATGCATATTGCGCAGCCGCCGTTCAGCCGCCAGATCCAGCAGCTGGAGGACGAGCTGGGCGTGCAGCTGATCCAGCGCAACAGCCGCCCGGTGCGCCTGACCGAGGCCGGGCGCCTCTTCTATGAGCAATCGCTGCAGGTGCTGCAGCGGGTGGACCAGATGAAAAGCGCGGCCCGGCAAGTGGGGCTGAACCAGCGGCAATCCATCTCGATTGCCTATGTGGCCTCCACCTTGTACGGCGGGCTGCCGATGCTGGTGCGCATGTTCCGCAAACGCTATCCGGACGTGGACGTGCACCTGGTGGACATGGGCTCGATCCAGCAGATCCAGGAGCTGCGCTCGGGCCGCATCGACCTGGGTTTTGGCCGCATCCGCACCAATGACACCTCGGTGGCGCGCACCGTGCTGCGCGAAGAAAAGCTGGTGCTGGCCATTGCGCCAGGCACCCCGCTGGCCGCCGACACCGGCCGCATCCGCCTGCCCGAGCTGGCCGGCCAGCGCCTCATCGTCTACCCCAAGGACCCGCGCCCCAGCTTTGCCGACCATGTGCTGGGCCTCCTGCATGACCAGGGCATACAGCCCGCCGAGGTGCATGAGGTGCGTGAGCTGCAGGCCGGCCTGGGCCTGGTCGCCGCCGAGATGGGCGTCTGTATCGTGCCGGCAGCAGCGCGGCTGCGCTCGGACCTGGTCTACCGCCTGATCGACGACGAGCGCGCCACCTCACCGATCATCCTGAGCCACCGCGTCAATGACGACTCCTGGTATATCGCGGCGATCAAGGAGCTGACGGCCGAGATGTATGCACAGAACCCGCCGTGGCTGGATTTTGAGACGAATGCGTTTCCGGCGGGGGAGATGTATGGGGGTGTTGGGAAGAGGTGAGGGGGCTCGCTGCGCTTTAAAGTGTCAGTTGCGGATTGAGTGCGAGTGAGAGCTTTGTCTGTTTTCAGGTTATTGCGATGATCATAGAGAACGGCCTTGATGAATTTGAGGGCGGTTAAAGACCCAAGGCAGGAGTTCATTTCACACAAAAGCTGTCGGTCAGACCCGTCCACGACTTGCAAACCAAAGCACCGAGAATATGACTCCCTAGAGCTCTAAAAGTCAGTGCCTAGCAATTACCCTCAGGTTTACCCAGTCGTCGCTCAAGGAAACCTTTTCGTACTTTTGTACTGCCTGCGGTTTCATGTCTCGTCTTCAATGCAAACCTGCGGTTTGCTGGATTGTGGAAGCGGCTCTTGTTGCCGTTGTCACACTAAAAAGCTGCAAATGTCATTTGATGCACGTGGAGTTATGCCCGAACTCGCACGGGACACTTAAGATAGTTCCAGATACATCAACGGGCACACTTCATGTACCAAAAAACTTCACACCACATAGTCGTCTTTGCCTTGGCAACCATCCTCTCGGCTTGCGGAGGTGGTGGCAGTGACGACATCGCTGAGCCTGTGGATTCGGCCGCCTGCTTCAACGCCGGTTTTTACCGCCTGGGGACCGAAATCGCTTTTATGCAATCCCAAACCACACAAGCCGCTGAATCTTCCAGTGCATCGACTTATGTACACTCTCTCTTTCACCGGGTCGTAGGCGAAGAAAAACAAGACGGTGCCAACATTATTCTTGTGGACTCCAATGAAGATTCGTTTGGCCACTCTCGTTATGCCATTGAAAACGGTGTGCTGCTCTATTACGGTTTAGGCAATTTAGATAACCTAATTTTTTCGAGCAAACAAAGCTTGGTGCCAGCACGCGCATCCGTGATGGCTATGCAGCCTGGCCAGGTCACCACGCAGAACTTTGTGCAGACGAATGAAGGATATTTAAAGGGTGTTTATACACGTGGAGTTTCCAACGTTGCCTACGCAAGAACCTTTGTAGGCCTGGAAACGGTCACCACCTCGCTGGGTCAATTTTCGGCCTGCCGTTTTTATACCAAGACACAGGCCAAGGACGCAGACAGCGGCAGGCTCACCCTGGATACACAGGCCACTTCATGGGTGGCTGCTACAGGTCCTTACCGAGGACTCTCCCTCAAAGAGAACTCCATTATCACTACATACGGGTATGTCGGTACTAACGCAGCTGAAGCCACTAAATACACCAACACTATTGAAAAGGAAACCACGCAAGTGAACCAATTCGATATCAAATAGCGGATTGGATGTTGGTGGCTTTGTTGCACTGCAGGGACTTCCCGTCAATGAAAAAAGCACCTAAACGGGTGAATTTGAGGGAGTGGGGAGGCTGTTGTTAACTCCCGGTTTTAATGTTGAATGCCAGCTTTAGACCAGGCAGAGCTGCAAACCGAAGTGCCATTGCAGCCCATCGGCAGCCACCGCCCCTATCAATGCATCGCCCGCTCAGCCAGCAGCAGCAACGCGATGCCAACCATCAGCGCCCCTGACACACGAGATACGACCAGTGCCGCGCCTGGGCGCGTGCCCAGCACGCGCTGCGCTGTAAAACCAACCGCCAGATACACACCGCAGCAGCTCAGCGCATGCACGGCGCCCAGCACCATGATCTGCAGTGCGACGGGCCATGCACTCTCGGCGTGTACAAACTGCGGCAGCAAGGCCAGGAGCAAGAGAATCAGCTTGGGGTTGAAGCCGCTGATACCTGCGCCCTTGCATGCCCATTTCCATCCTCCCCCCACCAGCTCGGACCTGGCACTGACGCTGGCCGCAGGGCTGCGCAGCATGGCCACGCCCATCCAGAGCAGATAGGCGGAGCCGGCCACTGTCAGCACCGTCAAGACCACGGGGTAGCTGGCAACCAGCGCGCCAACGCCTGCGGCCACCGCCGCAGTGGCCAGCAAGGCACCACAGGCCAGACCGACGACCGCAGCGCAAGCCAGGCGGCGTCCGCGCAGGCCCGCAGAAATGACATAGGCCCAATCGGCCCCCGGGGTGATCACCAACGCAAACGACACTGCCCAGAAGGCGGCTACAGCGGTCAAAGGCACAGTACTTCTCTCGTCAAACAAAGGAGAGAAGGATAGGCAACATGTAGCAGAATGTGCTCTCAATAAATTCCGATAACTGAGAGAAAACTGGAAGCTATCTAAGAATGAATGCACTGGATCGGAAAATTCTTGCAGCGCTGGAGCGTGACGGGCGCTTGAGCCTCACCGACCTGGCTGCGCAGGTGGGGCTGAGTTTGTCCTCCTGCCATCGGCGTGTGCGCACCTTGGAGGAGGCGGGTGCCATTCGTGGCTACCGTGCCGATCTGGCACCTGCGGCACTGGGTTTGGACTTTGCTGCCATCGTCTTCGTCACGCTCAACAGCAGCAAGGTCGTGTGCGACTTTGAAAAAGCGGTCGCCGAACTGGACAACGTGATCCAGGCCCAGCGGCTCTTTGGCGACCCAGACTATCTGCTGCAGATCGTCGTCAAAGACTTGCCCGCCTTTCAGAAGCTCTACGACGAGAAGCTGACGGCCTTGCCTGGGATGCAGCGCATGACCTCAACCTTGGTCATGAAGGATGTGGTGTTCAACCGCCCGCTGACCTCGGCGTTGGGCTGATCGGCGCAGACAGGAACCAACATCCCAAGCCTGGTCGCTACTTGTGTTTGGGAATTTCAAATAGAATACGAATCATTTGCAATACATGAGGGAGCACCTGCGCGGGGCTCCCCTTTTTATGTCCCAAGATGCCAGTGCGCACCACGGCGTGCGACAGGAAGTCAGCACGCTCTACCGCGACCACCACAGCTGGCTGCGTGCCTGGCTGCGCCGCAAACTGGGTGATGCGCACCATGCGGCCGACCTGGCGCATGATATTTTTCTGCGCCTGCTGTTGCGCGATGAGCCGGTGGCGGCGCAGGAGCCGCGTGCTTTTCTGACCACCGCTGCCAAGCATGCGCTGCTGAACCACTACCGCCGCCAGCGTCTGGAGCAGGCCTACCTGGATGCATTGGCCCAGGCCCCCGCGGTGATGGCGATGTCGCCCGAGGAGCGGGCGCTCTTGCTGGAGGCGCTCGATGAGATCGACCGCATGCTGGACCAACTGCCAGCCCCCGTGCGCCAGGCGTTTTTGATGGCGCAACTCGAGGGCATGCCCCAGCTGGAGATTGCCGCTGCGCTGGGCGTTTCGCTCTCGACCGTGAAGCGCTACATCGTGCAAGCGGGCATGCAGTGCTATTTCGCCATTCATGGCTGAGGCGGCGATTCCTCGGGCGGTTGCCCAGCAGGCGGTGGAATGGATGGTGGAGCTGCAGTCGCCAGATGCCACCCCCGATCTGAAAGACCAATGGCAGCAATGGCGGGCGGCAGACCCGGTGCATGAGCAGGCCTGGCAGCGCATCGAGGCCGTCAACGGCCGGCTGGGTGCGATGGCCGGGCCCGATACCTTGGACTTTGCCAAAGCCGCCTTGGCGCCGCAGGGATCGGCACGGCGCAGGCAGATGGTCAAGTCGCTGGTGGTGCTGGTCGTTGCCGGCGGTGCGGCCTGGACAGGCTACCGGCAGACCAGCTGGCGCGAGGTGCTGGCGGGTCAGCGCACGGGGGTGGGCGAGCGGCGCAGCATCGATCTGGACGATGGCACGCGGGTGGTCATGAACGCATCCACCGTGCTTGATATCCGCTTTGGCAGCAGCGAGCGCAGGCTGCACCTGATTGCCGGTGAGATTCTGGTGCAGAGCGGCAAGGAGGGCGGTGGCCGGCCCTTGCTGGTGGAGACGCCCCACGGGCTGACGACCGCGCTGGGCACCCGGTTTTCGGTGCGGTTGGATGCGGAGGGGCCGACCCGGGTGGGCGTTTATGAAGGCGCGGTGCGCCTGGCGCCGGTGGACGGTCAGCGCAGCCTGGTGCTGCAGGCCGGCCAAAAGAGCAGCTTTGACCGCCAGCACATCGGCGAGCCCCGGCCGGCCCGCGAGGACAGCGATGCTGCCTGGGTCGACGGGGTGCTGGTCGCGCGGGATATGCGGCTGGATGATTTTCTGCAGGAGCTGGGGCGCTACAGCGTGCACCCGCTGTCCTGCGATGACGACGTGGCGGCCCTGCGCCTGTCGGGCGCCTACCCGCTGGCAGATATTGCCAAGGTGCTGGACAACGTCGCCGGCCTGCTGTCCTTGCAGGTGCAGACCGTTAGCCGCCTCTGGGGTTGGCGCGCGGCATCGTACCGCTTGGTGCGGGCAGGGCTGAAAAAATAATGGGGATGGGCTGAGCTGTTTGGCCGAGCAGCGTTTCAAGAAGAGGAGATCACATGGTTGATCCGAGATTCCTCTTGACCGCCGTCGCCACCGTGGCGAACAGAAAGTATTGCATCCATGGCCCATCACCGCACATCCGCGCGCCGCTTTGGCGGCCGCACCACCGTTCTTGCCCCTAGCGCATTGGCGCTGGCGCTGTCCGCTATCTTGCCGCATGCTGCACATGCCCAGGCCCAAGAACAGGCCCCTGTAGCGGGGCAGAGCGCCCAGGCCTATGCCATCCCCGCCGGCCCGCTGGATACAGCCTTGACCCGCTTTGCCAAGGAGAGCGGCGTGCTGCTGTCCTTTACCCCCGATACCACCGAGGGCCTGCGCAGCCCCGGCCTGCAGGGCAGGCATACGGTGCCAGAGGGCCTGGCTGCCTTGGTCGCAGGCACGGGGCTGCGGGCGGTGCAGCAGGCCAGCGGCAGCTACCTGGTCGTCAAAAAGCCGGTCAGCACCACGCCCGCGCCGGCCGCTGCGGCTGCAGCGCTGGCGCCCGAGCGCTCCTTGGCCGAGATCCGCGTGACGGCGCGGCGCTCGGCCAATGGCACGACTGAAGGCACGGGCTCCTACACCAACCAGGTGACCAGCATTGCCTCCAAGACCGACCAGTCCTTCCGCGAGATTCCGCAGTCGGTGTCGGTGGTGACGCGGCAGCTGATGGACGACAAGCGGGTGGTGGATGTGGAGCAGGCCCTGACCTTGACGCCTGGCGTCATCGTGGCCGACAACTCCGGCCGCTACTTCTCGCGCGGATTTCAGATCACCAGCATGCAGATCGATGGCGGCGCGCCGATGGCCTTGGGCGCCTACACCTACCAGCCCCAGCAGGACATGGGCTCCTACGACCGGGTGGAGGTGATGCGCGGAGCATCCGGCCTGCTGGGCGGGGTGGGCGACCCGGGCGGCATCATCAACCTGGTGCGCAAAAAGCCTTTGGCGCAGCAGCAGGTGGAGGTGTCGCAATCGCTGGGCAGCTGGGGCAACCAGCGCACCGAGGTCGATGCCACCGGCTCCCTGACGCAGGATGGCCGCATCCGGGGCCGCACGGTGCTGAGCTACCAAAAGGGCGACTCCTACTTTGACTACATTAGCCAGGAAAAGCCCTCGCTCTACGGCGTGCTGGAGGCCGACCTGACGGCCGACACCTTGCTGACCGTGGGCGGATCCTACGGCAAGGTGCGGCAGAAGGGCGACTATGCCGGCCTACCACGCTTTGCCGATGGCCGCAGCCTGGGCCTGCCGCGCAGCACGGCCTTCTCCAACCCCTGGGCCTACTTCCACTACCAGAACGAGGAAGTGTTTGCCCAGCTGGAGCACCGTTTTGACAACCACTGGAAGTTCAAGCTCAACGCCACCCATGCGCGCACCGAGCAGCAGCGGCGCTGGAGCACGCTGTCTGGCGCCGTCGATCCGCAAACCCTGGCCGGGCCGGTGTGGCGCGGCGGTGTGCTGGACTCGTCCAACACCCAGGACATGGTGGATCTGAACCTGAGCGGCCCGTTCTCGCTGCTGGGCCGCAGCCATGAGCTGCTGATCGGGGCCGATTGGCAGCGGGTGCGCAGCCATTGGCAGAACATGAGCTTTGCCGACAGCGGCACGGTGGGCGGCAATGTGTTTGACATCCAGCCCTGGAACCCGGCGTTTGACCAGTTCAACCTGAACCTCAGCGAGCGCTACGGCCCCTGGGGCCAGGAGCAGCTGGGCGCCTATGGCGTTGTGCGGCTGCACCCGACCAACAAGCTGCATGTGATTGCTGGCGCCCGCGTGGCGCGCTATGAGTTCACGCAGACCATGTCCGACATCATAGACACCGCTGGCAACACCAGCCCCTGGTCCGCCAAATCGTTCAAAGAAAGCGCCAAGCTCACGCCCTATGGCGGTGTGATCTATGACCTGGACCCGCATTGGTCGGCCTATGTCAGCTACTCGTCGATCTTCAAGCCCCAGGCGCTCAACCTGGCGGGCCCGCAGCCGGGCACGCCGCTGAACCCCATCAAGGGCAAGAGCTATGAGGCGGGGCTCAAAGGCGAGCTGATGGATGGGCGCATGAACGCGACCTTCAGCGTCTTCAACGTGGAGCGCACCGGCACCGCAGTGCTCGATGAACGCTATGCGGAGAACTACAGCCTCTGGGGTGCGAGCTGCTGCTACCTGCCGCAGGGCAAGGTCAGCAGCCGGGGTTTTGATGTGGAAGTGGGGGGCGAGGTCTCCAGCGGCTGGCAGCTGGCGGCGGGCTATACCTTCAACCAGACGCGGGACAAGACCGAAGGCACGGTCTTCAGCAGCATCACGCCCAAGCATTTGTTCAAGCTGTCCACCGTCTATACCTTGCCGGGTGCTTTGTCGAACTGGCGCGTGGGCGGCAGTGGCCGTATCCAGAGCACGCAGTATGTGAGCGGCGCTGTCACCAACAGCAGCGGCGAGAGCCAGCCCTACAAGTTCACGCAGGGCGGCTATGCGACCTGGGACCTGATGCTGCAGTACCGCTTTGACCCGACCTGGACCTTGAGCCTGAACCTGAACAATGTCTTTGACAAGACCTACTACCAGACCGTCAGCTCGGTCTACAACGGCAATATGCAGGCGCTGCCACGCAATGCAATGCTGACCTTGAACGGCAAGTTCTAGGCCATCGGCGATGAAAAAGAGCCTGCAGCGCAGGCTCTTGGTTTATGGTCTTTTGTTGACGTTGCAGAGCTGCCGCTCGCAGGGGATGCCGTCGTTGTCGCCATCCATCTTGGTGTCGGGGCAGTTCTTCAGAAAAAACTTGGCCTCTTTGCACGAGGTCATCTGCGAAACATGTTTGGGGATCGGGCTGAGCCGCTGGTTGCGTTCGTCATATGGATCAGCTGTGGCGACAGGCGCTGGATTGATAGTTGGAGTGACGAGTGCCTGTGGCAAGTGGAGCTCGCCAGGCGCTAACTAAATGGCACTTGGTTAGCCTATGCGCATGGCCGCAACACGGAAAGCGAGCACAACCATAGGCCTTGATGCACCAGACAAGCGCTAAAAATGTGATAATGATAATTCATTATCAATTGAATCCAACATGCTTGTGCTTAGCCAATCAGCTTCACGCTGGATACTTGCTGTTATCGCGGCTTGTGTCTTGCTTGCGTGGCCGTTGCACCAAGCGCAGCATGCCAGCGAGCCCATAGGTACAGAGACTCCTTTGGCGCAGGGAAATAGGGCAGCCGTCTCCAACTCGGACGTTGATGTACCAAGCCACGAAGGCAGCACGAAGGAGTCATGCCTCTGGTGCATGTTCCATGCAAGCCAGCTGGAAGCCATGCCCGCATTCTTTCAGTTCTGCGCGCATGCTGAAGCCAATCCTCCTCCTGCGCAGATCTGGGCAGGTTTACCCTCTGCGCATAGCGCACTTGCGGCGCATCCGCGTGGCCCACCCGCAGGCTGAATCCGTCAGGCTGCATCCCTGCGCTGCTTCTCTAGCTGCAGTCCGACTCTCCCGCTTCCAGCGAGCGACGTATCGCCATCGCGTCCCAGTCAAATGATCTGACCATTGGCGGTCCAGCCGTTTCGGGGCGGTGCCTTCAAAACCCGACCTTTCACTATGTTCTCACGTGGGCAGGCATTGATGCGCCTGTCAGGTGGTCGTGTGCACTGTCACAAGAACCATTTTCAAGTTTTATGCCTTTCTTCTATCCCCTCAGCCTTGTGAACCCTCAGCTGCGCTGGTCCACTGCACAGCTCAGCGCTGTTGCCGTGGCGGTGTCGCTCCTTCCTAGCGTGCATGCGCAGACTTCTGAACCAAGCGCTTCCGATGCTTCGGTTCCCCAAGGCGCTACAGCAGAGGTCACACTTCCGTCGGTGGAAGTGCGAGAAAGTGCTGGCTCAGCCAGGCGCGCACCAGGGGACCGTGCAGCAGTCTCCCTGAAGGCAACAGCGTTGCCAACCACAGTGCAAGCGCTGACACCAGACGACATAGCCAGTACGAACGTGGGACGCGACATCTCCAATGTGTTTCGCCGGGTGCCCGGGGTGCTTGCCAACAATATTGACCAGGGCGAGACCGGCAACGGATTTCGAATGCGCGGATTTGCCACACAAGGAACCCATGGCGCCGACACGGCAGTCTATGTCGATGGCGTCCCACAAAACATTCCATCAAGCCAAGGCGGTGCGGGTCACGGGCCAGTTTTTCTGGAGTGGCTGCACCCGGATCTGATTGACGGCATTGATGTCATCAAAGGGCCAATTTCCGCGCTTTACGGTGACCAAAACCGCGCCGGTGCCGTCGGCATTCGAACCAACAACGGCGGAAGTGCCACCCCTTCAAGCATCAGCGTGAGTGCCGAGCGATACGGTCTGCGTCGTGCGACGCTGCTGCTGTCCAATAGCTTCTCGGACATCGACTCGTTGTTCCTGGCCGATGTGTACCGCAACGACGGCTATCGCTACGACTCGTCGACCGACCGAGACAGCTTCTCGTGGAAGCTTTCCACCAAACATGATGGTGCCCTTTACAGTCTTCGCTTGACCCGTTACGTGGCTGACTTTACGGCCTCGGGCTATCTGCTTCTGCCTCAAATTGAGGCAGGCTTGGACCCGCGCTCGACCCAGGCCAACAACCCAGGCTTTGGCAATGCACGCCGAACCAGCATTGTCTTCAATCGCGCGCCCGTTGATGGTGAGGATGGCTGGTACGCAACCGTCTATGCCGAGGACTTTGAACGCACTCGAGGAATTACGTCCAACGCCACGACCCATACAGTAGGTGTAGACAACCGTGACATCTATGGCGTGCGCGTGTTGAACAACACAACGTTTGACCAGGCAGCATTGGCATTGGGCGTTGAGCTGCGCAAAGACCGCGGCGATGCTTACCGCCAGATGTACGTCAATCGGGCTCCAACGGCGAACTATGTGAACGCACAGTCTTTGGACTTGCTCACCTATGGGGTGTTCGCGCAAGGTCAATGGAAAGCTACGGAGACGCTGAAGCTGAGCGCCGGCGCGCGCTATGACCGATTCGACTACGACATCGATAATCTCAAGCTGCCCGCGGCAAGTACCACGTACGACAAGGGAAGCTTTACACCCAAGCTCGGAGCATCGTGGTCAGTGCTGCCCAAGCTGGAGCTGTTTGCGAACGTCGCCGAAGGTATGCGGTCTCCCGCAGCGGAACAAATCAGCAGCAGTGGCTCAACCGGGCCGCTCGGTGCAGCGGGAGGCGTTGTCAGCCATGTGGCCCCTAGCAAGGTGCGCTCTTACGATCTGGGATTTACGGCGGTCCCCGCTGATGCTTGGACCTTGTCTGGCGCCGCGTACTACATCTTGAACACCGATGAAATCGTCAGCCAGGCGGACGGCTCCTTCAAATCTGTCGGGGACACCACCCGAAAGGGCTACGAGCTGGACGCACGTTGGCGGGTAAGCCCATCAACCAGCGTGTATGCCAGCATCGGCAAGATCCTGATGGCAAAGGTGAACAATCCAGCTGCCAATGCCGGTGCCAAGCTCTCTATCCCAGCCACGCAACTCAAGGCGGGAGCGCAGCACAAACTCCGGTTGGGCTCAGGCCAGCTTACGCTGAACGCCGATGCCTATCTGATCTCGGATATTCCGTATTACGTTGGAACGCCTACTACACAGGAGCGGACCATGCCGATATTTACCAGGTACGACTTGCGCGGTACCTATGACATGGGCCAAACACAGTTTTCGCTGTATGCCTCATTCCAGCCCCATCGCTATGGTACCGAGATTGCCTATGGGAGCGCTGCTGGATTGATGGTCTCGCCTGTCCCTCGCACTACATTTGGCGCTACGGTCCGCTACTTTTTCTGATGTCCAACAACTTCATTCTTGAGGCTCGCGGCCTCACTGTCCAACGCAACAGCAGAACCACGCTCAAGACCTTGAATCTAGGCATCCCGTCGGGCACGGTTTACGCATTGCTGGGAGGCAATGGCGCTGGAAAAACAACCACCTTGAATGCCTTTTTGGGTCTCGTCAAAGCATCCTCCGGTCAAGCTCTGGTGGATGGCATCGACGCTTCGGTGCATCCGCAAGACGCTCGCTCCAGACTGGCATACCTGCCAGAAAATGTTGCACTCTATCCCTACATGTCAGGGGTGGAGAACCTGCGCTATTTCTGCATGGTTTCCAAGTTGCCACTGGACAAGGGCAGAGCACAAGAGCTCCTGGAAATCTCTGGCCTGGCCATCGAAGCCCATGAACGAAAAGTTGCTGGATATTCGAAGGGCATGCGCCAGAAAGTGGGCCTTGCCATCGCTACGGCACGGCAAGCACGTGCAATGCTGCTGGACGAGCCCACCTCGGGACTTGATCCGTCTGCGGCCAATGAATTCGCTCAAAGCGTGTTAGCGGCCAAACACGCCGGCATGGCCATCCTTATGGCAACGCATGACCTGCACAACGTCCTCCAGGTGGCGGACCGTATTGGCATACTGCGCGAAGGGCAGCTTGTATCTGCGTTCGACGCGAAACATGTTGACCATCACACGCTGGAGCGCATCTACCTTGAGCAAGCAGGCACAACTTGTAGGGAGGAGAGCGTCCCATGATGGCTTCTATTGCTACGAAGGAGGCCCGCTCGTTGTTACGGGACGGGCGACTCTGGACATTGGGTCTTGTCCTTGTACTGCTGTTTGCAGCGATGCTGACGACTGCATCCATGCAACGTGATGCTGCCGAACAAGAGCGCGCCCACGTTGAGAAAGTGGCCCGCCAGCAATGGGACCACCAAGGAGACAAGAACCCGCACCGCGCTGCCCACTTCGGCATGTACGCTTTCAAGCCCCGGTCCACGCTGTCCAGCGTGGATCCCGGAGTTGATGCGCATGTTGGCCAGGCAATGTGGTTAGAGCCGCACAAGCGCAACATGGCTTTATTCTCGCCCGCCGCAGATGCGACACCCTCTATCGGCTGGGGGGCATTCACTCCCGCATTTGTGTTGCTGGTATTGGTCCCGCTTCTCATTGCGGTTTTGGGACACAGCACCATCACCCAAGAGCGGGAATCTGGCACCTTGAGGATGCTGCATGCATTTGGTATCAGCGGTTGCTCACTGGTGTTTGGTAAATGGATAGGGATTACCGTGGCCTTGCTGGTCGTGCTTTTGCCCATCGGGCTTGCCTGCGCTTGGATGGCTGGGGGTGAGCAGCACCTTGGTGCTTTCGCTGCTCTAGGTGTATCTCTTCTTGTGTACTACATCACCTGGGTGGGAGTAACAGTGCTTGTATCTGTGCACTGCCATAGTTCAAGGATGGCGCTGCTTGTTCTGACTGCCTTGTGGGTTGGCTGGGTCTTCATCGTGCCGAGGCTCTCGGCCTCCCTGGTCGAGCGATGGGCCCCCTTGCCAACCGGTGCGGCATTCTGGCAAGGCATTGGCGATGACATCCAAAATGGCCTGCCAGGTGACGGTTCAGCTTCTGAACGCATGAAAGCCTTTGATAAAACGCTTCTGGCGGACAACGGCGTGTCAAGGCTTGAGGACTTGCCCTTCGGTGCGAACGCCAAGCGCCGGCTCTACCGAGACAGCTATTCGACCCATGTCCATGAACTGCATTTCGAGCGGCTTTGGTCTGCACAATTCCACCAACAGAAGCTGCTCGGCTGGATGAGCTTCATCAGCCCCTACGGACCAATGGGGACTATCAGCGCGGCGATGGCGGGCACGGATCTGGCGCATCGACATCATTTTGAGATGGCGGCGGAAACCTACCGTCAAAAGTTCACCACCTGGATGGACGAGTGGGACCTTACCTCAACCAAAGGGGTGACATCGTTCGAAGACAAATATGCTGGCAACGCGCAGTGGCAGGCGATTCCCGCATGGAGCTATGAGGCGCCTGGGACTGGATTTGCACTAGAAGCGAGCGCTCTGGCTTGGGCGCAACTGATGGCATGGGCCACAGCGGTTGCTGCTGCTCTTTGGCTCAGTACGCGGAGGCTCAATCCATGAAAGCCGTGTTTGGAGTGCACTACTGGCGTGCAGAAGCCAGCAAATTTGTGCGGCAGCCCTTAACGTGGGTGAGCCTGGGTGCGCTGATGCTCGTACTGATGTTTGCCTCGATTTCTGCGGGATTGGATGCAAGAGCATGGCGAGCCGCTGCTGCGCAAGATGAACCGCTTCGCGCGCAAAGGTTGGATGCCGTGATGGAGGCGATGCGTAAAGCCGGTACCTCCGGACCTGCGTTGGCGACCGCCACCTACCAAGCCGGACGCAGTGAATTGGGCTCAACCCGAATGCCTGTTCAAGAAGGGCTGGTCCTGGGTGTTCAGCGCCTTTATTCGCTGCCCTCAGCGTTGAAGGTCTCTCTTGACAATAGCCAAGTCGACGCACGGGAGCTGGGGTCTATCAAGAATCCTCTGTTGAGTTTGTCGGGTTTGCCTGGTATTCCTGCGATGACAGCCTTGCTGCTGCCCCTTGCTGCACTGATTCTTTGCGCGGGAATGATGCAGGAAGAGCGCGAACAGGGTCGGCTTAGCCTTCTTCGCGTGCAAGCCAGCCATGGTGTAGGTGGGCTCATGCGCGCAGCGATTGGGTGGCGATTTATGGCGCTCTTCGGGGTGGCCTCTGTGTCCACCTTGCCTGCATTCGCTCTGGATCCGGGCTCAAGCGCCAGTGCAGCTCTAAGTTGGCTAGGTCTCCTGGCAGTTTTCACCTTGATATGGGTAGTGATTGGAGGCTTGCTGTCTTGGGCGCCAATCTCCGGCGCAGCGAGCATGCTCACTGCTTTGGGCATTTGGCTTGCGCTCACCTTCGTCGTTCCTGCGGCCATGGTGCAGGCTGCCCAAATACATTCTCCAATGCCTTCAAGGCTGTCCTCGATTGTGAAAATCAGAGATGCGCAGCAGGAGAGCGAGACGCATGAGCAAGAGTTCGCCCAAAATTGGTATGCAAGTCATCCAGACATTCCGAGCCATCTACCTGCAGTTTGGCCTGCGAGCTTTGTCGTTAGGGCATTACAACAAGAGCAGGAATTGCGTGCTGAGCTGAAGCGGTTCGAAGATGCGCGTGAAGCTCAGTCAGACTTCGTGGAGCATTGGTCTTGGCTCTCTCCAGGTTTGAGTTTGGTACTGGCCAGCGAGCGACGCGCTGGAGTGGATGTGCAAAGCCACCTTGCCTACATGCGCCAAGTGGATGTCTTCAGGGAACGGTGGAGAGAATTTTTGGTTCCCCGGGTTATGGATCGAAAAGGCCTGACGCCCGATGGTTGGTCGGACTTACCAAGCTTCTAACGAACCGGTGAGAACGTCTTTCCTGAGCCAAAGCGTCTTTGCAGCTGGATGCTTGGCAAATTGCGCAACGACACTGTCTGAACGGGTTGGGAGGCCGACGGCCCCTTGCCGACTTGGAGCGGAAAGTTCGAGTGCGAGAAAGAGGACGAGGACGAGGACTGTAGTGAAAGCTCTTGGTTTATGGTCTTTTGTTGACGTTGCAGAGCTGCCGCTCGCAGGGGATGCCGTCGTTGTCGCCGTCCATCTTGGTGTCGGGGCAGTTCTTCAGAAAAAACTTGGCCTCTTTGCACGAGGTCATCTGCGAGCAGTGGGTGCGGCCATCGCATTTGAACAGTGGGTTCGGCGCACTGGGCGCAGCTGCCTCCGGTGCCTCGGGTGGCTCGGGCTCGGAGAGAACAGGCTCGGAATCCCGCAGCGATGCGGCCTGCTGCTGCTCATAGCGGCTGTACACCGTCCACGCGGCTAATGCGATCAGCAGATAGATGACGGGCCTGAACACGGTCTCCCCCTCTTTGGATGTGAGTGAGTGTAACGACTCCATGGCTGGCTGAGTCAGGCCAGGGAAGGGGGAAAGCACTTATATGCGTGCCCCCGCCACATCCAAACTACCGCCTCGCTGACGGCATACCGCGTGGGTCGTACTGCTTGGGTGGGGCCTCCCGGCCTCAAAGACGCCAATATCCGGTGCCTTGCCCACGTAGCCATCATTGGTGGTGGGCAAAACCTTGCCAGCATTGATCGGCACGGATCCCGCTGCGGGTTAGGGGGCAACATTCTGCTGGGTGGCGACAAACGCATATAGCTTTTTGAGGCCGATATTGCTCCCGAAGCCTCGCATCTGTCGGCCCCTTCCACCCTGGGTGACTACAAAAATTCTGCTGGCAGCGTGCACTAGCTTCGCCTTAGCGCCTCTTGGCGGCGTTCTTCCAACGAAAGTCGATAGCGAATTGCAGAATCGTGCGATCTTTATCGCAAAAAGTTTCAAATGTATTGAAATGTGTGTAAGCTTGCGCGCGGTGTGTTGGTTCCCGTCGTTCCGCGCTACATGAGCTCAGGCTGCTGACGAGTCTGATCTCGGCTCCACTACATCGAGGCAGGTTGGTAATTTGGTAAAGCGCCGGTTTGGGGACCGGTTGCTTTATGGCGCTGTAACCCATTGACATTCCTCTGAATAGGGCGTTCTGCACATGTAGGTTTGTCATGCAGGCGACATGATCCACTGTGTTCGTTTTGGTGCTGCATCGTATTTTTTTATCCAGGTAATTGGTGTTAATTAAGATTTTACTGAGAGGTTTATGAAAGCAATTTTTCGAATCTGGCTACTTCTATTTATTTCTTGGAACGCGCATGCGGCCCTCACCCCAATCTTGTTGAACGGAGACGTGCAAGTTGATGTGTGTGAAGGGGCGGCGTGCACAGGAAGCAATGTTGGCGTATCCAATACCTCTCGTTCACTTACCGCAGATCCTGCTGGTAATGTATATATGGTATTTTTTAAGGCCAATGTATTAAGCGTAGCAAAATCCATCAACCAGGGTGCTAGTTTTCTGGAGCGCGTTAATCTGCCCGCATTTGGGGGTAGTGCGACTACGGTAGCTGCCGCATCAATTAGGTCATCAAGCAGTGGAATAGTTTACGTATTTGCCATACTGAATAATGGCGAGGCATATGTTTCGAGAAGCTTGAATCAAGGTGTCACTTGGTCTGACCCGAACAAGGTGGGCGCGGTTTCGAGCACCAGTTCCGCTATTGGGATGGCTACATTTGGTAAATACGTCTATCTTATGGGTGCTGGAGGTGGTGGTTTTCAGCTTTTCAGAAGTGATGATGAGGGATTGACGTTTGCTACTACGAATGTCGCTATGAGCGTGGCATTCGGAAATGTTATGGTTGACAGGGTTAATGGCGATGTTTACATCGCCGCTGACACTCCCGCTTTCCAGGTTCGTAAAAGTACCGATTTTGGCAAAACCTTTGGGCCGGTAATCAACCCTCCAGGGCAAGCATATTTTTCTAGTTGGGCCTTGGCGCATGAGCAAGATAATACTTACTTGTATGCGGTCGGAAGTCTTATCGGATCTTCTGGTGATCCGGGTTATAAAGTAAATATAAATTCAAATACTAGTGTTCGGCTTAATCTGGACGCAACGACTGTTGCGAATTCGGCTAGCGTATTTTCTGATGATTTTGGAAATGCGCTCTATCTTTATAAGACCAACGGTGGTGGCATAGCATTTCAAAATTCAAACGATTTTTTTACTACTTTCAATGCTTCGCAGACTATAGTGGCGCAGGCTAATAATCAAACCGCGGTAATCAATCCCCAGACTGGTAATATTCACATTGCCTATATAACCAACTCTGGTATCAAGATGAATACCTATGGTTCGGGTGCCGTGGGTTATGATGTCAGTGTAGAGCCACGGTTTTTGGATTTTGGTAATAAACGTTTGGCTTCGGTGAGCAGTCTGCCGGTTACCATTAAGAATAATGGAAAAGCACTGGCGATTTTGAGCGACTTTGTGGCTGGTCCTGGCTATTCAGTAAACTCGCACTGTCAAGCGAGTTTGGCAGCAGATTCAAGCTGCGTGGTTGATGTGACCTTCACGCCCACCTCCCAAGGTGTGACGTCTAGCGAGCTGACCTTTACCGCCAATGGTGTAACGTTGCAGATCCCGCTGCTGGGTAAAGTAGCCGCTGCAGACGTATCTATTACCAAGACGGATGGCATCACGTCGGTGGCGGCAGGCGGTTCCCTGACCTACACTATTACGGTGTCGAACGCAGGGCCTGACACCGCTTCTGGCACCACCGTGAGCGATACATTGCCTGCCTCTTTGACCAATGCGGTATGGACCTGCGTGGGAAATGCCGGTGGAATATGTACGCCTTCCGGCGTAGGTAGCATCAATGACTCCATTAACTTGGCCGTCGGCGGATCTGTGACATATACATTGAATGCGACAGTGGACCTGGCCGCGTCTGGTACGATTTCCAATACTGCAGTTGTTGCGAATTCTGCAGAAATCGTTGATCCCCGTCCTGAAAATAATTCGGCAACCGATACGGATGCGGTTATTGCTGCATCTTTCAACGTTGTTGGTGCTGCCGATCCTGTGGATGCGGGAGCGGTGACTTGCTCTGGGCCTGTGGGCTTTGGCGGCACGATCAATTGCTCGGCACAAGCCGTGCCAGGATATACCTTCGAGGCATTTGCTGGTGATTGTGAGGGCAATGTTTGCACCATTAACAATGTCCAGAGTAACAAGATGGTGATTGCTCGATTTTCGCCGACTCTTTATAGCGTCACTGGAGTCGTGAATCCATTGGAAGCCGGAACGGTAACTTGTACGACATCGATTAATCACGGAGGCAGCAGTACCTGTACAGCAATCGCTAATCCTGGTTATACATTTGCGTCGTTCAGTGGCGATTGCTCCGGTTCGGTCTGCACTATCGATAATATTCAGAGTGACAAAACTGCAGTTGCAACATTTACACGTAATTTCTTTGTGGTGACTGGGTCTGCTACTCCTGCCAATGGAGGTCAAGTGGCATGCACGGGTCCAATTGCTTATGGTGATACCAGCGTGTGTACTGCAACGCCTGCACCTGGCTTCGAGCTGGTTGGGTTTCAAGGTGATTGCACTGGGAAAATCTGCACGGTAGAGAACATCCAAGGCGATAAGTCCGTGACCGCTAAATTTGCAATGCGAAGCATCATCAGCAAATCTTCTACTGATGCTGTCGTAAGTGCCAGTTTGATCACGGCAAGTTCTGCTTGTGAATTCGATCCGGAAAACACGGGCCCATTTACGCCGGCGGTGGCTTATGAAGGAAATTCGGTTTTTGCACAAGGCGGCTTCAAATTTAAACTGCTGAACTGTGAAGTCGGTGAAAAGGTTAAGGTTGCTGTTACATTCCCATCGCTCGAGGGAATGGGGGCTAAGAAGTTTGGTCCAACCCCAACCTCTTCGGGTAAGAGCATTTGGTATGATCCAATGGGCCTGACGATATCGGGAAACACGATTACTTATGAACTGACGGATGGTGGTCTTGGCGATGATAATATTGTTGCCGACGGAGTCATTAATGATCCTATCGTCCCCGTGCCCTTGCCGGCACCCGCTGCAGTGGCACAGCCTGTGCCTTCGCTTTCTCAATGGGCGCTGTGGATTCTTTCGCTATTGATTGCGGTGGTTGCCGTTGTGCGTCATCGCAAGCAAAGTAGCTTGGCTTAATCCGTCTATCGGATTGAGATATTTCGCCAGCCTGTTGCCTACCAAGAGATTGGCACAACAGGTAGAGTCTCCACAGACGTCGGGGGAGGTATGGAAACATACCTCCCCTTTTTTCGTTGCACGATCAGAATCCTGGCTTGGGTTAGGCAAGCTCTGCAGAATGAATTTTGTTCTTACTCTTTGGGTTAGCCGCTTGCCAAAAACGCCATCAGCCTGCGCTCGGCCTCGCGCAATCCCGCGCTGCCGCGCAGCTTGCCCGCATAGGCATCGCAGCGCGCGCCGCCCTCGGGGCCTTCGCAGACCTCCATCACCAGCGGGTGGATATAGTACTTGCGGCAGACCGCCACGGTATTGCCCAGGTGCTGGGCGACCTGGCGGACGATATCGGGTGCCGTCAGCGGGGCATCGCTGCTGCGCGACTGCAGCGCCAGCGACAAGGCCAGTACGCTGGCATGCCAGGTGCGAAAGTCCTTGGCGCTGAAGTCCTCACCGGCGATCTCGTGCAGATAGGCATTCACATGCTCAGAGCGCAGTTGCTTGCGCTCGCCCGCGTCATCCACATACTGGAACAGCCGCTGGCCCGGCAGGTCCTGGCAGCGCCGCACGATGCGCGCGACGCGCGGGTCCTCCAGCTCCACCTGCTGCTCCACGCCACTCTTGCCTTTGAACGCCAGCCGGATGCGCGATGCGCGCATCGTCACATGGCGGTTGCGCAGGGTCGTCAGCCCAAACGAGCCGTTCTCGCGCGCATAGCTGTCGTTGCCAATGCGCAGCGCCGTGGTGTCCAGGAGGCGGACCACCGCTGCCGCCACCGAGGTCTGCGTGGTATCGCCCGCTTTCAGGTCACGCTGGATGCGCCGGCGAATCAGACCCAGCTTGGCCGCAAAGGCCGCCATGCGCTCGAACTTGGTCTGCTTGCGCTGCTCCTGCCACTGCGGGTGGTAGCGGTACTGCTTGCGCCCCCGGGCATCGCGGCCCGTCGCCTGCAGGTGGCCCTGCGGATCGGGGCAGATCCACATATCGGTGTAGGCGGGAGGAATGACCAAGAGGCGTATGCGTTCGAGCTGGCGCGGGTTGCGAATGGTCTGCCCACGCTGGTTTCGGTAGACAAACCCATCGCCGCGCTGGATGCGCTGCCAGCCGGGCGAGGCATCGGTGACATAAGCCAAAGGCTTTGGGGGTTTGACCATGTGGTGCTGCTCTTGTGGTTTTGAGAAATGCGCTGATCTCGTCGCAAAAGCGTAGTGGCGACCCCGGCAGCCCGCTGTCAGCGAGGGGCTTGCGCGGGCCTCCTGTTTTGGCGCATCTGCGCCTCAGACGGGGCTGCTGCGCAGATGCGGGGTGGATGCCGCATGGCTGTGGTCTTGGCAAAGCCGGGGCAGCCGGGACCGTGCTTGGCGGAAAAGTTCAATGTGCTGGCACGGGTACTCTGTAAGCGGAAATCGCTTCGTTATGTAGTTTTTGTAACGCCGGATAGATTTCATCAAATAAATAGGTAGAGTTAATTTTTCAAAGAAAATTGAAGAAAACCAAATGTCAGAACGTTCTAGCAACCTGCAGGATTTGGCTGAAAGATTGGCAGCCTTGAGGGAAGAAGGGGCGGAGTTGCTGGCCCGCAGGCCGGCGCCGGGCACCAGCGACCATGCGCGCTTGTCCTGGATCGATGCCGAGATAGAGGCGTTGAGCCGGCAGCTTCAGCAGGGGACGGGTCAACCTTGAGCCTTGGACTTGCGCAAGGCATGTTGAGCAGGCTGCACCAAGGTACCGGCTCGCATGGGGCCCTCGGCAAGCGCCATCGGGCGGAGGCCAACCGCTATTTGTCCTTGCATGCGCAGAAGCGGAGGGCAGGATGCCAGGCACCTGTTCTGTATTCTTCCGCTTGGGCCAAACCACGCCGTCGGTGACGCCGAGTAGGTCTGGCAAGCTTGGCGGCTGGACGCTGATAAGCAAGCGGACTGCACTGGCTTTGACCCGAGCGCTGAACCAGCGCCCCAGTGCCGGGCATGGGCCTCGAGATACCTCCACATCTCCCCTGGGCAGGCCCTGAAAGCCGGCCACCCGCAGCTGAATCACTATTTTACGGGATGGCAAAACCGGCTTGCCCCTTTAGTCTGCGCTCAAGACAAGACTGGGGGTAACTATGGTTAGATTTGGCAACGCTGGTAACGCCAACCGGCGGGCGCAAGGCGGGAGAGTTGGGTTGGCAACGCTGCTGGAACGCACTGTGCAGGCAAAGGCAGCCGGGAGCCGTTTGCGGCAGCTGGTTTTGCTGGGCAGTTTGGCATTGGTAGTTGCACTGCCACTGGCGGCCCAGGCCAAAACCTATGTGGTCAATGCGGTGAGCGGTTCCACCGCCAATGCGTCCGGCTGTGATGCAGGCAATAGCGGCACTTGCACCCTCGGCAATGCCATTTTGGCGCTCAATGCCGATGCAGACAGCAGCGTTGCGGCGCGCATCGAGTTTGATGCGGGCCTGTTTTCGTCTCCGCAGACGATTGCGGTGAGCCAATTGGCCCCGCGTTACAGCGTGGACATTGCGGGCCCGGGTGCGCATCTGCTGACCTTGAGGGGCAGCACGTCGCAGACCATGTTTGTGATGAATGCCGGTCAAGGCGCGAGCGGTACCGGAAGTACCTTGGAGGTTCGTCTCGCTGGGCTGCGCATCAGTGGCGCGCGCCAAGGCATCAACAGCGCTGCCAAACTCACGGTCGACAGCTGCTGGATTGATAGCAACATCAACACCAGCACGAGCAATGGTGGCGGTATCCTCAACCGCGGCAGCCTCAGCTTGCTCAACAGCACGGTGGCCAACAACACGGCCAGCAACGCGTCGTTTGGCTACGGCGGCGGCATCCAGAATGATCCGACTGCCACGGCGCTGCTGATCCACAACAGCACCATTGCCAACAATGTGGCCCGCCAAGGTGGCGGCATCAACAATAGCTCAGGTGGCAGCATTGCCATCCACAACTCCACCATCAGCGCAAACCAAGCAACCAGTTGGGGTGGAGGTTTCTACAGGGAGGGCAGCAGCGCGCCGTTGGTGGTCAACTCCATCATTCGCGGTAACACGGCGCCCAGCTTTCCGAATGTGGTGGGCGGCAGCAGCTTGGTGAACCAGAACAGTACCATCCATACCGCCAACGCAGCCGACACAGGGCTGCCTGCGATCGGGCTTGCCGCTTTGGGCGCCTATGGCGGCACCATGCCAACGATGCCGCCCCTGGCGGGCTCACCGGCGCTGGGCCTGGGCCGCTACGCAGCAGGCGAGCAGGTTCGCGACCAGATCGGCGCACCGCGCCCGGCCACCGAAGGTGCGGTGATTGATGCAGGTGCCGTGCAAGGCCAGGCCTATACCCTGGCATTTGCCAGCCCTTCGCCTTTCCCCAGCCAGGTGGCGCCGGGTGCGGCGTTGCCGGTGACGGTGGATGTGCAAAGCAGCGGACAGCCTCTGCTGGGGGTGACCCCGGCCTTGCTTGCCAGCACACATGCTGGCCTGACCTCCAGCGCCAGCTGCGCGCCGAGCAATGCCAGCGGCCAGGCTGCTTGCACGGTCAGCTTCACATTGCCCGGTGGCGTGCCGGTTGCGGGCGTCAGCCTCAATGCGTACCTGGGCGCAGCCTCGGTCAGCAGCGCGGCCTTTACCGTCGCGGCCCAGCAGCTGGGCGGATTTGGTATCAGCCTGCCAGCGCAAGTGGCTGCGGGCCAGGCGTTTAACTTCAGCGTCAACGCGCTTGATACCGGTGGCCATGCGATGCCCAGCTACAGCGGCACCGTGCATTTCAGCAGCAGTGATGCCGGGGCACAGTTGCCCGCAGGCGCCGCGCTCTCCGGCGGGGTGGGCAGTTTCAGCGTCACCTTGGCCGCCATGGGCAGCCAGCAGATCACGGTGGCAGATGCGCTGTCCAACCCCGTGGTACAAGGCTCGGCCAGCACGCAGGTGCTGTTGCTGCCGCCCACCGTCACCAGTCTGGCGCCCGCCGTGGCCGATGCCGCAGGCGGCACGGTGGTGACGGTGAACGGCAGCCACTTTGATGCCACGGCCCAAGTGCAGTTTGCAGGCTTTACCTATATCCAGCCTTTCAATGTGACGCCCACGTCGCTCAGCTTTGTGGCGCCGGCTGGCGCGGGCGGCAGCGATGCAGCGGTACAGGTGTTTACCCAAGGCTGCTATATGGCCGTGCCCAACGCCAATTGCATGAGCCCCATCACGCCCGCCAGCGTGTTGCGCTTCTTTGCGGCCAGCTATGTGGTCAACAACGCTGGCGACAGCGATGGCAGCAACCCACAAGCCTGCGCCCAGGGCAATGCCAACACCTGCACCTTGCGCGATGCGGTGCTGCAGGCCAATATGCTGGGCGGCGCGCCCGTCATCCAGTTTGATGCCAGCGTGTTCAACCCCGCTGCGCCGCAGACCATCAGCTTGGCCCATGGCCAGATCAGCCTGGCTAAAAGCATGACCATCGAGGGCCCGGGCGCCGATGTGCTGACGGTCAGCGGCAATGGTGCCAGCCGTGTGCTGCAGATCGAGGCCGCCGCGCAGCCGGTGCGCCTGGCGGGCCTGCGCTTGGCGCAAGGCCGCTCCAACGGCGGCAGTGCGGTGCTCAACCATTCCACTGGCTTGGTGCAGCTGCAAAACCTGGTGCTGGCGCAGAGTGTGGCCGCAGCCGGGGGCTACAGCGGCGGCAATGACTCGCTGGCCCAGGCGGGATCGGGTGGGGCGGTGTACTCGCATGGATCGGGTGTGTTGGAGATTGAAGGTTCCACCTTCGACAGCAACAGTGCTGCACAACTGGGCGGCGGCCTGCTGGTGGCGGCGGGCAACACCGCCACCTTGCGCGGCAGCACCTGGGTGTCCAACCAAGGCGACTTGGGTGGCAGTGCGCTTGCCAACCTGGGCAGTGTGGCGCAGATCGAGAACAGCACCTTCAGCGCCAATGCCAGCCCGAACGCGGCCGGCCAAGGTGGCACCCTGTTCAGCCAGGGCCAGAGCCGTTTGGTGCTGCTGAACAGTACGCTGGCAGGCAATAGCAGCGGCATTGCCGGTGGTATCAGTGGCGCAGCCGACGGTGGCAACACCCCCAGCCTGAACCTGGTGAACAGCATCGTGGCCGGCAACAGCGGCGGCGCTGGGCCAGCGGCTGATATCCGCAGCACAGGGCTGACCCTCATTGATGGCGGTGGCAATGTCTTTACCCGGGACACGCCTACGACCATCGACCCTGGCCTGGCACCGCTGGGCCACTACGGCGGCAACACCCCAACCCTGCTGGCGCTGCCCGGTTCGCGCAGCATTTGCGCGGGCGTGGCCAGCGCGGCAGAGGTGACGGTGCCACCGCTGGACCAGCGCGGCGCCGCGCGCCCCTATGTGGCCGATGGCCTGGTGCCCGCATCCTGCGTGGATGCCGGTGCCGTGCAAAGCCATTACGCGATGCAGTTCAGCGTGCAGCCATCAGCGGTGGCGCTGAACACCCCCATGCTGCCAGCGCCGCAAGTCACACTGCAAGAAAACGGCCAGGCCTTTAGCAGTACCAGCTACCCAGCCCTTGGCGCACTCGCCTCGCTGGGCAGCGTGCAACTGGCCCAAGGCCCAGGCACGGGCCGCCTGGCCAAGCTGGTGTTGGCCACCACGCCGGTATCGGTAGACCTGGCCACTGCCACCGGCACTGCCGTGTTTGACGACCTGGAGTTTGCCCAAGCCGGCAGCCAGAGCCTCGTCGCCAGCCTGGCGCTCAACCCCAACCTGGCCGAGCCGGCGCTGCTGCAAACCAGCAGCGCCAGCTTTGCCGTCGGCCAGGCCGCCGCGCAGGTCAGCCTGGAGGCCAGCCCGCAGCAAGTGCAGCAGGGCCAGGCGGTGACCTTGACCGCCACGGTGATCGGCAGCGCCCCTGGCGGCACCGTCACCTTCAGCGATGGCCCCAGCGTGCTCTGCGGCGGCCCTGTGGCCCTTGTCACCGTGGGCGATACCGCCACCGCCAGCTGCACCACCTCCGCGTTGGCGCAGGGCGAGCGCGCTATCACCGTGACCTACAGCGGCGATAGCAACAACGCCGTCGCTGTGACCTTGACCCCGTCGCAGGTGGTCGTCACCGCGCCTCCGGGCAACGGCGGCACCAACCCCATTGCGGTCCCTGCGTTGTCGGGCTGGGCACTGGCCTTGCTGGCTGCGCTGGTGGGCGGGATGGGCCTGGTCGGGCGCCGTGTGGTGGCGCGCAAGGCCGATTGAGTGGTGGGGCGCCGGGCCAGCCTGCATTGCGGGGGCCGGGCGCCGAGATGTGGTGAATAAGCAGAGGTGGAGGGGGTGTAGGAGGGCAGGGAGACAGGTCCTAGGCGAACGGCTGGCTTGGCCAAGTCAGCCGTTTGCCTTTATGAAGCCTTCACCGTCACTCTGCTTCAAGAGCATGTTCCGTGGCAGTTACAAGGCCAGTTAAAAAGCGAATGGCTTTCTCCAAGTCATCCCGCTTGACCATGTGAGGTGCAGGTGCCCCGACAGTTACTGGTTTCGAGCGATGAACCACATCTCCACGGCGGCTGATGAGTTGATCAAGTGACTTTTTTGCTGACGCAGTGTCGTAGTGAAGCCATGCCCACCCTGCGGTCACATCGACCTGCAAGTAATCAAGAAATAGCTTTTTGGTCTTCTCTGAATTGGGGTTGTGAAAGCGCTTCAATTCCTCCGTGAGCTTGTTGTTCACGAAATCCCCGATAGGACTACCGTTCACCGCTTTTAATCTGGCGGCAACTGCCTCTATGACGCGATCTTCCACATAGGTCTCCCATGCGGTAAGTGCCATCACGAGCCCTGCTCGTTTGAGAACCTCTGCTGACTCCGCATTTTGCTTATGGAGTGAGTCGAAATGCGCAAGGAGCGTGGTCGCATCTTGGATAGAGATTAAGAACGTTTTTGATGCGCGGGACATTAGTAGCGAGCGACTCTTCTAATTGGTTGAATGATTTTCTTAGTCTAATCCAGTCGTACCTCAAATAGCTGACTACGCGGGGGTGTCAGACCTCAGGTATGTCCCGCACTTCCACCACAGCCGGCAGCGGCACCCGCAGCACCACCGTCGTCAGCCCGCCTTGCGATCCCACTGACAACTGCGCACCCAGCCGCTGGGCCCGGGCCTGCATGCTGCGCAGGCCGGTGCCGTGCGTGGAGCTGTTGGCCGCTTTGGCCGCAGGCAGGCCCACGCCGTTGTCCTGCAACTGCAGCAGCAGCTGGCCGGCCTCGCGGGCCAGCACCACGTCCACGCGTTGGGCGTGGCTGTGCTTAAAGGCATTGGTCAGGGCCTCTTGCAGAATCCGCAGCACATCCAGGCTGGCGCTGGTGGGCAGGTGCAGCTGGTCGATATGGTTCAGCTGCCAATGCACCTCCATGTCGTGCACCTCGAACAGCTGGCTCATGCGGTAGCGCATGGGGGCGAGCAGCTCGCCCAGCGACAGCTCGCCATAGTGCTGGGCAGAGGCCAGGTCGATGATCAGCCGCAGGTCATCGCGCATGCCGCGCAGCATGCCCAGCACCTGGTCGGGTGGCAGCGCGCCGCGTGTGCGCTCCAAGGTGGTGATATTGCCGATCAGCATGCCGCCCAGGCCGTCGTGCAGGTCGTGGGCGATATTGACGCGCTCGCCCAGGCGGGCCTGCAGCAGCTCCAGCTCATGGCGGCCGGCCAGCGATTCGGTCAGCTCGGCGCGGGCCTCGGCCACATGGTGCTGCATCTCGTCATTGAAGCTCTCCACGCGCCGGGTGTTCTGCACAAAGGTCCAGGCCAAGGTCAGCGCAATGCCGACGGTGGCGAGTGGCTCGGTGTAGGTGGCCAGGTAGAAGTTGTCGTCCACGATGCGGGTGAAGACCAGCAGGTCATGCGCCATCGCCAGCGCGCTGGCCAGCGCCGTGAGCGACAGCAGGCGCTGGGCCTGGTTGCCGTTGCGCCAGGCCAGGCCGACAAACACGCCAGCGGTGGTGAACAGCAGGGCCGATGAGGCCCAGGCCATGACGTTGCGCATCTCTCTGAGCTGCGCATCGGGCACCAGGAAGGTGATGGCCGCCAGCGCGGCAATAACCAGCCACATGGCGGCCTCGCGCCTGGGCCAGCGGCGGCCCATGAAGCGCAGCACAAACATGGCATTGCAGCCGTGGTAGAGCACATAGGCGATCGAGACCACAGCCGCATAGGTGTTGATGTGGTGGAACGGCCAGGGCGTCACGCTGACAAAGTTGACGGTAAAGCCGACCCAGGCGGCCTGGCGTGCGGCATACCAGCCGTAGGCGGCCTCTTGGCGGCGCATCAACCACAGCACCAGGAAGAAGCAGCCCAGGGTTGCGCCCACGCCCAGGTGCAGCCAGTTGAGGTTGTGCCGCACCAGGTAGCTGTCCTGCTGCGCCGCGCGCAGCAACTCGGGTGCGCCGATCTCCACCGGCCCCAGCGCGGGTTGGTAGGCGTAGTAGCCGCTCACGCGGATCAGCAGCTCGTTGCTGCCGCTGTGCAGCAGCGGTGCGGGCAGTACCAGGTAGCGCGGCGTGTTCCAGGCACGTGTCATCGGCTCGGTCAAATACGGGTCGCGCTGCAGCTCCACGCCGTTGACCGAGATGACCCCGGCCTGCATCAGGTAGTGGATGTAGAGGCCCTGGGTCTGTGGTTCGCCGCTGATGTCCCAGCGCAGCCGGTACCAGACGACGCCGCTATAGCCCGGCCATTGCTGGTTCCAGTCGTTGGGCACCTTCACCGGCACCCAGCCGTTGTCGGGTGGCTGCTGGGCATTCCAGTCCGAGCGCGCGGCCTCGGCCGTGCCGGGCCAGGGCTGGCCTTGGGCCTGCGCGGGCGGTACCTGGCATAGCGCTGCCAGACAGATCAGCGCAGCAAGCCATGCTCGCGTGCACGCCGCAAGGCCTGCGTGCGCGAGCTCACGGCCAATTTGTCGTAGATATGCCGGATATGGGTGTCGATGGTCCATCGGGATAGGTGCAGGCATTCGGCGATTTCGCGGTTGCTCATGCCGGCGGCGACATGGTCGAGGATCTCGCGCTCGCGCTCGGTGAGCGCTTCGCGCAGCGCCGGGTCGGGCGGCTGCGACGGGGTGGGAGGGCGCCCGGCCGGGCGCCCCACCAGGTCCAGAATGCGCCGGGCAATGAAGGGGTCGATGGGCGCGCCGCCCTTGAGCACATTGCGCACCGACAGCGCAATCTCCAGGTCGTCGCGCTCCTTGAGCACATAGCCATTGGCGCCGGCGCGCAGCGCGCCCAGGATCATCTCCTCGGTGCTCCAGGCCGACACCACCAGAATCGGCAGCACCGGGTTGCGCGCGCGCAGCCAGTCAATCAGGTCAATGCCATTGCCATCGGGCAGGCCCAGGTCGATCAGCGCCATCACCATGGGCTGCAGGCCGCCTTCGGGCGCGGTCACCAATTGCTGGCACTCGGCCAACGAACCGGCCTCGCACAGCTGATCGGCTGCGACGCCTACCGAGCCCAGCACGGCGCCCAGCCGGGCGAGCATGTCGGGGTCGTCATCAACCAGCAGTACGGGGAGTTGCGCAATAGCCATCGCTACATTTTGACGCAAAGAGGGAGATCTGCCATCACGCATTTACGGTAAATGCGGCTGTTATTGCCCCTGTCGCGCTAATGCCCCGCCAGCGCATGGAGCGTGGCAGGCGCCTGCCTGGCACTGAGCCGGGTGAGCAGCAGCAGCACCACTGAGGCCAGCAGCATGAAGGCCAGCCACGGAACGGTGCCCAGCACCACCACCTTGCCGGCCAGCGGCGTGGCGGCCGAGGAGATGCTGAGCTGGAACGCGCCCAGCAGCGCAGCGGTGGAGCCCAGCGCGCTGTGCTGCGAGCCCATCGCCATCGACATCAAGGTGGCCTCGGCCATGCCCAGGCCCCACATCGCAAGGAACATCCCCAGCACGATACCGGGCAGGCCCAGCTGCGCGGCAGCGGCGGCCAGGGCCAGGGCGGAGCCAGCCACCATCAGCAGCGCGCCGACGACAGCCAGCCTGGCAACGCCTGCGCGCTGCACCAGCTTGCCGCTGGTGACTGCGCCCATCAGCACCGCCACGCCGGTGGCGCCAAAGACCAGGCCAAAGCGGTCGGGGCTCAGGCCAAAGCGCTGCTGGTAGACCAGGGAGGCGCCTGCGATGTAGATGAACAGCACAAAGAAGGCGCTGGACAGCGCGAGCGCGGGCAGCAGAAACTGCCGGTCGCTGGCAATGCGCAGGTAGGTGCTGGCGACGGAGCGCAGCCGCAGCGGCAGCCGGGCCGCGCGCGGCAGGGTTTCGGGTAGGGCCATCGCGGTGTTCAAGAGGACCAACAGGCCCATCGCGCCGAGCACCACCATGACGCCGCGCCAACCATGGTGCACATCGACATAGCCGCCCACGGCAGGCGCCAGCACCGGGGCCAGGCCCTCGATGGTCATCAGCAAGGCAAAGAGCTGGGCGGCACGCGCGCCCTTGGTCACATCGCGCACCGAGCTCATCACCACCACCAGGGTGAGCGCGCCGGCCAGCCCTTGCACAAAACGGCTGGTGAGCAAGATGCCGATGGAGGACGCCTGGCTGGCCCAGAGCGAGGCCAGCGCAAAGGCCAACAGCCCCGCCAGCAGCGGTCGGCGGCGGCCAAAGGCATCGACGATGGGGCCAAAAACAAGCTGGCCCAGGCCCATGGCCAGCAGGAACACCGTCAGGGTCAGCTGCACCTGGGCATAGGGCACGGCCAGTTCGCTGGCGATCTCGGGCATCGAGGCCAGGTACATGTCGGTGGCCGAGGGGCCGAGTACGGCAATCAGCGCGAGAGAGGCGGCAAAGCGCAGGCCGCTGGCAGGTAGGTGGGTATCGGTTGTCATGGAAGGACTTGCTGTAGCAGCATGGACATGGGATGGGTGAGGAGGGGTGCAGCGGCGGGCATCAGGGCGCGGCGCTCGCGGGGACGAGCGCGATCAGCGCCAGCGCGGCGGAGGTGAGGCCAGCGAGACCCGCGACGGTGAGCAGCGCCCGGTAATCGCGGCGGTCGATACGGCCGGCGCGCCCTTGCCATGCGGCAATCAGCAGCGATGCGGTCCACAGGGCAAGGGCGATGGCGGCGTGCGTCATCGCAAGGCCCTGTGCGTAGGCAAATGCGGCGCGTGCAGGCGCAGGCCGGCGCTGTCAGGCAGCAACGCCAGGGCGGTGAAAAAAGCGCAGGGAGAAGACAAGACGGGGTCCTTTCTGGGAAAAATGCCGCAGGAAGGCCCGTTGAAAAAACAAATGCCGCCCGTGCGGCGGCATCGTTTCAAATGGGAATAGGAAATCGTGCCGCGCTTAGGAAGCGAGGCGGTACAGCACAGCGAAGGCGTACGAGATGATGACCATAGGTCGCGGATTATAGCGACGAATTTTTGCGATGCAAGCGATGGGCCGCTGTGCGGCGGCGGGTGCGGGCAGTGGCGCCGTCAACGGTCTGCATGAGCCTGCCGAAGGTGTGCGGGCATCTAGGCCTGGGGCGGCGCGCATTCGGTGGTTGGCACTGAGTCACAACCCGCCCCGCATCTGGCTGACTGCCCATGGGGCTTTGAACAGGTTCTTAGATAGCGCGGCCTTTTGAGCAGGTTCTTAAAAGAACGGCCGAGAGGCAAGTTCGAGCCCCAAGACAAGCAGCAACAGCAGAAAGCACTGCCGAAAGCGCTGGGGACTGATACGCGCCCGGACCCGAGTGCCCAGCCACATGCCCAGCAACGCAGGGATGACGCTGAGTGACGACAGGCCCAGCTGGTTCAGGCGAAATGCGTCGTTGGCCAGCAAACCTGCGGCAAGGGCCAGGGTCGAGATGCTGAAGGACAGCCCCAGCGCCTGCACCAGCTCGTCCTTGTGCAAGCCAAGAGCGCCAAGGTAGGGAACGGCTGGCATGACAAAGACGCCGGTGGCACCCGTGACCATGCCGGTAACCAGCCCCACCAGCGGTGAAAGCCATGCCTCCAGCGCACGCGGGATGGAGAGCGCGGGCGCCAACAAGGCATAGACCGCATAGACGATCAAGGCCGATCCCAGGGCGAAGCCGGACCAGCGGGGGTCAACGCGCACCAGGAGCGCGGACCCGCCCACCGTCCCGATCACCATGGCCGCCAGCATGGGCCACAGGCGCAGCACCAGCGCTGCAACCGCGCCGCCAGAGAACAGTTGCCAAACATTGGTGACAAAGGATGGCACCACCAACAGCGTTGCCGCCATGGCCGGCGGCATCACCGTGCCCAGCAGCCCCATCGCCACCGTCGGCAGCCCCATCCCTGTCACCCCCTTCACCATGCCGGCAAAAAGAAAGGTGGCTGTCAGCAAGCCATAAAAGAACATTGAATCATGCATGGGGGACCTCCAGATGGCCCCATTGAACCGGATGGGTGGCAGAAGCACAATTCGGAATTTATGGCCGATGCTTCGGCAATTCCTGAGGATGGATTCAGTGGCTATGGAAAATGAACAAACCAGTTGGAAATACCGTAGCTGCTTTGTGATCAAGACCTTGGCGCAAGACCTTGGCATGAGCGCCGCAGTGCCGGGCCAGCCGCTGGCTCTGGTGCGGCGCGGGCGGCTCGGGTCCGTCCCACCAGGCGAGGATTTTCCACCGCCGCCTAAGCAAGAACCAAGGCGGCGCAGGCCATGGCCAGCATGAACAGGCCCAGCCAGGCCTGGCTGGCGCTGCGGGTGCTGAACACCCAGATGGCAAGGGCGGTATAGAGCACAAAGCTCAGCAGGCTGGCGCTCAGCACCGCTTCGGCGCTGGATAGCCCGCTGAACCTGGGCAGCATGCGCGCTAGAGCTGCTGCGGCCAGGCTGGCCAGGCCATAGCCGCCCAGGCAGGCGGCCAGCACACGGCTGCTCACTTGCAGGCGGTTGCCTGGCTGGGCGGCCTGCCACTTTGCCGGCTTGGCCGGCTTTGGCAGCGGAGCCAGCGTTGCCCGCGGGCCTGGGCTGTGCCAGCGCCGCTTTACTGTCCAGGCCATGCCCATCAGCACCAGGCCAAACGCGATGGCAACCAGCTCCACGCTGGCGCTTTGCCAGTCGCCCCTCTGGGCGTAATGCCAGGCACAAAGGCCGGTGGTGGCCAGGTTCAGCAGCGGCAGCAGCATGCACAGGGCCGCTGCCACCACCAACTGCTCTACCCAGGCCCGCGCCGGGGGCCGGCAGGCGGCATGCAGCCCGCTGGCGGCCCAGAGCAGCAAAAAGCCGCGTATCTCCCACAGCTCGCGCCCCGGTAGGGCGGCGGGCAGCAGGCGGTTGAGCCAGAAGTAGCCCATGCAGGCCAGTGCCATACCGGCCAGGGCGGCCACGTTCAGGCACTCGACAAGCCGGTAAAAGCCAGCGGTAGCGCCACCAAACTCCTGCGCGCTTTTTTTGCGCCGCTTGACCATGAAGAGCACGGTGCCGGTGGCCATCATTGCCGTGCCCATCAGCCCGAAGACAAAGTACATCCAGCGCAGCGTCCAGCCGCCAAAGCTGGCCACATGCAGCGCTTCAAGTACCGGGTGGATCTGGTCGCTGTGGGTGGGGGCGTGTGGGTCGGGGTTGCGCAGCTGCAGCACGGCGCCGCTCATCCCATCAAAACTCACCTGAGCGGCCTGGTGGAGGATGGTCTGCGTGTCGCTGGGCGGCTGGTGAAAGACGCGCACGGTCACCGAGGCATCGCCGGGCCGCTCGATAAACAGCATGCGCGGGCTGCGGCCGGTCAGCAGCTGCGCCTGGTCCAGCAGCTGCGCCAGGTCCTGCATCGCCGCAGGCTGGCCCTGCAGACTGCGGCGTGGCGGCGCGGCCTCGGGCGAGAGCTCGCCCTGGTAACGCGCCTGGGCCTGGGGGCTGTCGCCATACAGGGCGCGCAGTGGCCAGGGCATATAGCTGGTGTAGAAGTAGGCGAGACCCGTGTAGGCAATCATGAACAGAAAAGGCAGCGCCAGCACGCCGGTCGCGTTGTGCGCATCCAGCCAGGAGCGCTGGCCCTTGCCCAGCCGCAGCGTAAAAAAGTCGGCAAAGATGCGCCGGTGCACGACGACGCCCGAGACCAGTGCAACGAGCATGCACATGGCCAAAAAGCCCACCAGCCAAAAGCCGATGGTGCCCGCATGCAGGCTGTAGTGAAAGCTCATGAAATGGCGCCCGCCCTCCGTCTTGCGGCCCCAGGGCTGGGGCAGCAGGGTGCCCGTGGCCGGGTCCATCGCAGCGGTTTTCAGGCCGCCGCGCAGGCCCGCCGGTTGCCAGGCCAGCAGCAGCGCATCGCCCGCTTGCTGGGGCAGCTCGATACGCCAAAAGCGCGCGCCTGCTGCCTCGCTGGTCAGGTGGCGCGCGGCTTTATCCAGCGCCAGCGGGGCCTGCGCTGCTGCGGCCTCCAGCGGCGGCTGGGCCTGCATCCAGCGCGTGATGGGCGCGCGGAACACGCTCAAAGTGCCGGTCAGAAAGATCGCGCACAGCAGCCAGCCGCTGACCAGGCCGCACCAGGTGTGCAGCCAGGCCATGCGTTGGCGAAACTCGCCTGCCATCTGCGCAGACGCGGTTTAGAACGAGCCGCGCAAGGTCAGCATCGCGTTGCGCGGATCGCCATAGTGGCTGCTGTTGACCAGGTTGCCGATGGACGAGTAGTAGCGCTTGTTGAACATGTTGTTGAAGTTCAGGCTCAGCTGCCAATGCGGGTCGATCTGGTAGCGCACATAGCTGCTCCAGACGGCGCGGCCCGGGGCATTGAGGCTGATCGCGCCGATCTTGCGGTAGGAGGCGCTTTGGGTGTTGACGCCGCCGCCGATGGTGAGCGCGTTCCAGTCGCCGGGCAGGCGGTAGGTGGTCCACAGGCGCAGCAGGTGCTTGGGCGTGTAGCTGTTGAAGTCCAGCCCTTCGTTGTTGATGTCGCGCTTGTAGACGTTGCGGTTGAAGGTATAGCCGGCGAACAGGTTCCAGCCCCGGCTCAGCTCGCCGCTGATCTCGGCATCAAAGCCCTGGCTGCGCACGCGCCCGTCGTCGGTGTAGCAGTAGTAGCCATCGCGGCAGTCGGGGCCGGAGGCGATGTCTTCGGTGGCGCGGTTCTTCTGGTCGACGCGGTACAGCGCAAACGAAGTGTTGGCGCGGCCGCCCAGGATCTCGCCCTTCAGACCCAGCTCATAGGTCGCGCCCTGGATGGGTTTCAGGTTCTGGCCCGCTGCATTCAGCGATGCCTGGGGGTTGAAGATATCGGCATAGCTGGCGTAGGCCGACCACTGCGGGTTGAGGGCGTAGATCAGCCCGGCAAAGGGCATGAAACGGGTGTTGGCCTGGTGCGAGTTCGAGGTGACGACATTGCCGGTCGTCGTCGTGATCAGTTCGTATTCGGACCTGTAGTTGCCCAGGCGTCCGCCCATCACCAGCTTGAGTGGATCGCTCAGCTGCAGGCGCAGCGCGCCATAGGCGCCAACCTGGCGCGTGGTACCCAAAAAGCGCTCGGTGTTGGCGTAGCGAATCGCTTCGTTGCTGGGTTCTTCCCGGAAAGGGTTGGGGTCGAACACATTGATCGGCACTGCCGGTGTGATCGAGCTGTAGTCGCTGGTGGCCTTGCCCCGGCTGTAGCTGGTGCCCAGCACCAGTTGGTGCTCGCGGCCAAAGGCGCTGAAATCGCCAACCAGGCTGGCGTCCAGGCCCGATGCGCTCTGGTCGGCCTGGGTCAGGTTGGTGACAGTGGCGCCGAGACCGGTGGCAGCGGCCACGGCGCGCTGGGAGGAGGCGTACTTCATGTCCAGCTCTTCCTTGACATGCAGGGCCGAGACCTTGGCGCGCCATTGGCTGTTGAACTGGTGGTTCAGGTCTGCATACAGCGTTCGGGTGTTGTTGTTCTGGCGGTTCCAGATGGCGCCCAGGTAGGTGGAGCGGGGCAGCGCGATGTCGCGGCCATCGCTGTAGTGCGGCAGGCCCGAGATAAAGGGCCGGCCCTTGAAGGACTCGTAGCTGGCGCCCACGCTGACCTGGGTCTGGGGCGAGATGTCGTACTCCAGGGTGCCGTACAAGGTGCCATTGCGTTGCTTGGCATAGTCGATGAAGGAGTGCTGGTCGTCCACATCGATGACGGCGCGGCCGCGCAGGCTGCCGTCGGCGTTCAGCGCGCCGCTGCCATCGATTTGCGCGCCATAGCGGTCCCAGGAGCCGGCCTTGGCGGTGACGGTGACGCCGCCTTCCTTGAGCGGGCGCTTGCGCGCCAGGTTGACGGCGCCGCTCGGATCGCCCCCGCCTTGCAGCAGGCCGGCCGAGCCGCGCAGCACTTCGGCACGGTCATAGATGGCGGTGCCGCCCTGGTAGTTGCTGGCGCGGCCATAGAGGCGCTGCACATTGACCCCGTCATACTGGATGGTGGCCATGCTGAAGCCGCGCGAGTAGATGTACTTGCCGCCTTGCGGGCTTTGCAGCAAGGTGATGCCGGTGGTGCTGCCCAACGCGTCGTAGACCGAGGTCGCGTTTTGCTCATCCATCAGCTGGCGGGTGACCACGCTGATCGACTGGGGAATGTCCTTGAGCGCCTGCTCCCCTTTGCCGATGGTGACGGCACGCGGCGTGTAGGCGCCGGTCTGCTCGGTGGTGGCGCTGCGGATCGCCGGCGCGGTCACGCGGATCTCGTTGAGCGTCAGGCCAGCGGCGGCGGCATCGCTGCTGACGGTCGTGGCGCCGGCTCCGGCTCCCGTATGGGGCGCGGTGCGCAACGACCAGGTGCTGCCGTCGATCTTGACCAGCTCCAGCCCGCTGCCGGCCAGCGCAGCGCGTGCAGCGTCCTCCGGGGCATAGCTGCCGCGCAGGGCCGGCGCGGTGCGGCCTTGCACCAGGCTGGCATCCATGCTGATCTGCTGACCGCTTTGCGAGGCGATGCGGGCCAGCGTGCTGCCCAGCGGCTGGGCGGGCAGGTCATAGCTTTGGACTGCGGCCGGGTTGCGGGTTTGGGCCTGGGCAGGCAGGGCGCAGGACATGGCGGCGGCCAGTGCGGCGGCCAGTGCGATGGCGCCCATAGGTGCAGTGGGCAGGGTGGGCGAGCGGCGGAGTGGCATAGGGTCCTTGGAAATGCAGATAGATGAATCGAGGCTTCCAAGGTATGTAGAGCGAGCGCAAAAAAGTGTTCATTTATTTTTGAGGGGCGGGGCCTATGCGCTGCAGCCCCGTCCTCGACAGACCTGTCCGGGCAGGTCTGCGCGCCTCAGGCCGCTTCGATCACGACCAGCCAGCCACGCTGGTAGACGCGCACCGTGATCGGCAAGGTTGCCGCCAGCGCATCCAAGGCGCGGTCGCTGTCGTCGAGCGCATAGTTGCCATAGACCCGCAGCGCGGCAGCCTGGGCGCTGATGCGGACAAAACCCCGGCGGTAGGCGCGCAGCGCCTGCACCACCTCGCCCAGCGGCCGGTTGTGCACCTCCAGCATGCCGCGCTGCCAGGCGGCCTCGGCTTGGGGGTTGATGTCGTCGGCGTCGATGGACAAGGTGTCAAAGCGCGCGCTATGGCCTTCGTCCAGCACCTGGCTGGCACCGGCTGCGGTCGTTAGGCGCGTGGCGTGCTCGAGCATGCCGACGCGGGTGTAGGACTCTTGCAGCCGTACGGTAAACCGGGTGCCCAGCGCCTGGATGCGGCCATGCCGGCTCAGCACCTCAAACGGCGCCAGGCCGTTGCTGGCAGGCTGCGCCTGCACCAGCAGCGCGCCCTGGCGCAGCGCGACCCGGCGGCGGCTCTCAGAAAAGTCCAGGTCCACCGCCGAGCGGGCATCCAATAGCAGCTCGCTGCCATCGGGCAGGGTGAAGGCATGGCGCTCGCCGGTGCCGGTGCGCAGGTCGGCGGTCATCTGGCGCCAGGGCATCTGGCGGTCGGCCAGCAGCAGGGCGCCTGCAGAGACACCGCCGATGGCCAGCGCACCGCTGAGCAGACGCCGCCGGCTGCTGCCACGGCGCTGGGCATGCGCGAGCGCCTGGCCCATCACATCGCCCATCGCGGCGGCGGCCTTGGGCGCGGCCACGGCGCGGGCCGCGCCAAACTGCGCATGCAGGCTGCCACTCAGCCGCTGCCAGACCAGCTGGTGCTGGGGGTGGGCGGCGAGCCAGGCGCGGTGGCGGGCCTGGTCGGCCTCGGTCATCTCGCCCGAGTGGAACTGCACGAGCCATTCCACGGCAGCTTCGCTGACCGGGTCCAACGTGGATTCGGGGCTTGCCGTCATCCGGCGCTCAGGCTGCCCGCCATCGCCGGTGCTGCGTTGCGCACTGGCGCGGTAATACCGGCATCCTGCCTGGCCAGGGCCAGCGCAATGCGGCGAAAGCCCTCTGCCATATGGCGGCGCACGGTGCTGTGCGAGATGCCCAGGCGCTGTGCAATTGCCTCGTAACCCAGACCATCGAGCTGGCTGAGCAAAAAGGCCTGCTGGGCCGGCAGCGGCAGGCCGTCGAGCGCATGGGCCACATGGGCCAGCGTTTCCTGCAGCACCGCCAGCTCTTCGGGCGAGGGCATCAGCGGCTCGGGCTGGGCGCCCAGCGCTTCGAGGTAGCTGCGCTCCAGATCACGGCGGCGCCAGTGGTTGATCAAAAGCCGCTTGGCAATGGTCGTCAAGAACGCCCGGGGCTCACGGATGGCCTCGGGCGGCGTGGCACTGGTGAGCACGCAGACAAAGGTGTCGGCCGCCATGTCCTGCGCATCGGCGGCATTGCCGAGCCGGTGCTGCAAGCGCTGCTGCAGCCATTGGTGGTGGCCGGTGTAGAGAAGCTGGACGTCGGGAATGGCAGACATGGGAGGCGGTACAGAGCAGGCAGCAATCCGATGCATTTGAGAATTATTCGCATTTTATGACTGTTTCTAGATGTGCCTAGACCTGGCCGGGGATCTGTGGCGTGATTGCGCCATGGCCCGCTGCTGCCATCACGGCGGTGGTGGGGGTCTGCTGCTTGGGCCGCGCGGCAAATGCGGCCAGAATAGAGCGTCTGTTTATGTCGCGGTACCCACCGCTCCCAAAGGAATCCCCATGAAAATCAGCGCACGCAATGTCTTGAGCGGCACCGTTATCTCCATCACCCGCGGCCCCGTCTCTACCGAAGTTGTTCTGGAAATCGCACCGGGCGTGCAGATTGCCTCCAGCATCACCACCAATTCGGCCGATGCGCTGAAGCTGAAAGAGGGCGCCAAGGCCTACGGTGTGATCAAGGCCTCGTCGGTGATGATCGGGGTGGACGACTGACATAGGCCGGGCCTTGGCCAGCGCTGCGTCCCAGGCCCGTGATCGGCAGTCTCCGCCCTGGCCTCGCTGCCATGGGCATGCGCTGCTTCGCTGACAACGGGTCGCCTGTCCCCTCTCTCCCTCTTGCAAAGCGCCTCGCGGCCTGGCCAGGCGCTGGCGCTTGAAGCGCCGTCGTTGCGCACATGCCAAATACAGGCCGCCATTTTTTGCGGCCTGGCCGCTTATTGGGTAAACGCGGGAAGCGCCTACTTGAAGGACATCTTCTTGCTCTCGCTCCCTCCCCCTTGCGATGCGGTAGCCTGACAGACAGCGTCGATTAAAGGAACGAGATGAGCTATGGACAAATACTGTTGTTTTTCTTCCTGTGCTGGCTGTCCTATTTTGCGTACTGGCTGCTGTCCAGAGGGCCGCCGCGAGCACCTGGGTTTCTTCGTGGCCCCTTGAAGGCGACGATCGCATTGAAAGACCTGAGCTCAAAAAAGCATTGGGCGCGCGGAGAGACGGTCAAGGTGGCTGACGACGGCACCTATACGGCGAACATTTTCCGCGTCGCAGGAAACAGCTTTGGTGAAAACGCCAACCGGGACTGCATCGCGTTCCTCGTTCCGGAAGAAGGCAAGGAGAATACGGACAAGCCCGTGTCGGTGGTGGTGGATGGATTGCGCATAGGTCAGCTGTCTGTCAGAGACCTGATGCCTTTCAAAGTCATGCTGCAGGACGCAGGCCTGCATGCCCAGATCACGTCATGCGATGCCTATATTGGCGGTGGTGGCACGGGCGTGGACGGCAAGAAGCGCAGCTATGCCATTTCGCTCGATGTCGATTGGTTTGAAGCCTAACGTGAAGCCGCAGCATCCTCTGGCTCGCATCTGAGCCCGGTCAACCCAGTTTTTGTTGGTTTGCAGCCAGCCGTGGCGCTGGCTGCTCTGCTGGCGTAAGCCTCGGACTGCAGCCGCTGCAAATGCGGACGGTGCGGCGGCTGATAACCCATGGTGCGGCAAGCGCTGCCTGCAGCGGCCCATAAAAAAACCGCCCATGGGCGGTTATGGATCGGCACAGCCTTGCGCCGTTGTGAACGCTGGAATGTCTAGCGCTTGCGAAACTGCTTGGCGCCGGTGGCGGCTCCCGAGCGAGGCGCAAGATGCCGGAACGTAATGCGACCCTTCGACAGATCGTAGGGGGACATTTCGATCGTCACGTTGTCCCCGGCAATGATCTTGATACGGTGCTTTCTCATCTTGCCACCGGTATATGCAATCAGCGAGTGGCCATTGTCCAGGTTCACGCGATATCTCGCATCTGGGAGAATTTCTTCGATCTTCCCCTGCATTTCGATAAGGTCTTCTTTGCTCAACGGATGTCCTTGGTGATGGCCTGTGGCCTTATTTCATGAGGGCAAGCTGCATGCCCTCATGCTTGGCGTGATCGACCGCCTCCTGCGCTGTCTCGAACAGCTTGGAGAAGGTGTACACGGTGTCTTGCGCAACCGAGCCCTGGCCGGACTTCAATGAGACTGCTGCTTGGAATTTCCCGTCTGCTTGCTCGCACACGCCTGGCGAGATGAAATAACGGGAAATCTTGTGGGTATCTTTAAAAAATTGAAACATGGGTGCGCGCTCCACGCGCTGAAACGGTGGAGCATGAAGCGCCAGAAATAAATGCGAAAGAGGGAAAAGCCGACCCTAGGAATTTATTGTGGCTTGGAGGGCTTGCCTAGGATGTGTGCATAAAGCCTTGCGCGCCTTGCACTTTGACGGATCAAGGGGCAAGCATGCCCTGATCGGATATTTCAGGATAGCACAAAGCGGACTTCTGTGTGCAAAGTGCTCCATAGCAGCAAGCATCCGCTGCAACGGCCAGCATGGCTAGCTGCGAGCGCACGGCCGCACGCCGGGATGGCCATGGAGTCCGTCAAGGGCAGAGGAGGCAGCAACGGCGCGCTGAAAAACCCTTGGAACAGAAGTTCTTAAGGCACCGCAATCGGCGCCGGTGCGGGGACCTCGGGATGGTCATACAGCCGTTGGCAGGCCCGTTTGATCTGGTAGGCCGCCATGGAGCTGCGCGTGTCTTCTGCCTTTCTTGCCGAGCACTGGGCGCCAGAGCTGAAGTCATCGCTCGCGATGCTGGCGCCTTGCCGAACCGCCTCGATGCCACCGGGATAGCTGGCCAAGCAGCCTTGCGACACGGCCTTGGCCGCCGCGTCGCTGCGCACCCGTGCTGCATGGTCGAGGATACAGGTGGCGTAGTTGCCAGCCCTTGCCGGCAGTGGCCACAACAGCGCCAGTGCTGCCAAAGATGGCGCAAGCGCACACCAGGTAGAAAAAAACCGCACAACGGCGGTCAGTTCTGGGGACGGCAGCTTCCCACGTTTATACAAATTTGAAACCATGGCCAGCCACGATCTGTTGATCCTGGCCTGGGCGCTCTGGGTCAGCAGGCGGCTTCTTGTCTTGCTCCTGCGGCGCTGGCACACCTGCGCTCTGGAGCATCAGTTTGGACTTATCCCAAAACGAAGCAGGGGGATAGGCTGAGAATTTGAACATGTAGACCTCCGGTCTATGGCGATTGCGGCACACCAAGATGGATGGCCTCGGCCCACAGTACTCCTTTTAATGGCCTTAAACCGGGCCGCACAATGTCTTACGTTCGGCCGCTGGGCAGCGCCAATGGCGTGGGCCAAGGGGCTGAGCAGCTGCCCAATGCCCCACCGCTTGCGGTGCGTATCCATGAAACGGCCTGCCGTTGCTGCGCTGAGAATCCCGGGCTCAGCTGTCGCACCAGTCGTTGTTCCACCTAAGCGCTATTCAAAAATATAATAGCGCTTTATATGAAGAACGAGGACAAGCCCATGCCATGGATCAGCCCCTTTTTGCGCCGCCCTTTTGTGGATGCAGGCATACGCCGCATGCTGCTGGTGGGCCTGACTGGCGCGGCAGTCGCCTTGTCGGCCTGCGGAGGCGGTGGCAGCGATGCGGACCGGGGGCCGACCACCTTGTCGGTATCGGCGGATTTGAATGGCCTGTATTGGGACAAGAACGAAAGCCGTCTGTTTGTGAGCGATGAGAAGGCCAACACCATCCGGGTATGGGAGGGCGGCAGCGAGTTTGCGCAGTACGCGGCCTTGCCCGCTGCGCCCGCCAGCGGCTCGACCTTGGGCCAGGTCACGCGTGGCAGCGATGGCACCGTCTATGTGACGCGCTTTGGCTTTGGCACGGATGGCGCCGTGGCTGCGGTGCCCAAGAGCGGCACGGCCTACAACCTGAGCGGCACCGACAGCCTGCGCCGCCGCATCGGCATCACCCCCACGCCCGATGGATCGCTGCTGGATGGCTGGTTCATCAAGGGCGGCACAGGTGCCGTGAGCGAGCTCAAGATCAGTGGTAGCGCTGCCACCGAGACCGAGCTGATCACCGGCTTTGGCAAGCCCGTGGGCCTGGCCGTGGTGGGCGACGCGGTGTATGTGAGCGACCAGACGAGCGGCCAGGTACTGTCCTTCTCGCTGGCCAAGCTGCGTGCGGCGCCAGCCACTGTGGCTGACGGCAAGCTGATCGCCAGCTTCACCAGCTCGGATGGCATTGACCTGATGACCGCCGCCACTGACGGCAGCCTGTTCTTTGGCGGCTCGGGCGGCAAGCTGTTCCGCGTCAGCCCCAAGGGCGAGACCAGCGTGCTGGCCAGCGGCTGGCCCAAGATCCGGGGCGTGGCCTATGACGAGCAGAACCGCCGCCTGTTTGTGGGCGTGGTGGCTGCCGATGCAGCGAGCCAGTCGAGTGTGCGCATCGTGCCCATTGACTAAGAATGCAGGAGGAGAAGGGAAGGCCAGGCTGGGGAAGCCTGGCCTTTTTTTATGCACAGCAGGATGCGGCAGGCTGCGCTGTGATGGCCTTTCAGCTTATTCCTGCAGCAGCCCGCACTGCGCAAAAAACCAGCTTCTGAAGCGGGCGAGCGCGCTGTCACTGGCCTTGTCTTCGCGGTAGGCAAAGTAGTGGCGTGATTCTTCGAGCACTAGCTCCTCGGGCACGGGCCGCATCAGCAGGTTCTGCGCGATCAGGTGCGAGACCAGCTGGTTGAAACCCAGCGCCACGCCCTGGCCGTTCAGCACCATCTGAATGAGCAGGTTGTAGTCATTGGCGTTGAAGAAATGCGCGCCATTTTTCTGGCGCTCGTCCAGGTCCAGGCGGTGGATGGCCAGCCACACGCTCCAGTCCACATGCTCGGCCACCTGGGAGCGCCCATAGGGGCTCAGGTTCAGCAGCACGCTGTGGCGCAGGCCCTCGAGGGTCTGGATCTCCGGGTGCGCCTGCAAGTAGGCGGGGGTGCAGACGGGGTAGATGCGGTCATGGAACAGCGGCACGCTGGCATAGCCATCGCGCAGCCGCGACATCTTGGTGATGAAGATATCGGGGTGGATGCCCGGCTCCAGGGACAGAAAGTTCTGGCTGGTCACCAGGTCCAGGTCGATATCGGGGTTGTCGCTGAAAAAACTCGGCAAGCGCTGCGCCATCCACAAGGCCGAGAAGGCCGGCGAGCAGCACACGGTCAAGCTGCGCCGGGCATTGTTGCCATAGTCCTTGCGGATGCGCGATGCCGCCTGCGCGATGTTGATAAAGGACAGCTGCGCCGCATCAAAATGCACTGGCCGGCGCATCTTGCTTTATCCCCGTGCTGTCGGCTGCGCTGTCCACCGTACTGCTGCGAGCGCCGCTGTCGCTGGCGTTTTGGCAAGGGGCTGCGATGGTCTGCGGTGGCGCCATTTTGTGCTGGCTCGAGACCCTGGCAGGGGGCCCGGCCAAGACTGCGGCGGCCTGAGTTGGAAGGCTCCCAGCTTCCCACAGCCCGCCTTTTTGCGGGCTGTTGCGTTGGTGGCCATGCCCAAGGGGCACCTTAGGCCGGTAGAAGAAGGCCGATGCTCGATGTGAGCCGCTCATGCAAGCTTGAACCGGATGGAGGGGGAAAGCATGAACTCGGCAAGAAACTGGGCACGAGCCTCTAACACAACCCTTGATACGTCGTTACCAATCCTTGTCGTACCCCTGTACTGCCTGCGGGTTGGCGCCTAGTCGGCGACGCCTAGTCTCAATCGCAAACCTAAGGTTTGCTGGGCCGTGTTGGCGGCTCTAAGTCGCCAACTGCTTGGCGTTTTGAAGTGCGGCCAGGCGGCGGTACTTCTCGAAGGTCTTGCTGATATCAGTGGACACCGCTGGAACATAGCGGTTTTGCTTTTCACCACGCTGCGCGACTAAGGGTCGGGTTGGCATGGTCAGCATCGGAAAAGATGGCTGGTGTTGCATGACGAACTCCTTTCTTCGATGCCTCCATGATCGCGGCGAGGGTTGGTGCGCGGTGTAGGCGTTGTCCGAGGAATGTCAACAGGTTTCAGCTGACTGGCTGTAGTGCTTTTGCCCGTGGCTTGCTGCCACAGGCATCGAGCCGGGCGGTGGGCGGGCCTTAGCGCAGCCCCGGTTGGGTTGCTAGCCGGATGGCGCCGGCAAAGCCATGTTCCACGCGGGAAAAAGGCCGGCCACTGGTGAGCACCCGTGGCAGGGCGCTCCAGGCGATCTGCGCGCCCAGCGCGGCCAGGCGGTCCACCAGCACCTGGTCTTCGCCGCACTCCATCGCATCAAAGCCGCCCGCCTGCTGGTAGCAATGGGCCGACAGGCCCAGGTTGGCGCCATGCACATGGCGGTGGCCGTCGCGGTCCTGGTAGCCCGATTCAAAGCGCAGGCGCGCAGCTTGCGCATCGGCGCCATGGGCCGCCCAGCTGTCCACCCCGACGGTGCCGCAGACCACATCGGCACCCAGCGACAGCTGCACTGCCAGCCAATCGGGGGCCACACGGGTATCGGCATCGGTAAAGGCCAGCCAGCGCGCTTGGTGCTGCAGCAGATGGCGGGCCCCGGCAGCCCGCGCCCGGCCGACATTGCGGGCATGGACCTGCAGGGTGACAAAAGGCCATTGCCGGGCGATGGCAGCGCTGCCATCGCTGCAGCTGTCGAGCACGACAACCACCTTGACTTCTTCGGCGCCCAGGTCGGGGTGGAGGCTGGCCGTGGCGACGCTCTCCAGGCAGACGCCCATCAAATCTTCTTCGTTGTGGGCGGGGATGCAGATGCCGATCATGGGTTCAGAGCCTTTCCCAGACTTCCAGCAGGAAATCGGTCTCTCGGTGCTCGACCACGGTCTTGAGTGCGGCGCTGGCCCCGATTTGCGCATGGATGGTGTCGGCGTTTTGCAGCAGGTCGGGCGCCTGGTGGCGCCAGTGGCACATCAGCCAGTGCCCGCCCGCTGCCAGCGAGGTCAGGCAGCGCTCGCTGAACAGCGCCAGATCGGCATCATCCAGGTAGTAGGCGAGCTCGGAGACCACCAGCAGATCAAAGCCGCCGGGCGGCACATGCGGCCACTCCTGCGGCAGCTGCAGCTTTTGCAGGTGCAGCTGGCGCCGGTCCTCGCGCTGGATGCGGGCATTGCACAGCAGCACGGCCGATTCGGCAAAGTCCGCGGCCACGAGCTGGTCGCAGCGCTCCAGCAGCGCCATCGTCGTTTCGCCATTGCCGCAGCCCGGCTCAAAGCCGTGGCGGTAGTGCTGGCGCGGCAGCGATGCCAGCAGCAGCTCGCGCTTGCGCCGCTCGTACCAGGCGGTTTTGACGGCCCAGGGGTCGGAGGAGCTTCGGTAGAGCTGTTCAAAGTGTTGGCGTTGGTTCATCGCAGTATCACCTCGAAGTTACGCAAGAGGCGCGCCGTGGCCCAGCGCGGCAGGATGGCGGGCCTTCCGGTGGATGGGTCGGGCAGCAACTGGCTGCGAAAGCAGGACAGCGCCAGGCATTTGCGGTCCAGCTGCTCGGCGCTCAGCGGCATGCGCACGGCCTGCTGCCAAGGCACGCGCTGGTCGCCAGGGCTCGCCCAATGCCAGATCCAGATCGGCACCTCAAACAAGCGGCTGCCGACATCGGCGGTGGCGGCGGCGCAGGCCTCGCCGGTGGCCTCGTGGTCGGGGTGGCCGTCGTAGCGCCAGGGGCAGAAGACCGCATCGGTCGGGCGCAGCAATTGCTGCAAGCGTGACTCGAGCTGGGGTTGGTGGTCCTGCACCTGCCCGTCGGGGATGCGCAGGTGGATGATCTGGCTGCCCGGGCAGAGCAGGGCCAGCGCCTGGGCGCTTTCACGCTCGCGGGCCTGGGCCAGTTGGTCCGGCGTCCACAGGCGCGAGCCCGGGTGGCTGGCTTCGCCCGAGGTGACCGCGATCACCGTGCAGGGCAGCGCGTTGGCCTCGCAGTGCTGCATGATGGCGGCCGTGGCCAGGATTTCGTCATCAGGATGGGGCGAGACAATCACCACCCGCGCGCAGCCTTGCAGCAGCTCCTCGGCCGGCGTGGTGCCCAATGCTGCCTGGGCCAGCCAGGGCTGCCATTGCAGTTCGGGCGTGCCTTCTCCTTCGATGTGGCGGGGCATCAGAGGTTCCATGGTGCGTTGTTCTCCTGTTGTGCGATCGCTTGGCCGAGCGCGGCGAGATCACGCTCGGCATGGCTTTGGCGGATAAAAATCGGCAGGTCGGCCAGCAGCAAGGCGAGCGACCGGTCTTTGCAAAAAGGGCCCGGGCCCAGCGCGCGCGGCACATGCTGCAGCACTTGCTGGGCAGCGGCCTCGGCGGCCAGGCGGGTGCGGTTCACCTCCCGGGTCCAGGGCTGCTCGGGCTGCGCATCGATATGGGCGGCGGTGGCGCGCAGCAGCGCAGCGGTGGCCGAGAGCGCCACATCCACCGCGCCCAGATGGGCCAAGGCATGGGGCTCGGCATGCTTGCGGCAGGCGCGCAGCAGCTGGCCCGCAATGCGGGCGCTGGCGCCATACCAGCACGCGGCAATGCCGGCGCCCCCATGCTGAAAGCCCGGGCGGCTCAGGTAGGCGCCCGGGCTGCCCACCAAGCTGGCGCGGGCGTTGTTCAGCTGTACATCGACGCTGCCGCTGTCGGCCATGCCCACGGCCTGCCAGCCCTCGCTGCTGACCTGAACCGCAGGCTGCAGCAGGTTGACGGCCACCAGGCAGCGCTCGGTATCGGACAGCCAGGCGGTTACCAGCGCATGGTCCACACTGTGCGCGCCCGAGCACCAGGCCTTGGTGCCGTTCAGCAGCACCTCGCTGCCGGGGGCCCGGTGAGCGCTGGCGCTGATGGGCGTGGCCTGCACCCGGTTGCCCGGCGGCTCTGAACCCCAGACGGCCCAGGTCCGCGCCGCTGCGGGCGCCTGGGCGCCCAGTTCGGCCAGAATGGCCAGGGCATCGGTGTGGCCCTCAAACAGCTTGACCAGGCTCAGGTTGCTGGCGGCCACCGCCGCCAGCGCCCGCCAGCGCGCCAGGGTCTGGCCCTGGCCGGGCAGGGGCAGCTGGTCCAGGCCCTGTGCGACCAGGTCGCGCAGCGTCTGTCCGGGCTCCTGCGGCTCGGAGCCGGCCAGAAAGTCTTCAAGTGCGGTAGAGGCATGCATCATTCACCGCCCCTGCGCAGTGCGGCCGTGGTGCTGGGCTGCGCGGGGCCTCCGCCTGGCAATACCCGCAGATAGGGAAAGCTGCCATCCCGCGTGGGGCGGGTCATCGGCATGTCGGGTTCTGCATCGAGCACGGCGCTCCTGGCTGCAACGGAAATACGCGGCTTGCGCGCAAGCGCAGGCTGGCACTGGTGGAGCGCATGCAAAAAGCGCTGGCACCACCAGTGCACATCCTCGGCCTCGATGCGGGCCAGCAGCTGCTGGTGCCGCTCGATGCGTTCGGCCAGCGGCATCTGCAGCGCCTGGTCGATGCTGTTGGCGGTGCTGTGCGCGTCATAGGGGTTGACCAGCAGCGCTTCCTGCAGCTGCTCGGCCGCGCCGGCAAAGCGCGACAGCACCAGCACCCCGGGGTCGGCCGGGTCCTGGGCGGCGATAAATTCCTTGGCAACCAGGTTCATGCCATCGCGCAAGGGCGTGACCAGGCCCACGGCGGCCGAGCGGCACAGGCCCGCCAGCTGGGCACGCGTGAGCACCTGGTGCATATAGCGCACGGGCATCCAGTCGAGCTCGCCAAAATCACCATTGATGGCGCCGCAGAGCGACTCAAACTCACTGCGGATATCGGCATAGGCCTGCAGGTGCTCGCGGGTGGGCGAGCCAATCTGCACCAGGCTGGCGCTGCGCCGGTGGGCCGGGTGGCGCTCGAGCAGATCGCGGAAGGCGTGGATGCGCTCGGGCAGGCCCTTGGAGTAGTCGAGCCGGTCAATGCCCACCACCAAGCGGCGCTGGCGGTATTCCTGCGCCAGTGTGGCTTGCACCTGCTGCGCCGGGGGTGTGGTGGTCAGCGCTGCAAAGGCGTGGGCATCGATGCCCACTGGAAACACCTCGCAGCGCGTTTGCTGGCCATGGGCACGGTAGTGGTGGCGGTGGCTGATGCGGCCATCGCTTTGGGCCAGCACATAGCTCTCAAAATGCTGCAGGTCCTGCCGGCTTTGCAGGCCCACCAGGTCAAAGTCCATCAAGGCTTGCATCAAGGCCTTGTGCTGGGGCACGGCCCCGAGGGCCACCAGCGGCGGAAAGGGGATATGCAGAAAAAACCCGATGCGCTGCTGGCAGCCCAGCGCGCGCAATTCAGAGGCCAACGCCATCAGGTGGTAGTCATGCACCCAGATCACGTCATCGGGCTGCAGCAGCGGCAGCAGCTGCTGCGCAAACTGGCGGTTGACGCGCCGGTAGCCTTCGTAGAAGCGCGGGTCGAATGCGGCCAGGTCCAGGCGGTTGTGGAACACGGGCCAGAGCGTGCTGTTGCAAAAGCCGCTGTAGTAGCTGTCATGGTCGCAGCGCTCCAGCGCGGTCGTCGCGACGGTCACTGCCTTCCATGGACGGATGCAGAGTGGGGGCGGGGATTGCTCGCTGACCGTGCCGCCCCAGCCAAACCACAGGCCGCCTTGGCGCTGCAACGCCTCCTCCAGCGCAATGGCCAGGCCACCGGGCGCGGCATCCTGCGGGTCGGCGACGCGGTTGGAGACAACGACCAGGCGGCTCATGGCTGCACCTCCGCCGGCCGGCCCAGCGCGCTCAGCATGCGGTGCTGCGTGCAGGCGGCTTGAAGCCAGTGGTAGACGGCCTCCACGTCATCGAGGCGGTGGCTGGCGCAGCTTACACCCGCGCCCACCTTGATGGCGACGCCGCGCTCGGCCAGCACTGCGGCAAAGCCGCTTTCATCGCTGATGTCGTCTCCGACGAAAAACGGCGTGCGGCCGGCGAAAGGCGGCTCCTGCATAAAGGCATCCATGGCGCGGCCCTTGCTTGCGCCCACCGGCAGCATCTCCAGCACCTGCTTGCCGCGCAGCAGCGTCCACTGCGGCCTGTGGGCCAGCATCGCTTGCAGGCTGCGCAGGCACAGGTTCTCCAGCGATGGATCGCGGCGGTAATGCAGGGCCACGCCGCTTTGCTTGGGCTCGACATACAGGGCAGGGTGCGCCTTAGCCAATTGCTCGCAGGCGTCGATCACGGCGGAGATATCACCCGGCGCATCGTTGCACTGCTGGCCTCTGGCATTGCGGCGCTGCGCGCCATGGGCGCCGGCGCAGGCCAGTTGCAAGGGCTGCAGGTAGGCGTCAAGGACCGCAATCTCCCGTCCGGAGATGATGGCCACCGCACCACCCAGCCGGCCCTTCAGATCGCGCAGCAAGGGCACCAGCCCGGTAGGCACAGCGATGCTGTCAGGCGTTGGCGCCATGGGCACCAGGCTGCCATCAAAGTCGAGGAAAAGCGCCGCATCGCCAGGCAGCGGCGGCGGCAACGGCGAGAGGCTAGCCATCAGGGATCCAGCGGCTCGGGGCTGATGACGCGCTCGGATTCGGGATCCTGTGGAATATCGGGCTCCGTGCTGGGCGAGAACGGCGGGTGGGGAGGGTCCTCGCCGGGCTCGGGTGCCAGCGGCTCCTGCTCGGGATAGGGCTCGCCCACCGGGTCCATGCTTTCGTCTTCGGGGTAGTTGGGTTGGGTTGCGGGCCGGGTGTCGGTGCGGCTGTCGGTAGCGGTTTCCGGCTGGGTGTCTGGCTTGGTGCTGCTCATGTCGTGCTCCTCGGTCGTATGCCTACTAGGTTCGCTGCTGCTGCGCCCCAGGTCTGTAGGATTTGTGCGCCCGCGCATGGAGTCATCCAAGCGAGTTGGCAGATAAGGCTGGTGCGGTATTGGAGTGAAGGGGTCTTTTTGTCAGACCGCGCTGGCATGCAGATGGTCGGAAGTTCCCTGCGTGCGTTGCCATTTGCTCTCAGCGGTCCGGCCGTGACGCGTGCACACTGGCCGCATACCTAGGAGGCCGGCATGAAAGAGCAGCAAGGCAATGCCCCGACATCGACACGCACCATCTGGAAAGGTGCGATCAGCTTTGGGCTGGTGCATGTCCCCATTGGGCTGTACACGGCCACGCGCGATTCGGGCATTGACTTTGATTGGCTGGACAAACGCTCGATGGAGCCGGTCGGCTACAAGCGCATCAACAAGCGCACCGGCAAGGAGATTGCCAGCAGCGATATCGTCAAAGGTGTGGAGTACGAAGAGGGGCGCTATGTGATCCTGAGCCAGGAGGAGATCAGCGCGGCCTTTCCCAAAACCACGCAGACCATCGAGATCGAGGCCTTTGTCGATGCCGATGACATTCCGCTGATCTACCTGGAGCGGCCCTACTACACGGCGCCCCTCAAGCGCGGCGAAAAAGTCTATGCGCTGTTGCGTGAGGCGCTGCGCAAGACCAACAAGGTGGGCGTGGCCAAGGTCGTCATCCAGACCAAGCAGCATCTGGCGGTGCTGGTGCCCTGCGGCCGCGCCCTGGTGCTGAACCTGCTGCGCTGGGGCGGCGATATCCGTTCGTTCGAGCAGCTCAACCTGCCTCCCCAATCGGCCAAGGCCGCCGGCATCAGCAGCGCCGAGATGGACATGGCAGTCGCCTTGATCGAGGACAAGGCCCAGGCCTGGAATGCCGATGACTTCAGAAACTCCTTCTCCGAAGAGATCCACAAGCTGATCGATGCCAAGGTCAAATCCGGCGAGGTCGAAGAGGTGGTGCAGGCGCCCAAGGAGTCGCCGGTATCGGGCGGCGCCGAGATCCTGGATTTGACTGCCTTGCTCAAACGCAGCCTGGCCGGTGGCGCCAAGGCGGCCGATACCAAGCCCGCTGCGCGAAAGTCCAAGGCTGCGCCGGCCAAGACCAAGGCCAGTGCCCCAGCCAAAGCGGCAGCCGCAGCGGCTAAACCCCAGGCCAAGCCCAAGCCAGCCACCAAATCCGCCAGCGCCCGCAAGGCCGCGCCTGCCCGGCGCCGTGCGGCTTAGTGGCCTGGCGCACGGAGGCCCTGCATGCCCAGCTCCTTGGACAAATACCAAGCCAAGCGCAACTTTGCCAAGACCCCTGAGCCGGCCGACGGCGGGGAATCGGTCGCGGGCCAGCTGCAGTTTGTCATTCAGAAGCACTGGGCCAGCCACTTGCACTACGACCTACGGCTTGAGCTCGATGGCGTGATGAAAAGCTGGGCAGTACCCAAAGGGCCGAGCCTGGACCCCAGCCACAAGCGCATGGCCGTGCAGGTGGAAGACCACCCGATCTCGTACAACCGCTTTGAGGGCCAGATACCCGCTGGCCACTATGGCGCGGGCAAGGTGATCGTCTGGGACAAGGGCCTGTGGCTGCCTCTCGCCGACCCGCACGAGGGCTACCGCAAGGGCAAGCTCCATTTTGAGCTGCGGGGCCAGAAGCTGGGCGGGCGCTGGACCCTGGTGCGCATGAAGGGCAAGGAGGGTGAGCGCCAACCGCCCTGGCTGCTGATCAAGGAAGCCGATGACTTTGCGCGCAAGGAAGAAGAGCTGGATATTGTGACCGCCAGGCCTGACAGCGTGGCCAGTGAGCAGCGTGCGGTGGCCACCGAGACCCGCGCCAAGCCGGCTGCCAAGCGCAGTAAATCCAGCAAGGCCATAGCAAAAAATGCTGCTTTGCCCGCCACAATGGCGCCCCAGCTGGCCGTGCTTGCGGACGCGCCACCGCAAAACGCCGAGGACTGGGCCTGGGAGCTGAAGTTGGACGGTTACCGCATGGCAGCCCGCAAAAAAGGCCTCAAGCTGCAGTTGTGGACGCGCAATGGCAAGGACTGGACGGCCAGGATGCCGGCGCTGGCAGCGGCCCTGCAGCATCTGCAGCTCAACGACGCCTGGCTGGATGGCGAGGTGGTAGCGCTCAATGACCAAGGGCTCCCCGATTTTCAGCGGCTGCAAAACGCGTTTGATGGGGAGGGCACGACCGACCTCGTCTATTACGTGTTCGATTTGCCGTTTGCGCACGGCCAGGATCTGCGTGACCAGCCTTGGCAGGCACGGCGCGAGGCGCTGCAGGCGGCGCTGGATGCCAGCCCGGGCTTGGGCAACAGCGTGCGAATCAGCGAGGCTTTTGCCGGCGATCCGGCGCGGTTGCTGGCCTCGGCCTGCGCGCTGGGCATGGAGGGCATTGTCGGCAAGCGCAAGGATGCTGCCTACCACGCGGGCCGCACGGCGGACTGGATCAAGCTCAAATGCGGCCAGCGCCAGGAGTTTGTCATTGGCGGCTACACGCGTCCCAAGGGCACGCGCACCGGTCTGGGCTCCTTGCTGCTGGGGGTGCATGGCAGCGATGGCCAGCTGGTCTATGCGGGCAATGTCGGCACGGGCTTTAACGAGGCCAGCCTGCGCGCGCTGACGGCGCAGTTGCAAAAGATCCAGACCAAGATATGCCCCTTTGTCGATCCCGAGCGCATTGACTATGCGGCCATCTGGGTTCGTCCCGAGCTGGTCGCAGAAATCGCCTTTGCCGGTTGGACCGGCCAGGGCAGGGTGCGGCATGCGGTCTTCCATGGCTTGCGCGAGGACAAGCCCGCCAACCAGATCACTCGGGAGAGAACAGCCACCATGCCTACCCGCAAGAAAACCCCCAGCGCTACCGGCGGCATTGAAGTCAGCCATGGTGACCGCATCATCGATGCCAGCACGGGCGTGACCAAGCTGGACGTGGTGCGCTACTACGAGCAGGTGGCGCCGCTGATGATGGAGCACCTGCAGGACCGGCCCACGTCGCTGCTGCGTGCGCCGGATGGTGTGGACGGCGAGCATTTCTTTCAGAAGCACCTGCAGGCCCGTGCCATGGCCGGCATTGTGCAACTGCCCCCGTCGCTGGACCCGGAGCACCCGCCGCTGCTGGCCATTGCCGCAGCAGAGGGCCTGGCCCAGGCGGCGCAGTTCAATGTGGTCGAGTTCCACACCTGGAACGCCAGGCGCGACAAGATATTGCGGCCCGACCGCATGACCTTTGACCTGGACCCGGGCGAGGGCCTGGCCTGGCCGGCGGTGCAGGAGGCCGCCGAGCTGGTGCGGGTGCTGCTGCAGGAGCTTGGCTTGGAGCCCTTTCTCAAAACCAGCGGCGGCAAGGGCCTGCATCTGGTGGTACCGATCCAGCGCCGCCACGACTGGGACACCGTCAAGGGCTTTTCCAAGGCCATCGTGCAGCACCTCGCTGCCACCGTGCCCCAGCGCTTTGTGGCCAAGAGCGGCCCGCAGAACCGCAAGGGCAAGATCTTTGTCGACTACCTGCGCAATGGCTGGGGCGCCACCACCGTCAGTGCCTGGTCGCTGCGGGCGCGGCCGGGTATGGGGGTGTCGGTGCCCATCAGCTGGGCAGAGCTGGACCAGGTCAGCAGCGGCGCGCACTGGGGCCTCCGTTCTATCGAAGCGCGCTTTCGCCAAGGCAATGCGCCCTGGGATGGCTATGCCAAGGCGGCTGTGTCGATCACGGCGGCGATGAAGCTGCTGGGCGGTTCGGGCAATGCATCCGCCGACTGACGGGTGTCGGGCGAAATGCCTCTATATAAACCCAGTGCATATAAGCTAGGTTAGTCTTACGCAAAGCAAATAACAGACCTCAGCTCCACCTCGGTGTGGCTGTAGGACGTTTTCTGCTTATTTCGTAATTTTGAGATCGCTGGCTGGCGTTTTGGAGTAGTTTTGTTACAGTTTAACCACCAAAGCATTGGAGGCTAGGAATGTCTACGCAGACCGGAAATGACAAGGAGAAAGACGCCTATTTGGATGCCTTGAAAGCCCAGGGCGCCGAGTTGCTGGCCGACCACCCGGCAGAAGGCACCATTGAGCACGCACGCCTGTCGCTGATCGATGCCAAGATCGAGCAGCTGACGCGGCCCATCACCGCAGACAGCTGGAAAACGCCCGAATACTGAATACGCCCGGGTGTGTACCAGACGTTGGTTCTTGTAAAAGAACTTTGCAAAATGCCTGGATGGCGCTATCGTGGTGGAACCTGGATCGTCAGCCAAACTTACGGATTTGGGTACCAGGTGGAAAGGAGGTCTTATGCGAGAAGCGGAAGACCTGCTTGTGGTGACGCAAGCGCAATACGAGCGTCTGGAACTGGAAGTGATTGGTTTACGGGATCTGGAGCCCTTCATGGGCTCCCCGCAATATGATCGCCTGCAGGATGTGGAATTGGCACTGAAACATTACCAAACGCAATTTCGCCCCTAAGCGATACGACACAAAACCCGCAATGGCGGGTTTTTTCTTGGGCGGCCTTTAGGCGGGAGCCGGGCGCGTGCCGGGCGGGCCAGACGCCCTGCCACCATTGCGTTTACTGCTGCTGGGACTGCGCTTGCTGCTGCTGGTTCTGGTCCCGGCCTTGTTGCTGCTGCTGGGCAGGGCGCTGCTGGTTTTGCTGGTCCTGCTGCTTTTGGGCAGGTTGTTGGCCATTGGGACTTTGGTTGGGTTGCTGCTGGTTGCTCATCTCTGTCTCCGGTTAAAGGGGGGATGCAGCGCGATTTTTGCTGCCCTTTCAGGTTAAGGGCATGGCATTGCGGAATCTGTAGTCGCTGTGCTTGCCTAGGCGTAGTAAGCCGGGGAGGCATGTCGTCACCATCAACCTCACACAGCCGCCAGAGCTAGCCACGCTGCGGCTGCACCAGCAAGCCCCGCAGCAGCAAATCCAGACCTGCGGCGGCTTGCTCCAGGCGCGCAGCGCCATCGGCCCCATCCGCACCTTCAGCCCCATCGGCAATCCAGAACGCCGCCTCGGCCAGGCTGCCATAGATCAGCGCTGCCAGCGCCCGTGCATCGGCTGGGAGCCTGGGCAGGGGAGGGATGCATGGGACTTGCCGGCGATGCTCTGGCCCGCGGCCGGTGTGGCGGCTGCCGCCTTGCTGGTGGTGGGTAGCGCGCGGGAGGATGGGTCCGTGCGCTGCTGAGGCTGGGGCTTTGCTGCCTGCGGCTAGCCGGCCGCACCATACTCGCTCAGCAAATATGCTAAGTAGATTTAATTCGTTTTCGCCGAGTGGGCCCTTGCGCACAATCGCAGCTCTCCCCCATGCCCCTTTGTGTCTGGGGCTGTGTCCGAGAGATGATGGTTTTTATGCAAGCACTGAGTCCGCTGTCCGTCAAAGCCCTGTTGGGGGATGGCCAAGAGTTCGCGTTTTTGGATGTGCGCGAAGCCGGCGAGTTTGGGGAGGGTCACCCATTTTTGGCCATCCCGCTGGCCTACAGCCGCCTGGAGGCCGATATCGCCCGCCTGGTGCCCAGGCTGTCCACGCGCATTGTTTTGATCGATGGCGGCAACGGTGTTGCCAGCCGGGCCGCTCGGGCGCTGGCAGCGCTGGGCTACAGCGATCTGTCCATCAGCGAGGGCGGGGTGGCCGCCTGGGAGGCGGCGGGCCTGGTGCTGTTCAAGGGCGTGAACCTGCCATCCAAAACCTTTGGCGAGCTGGCCGAGGCCGCGCTGGGCACTCCCCATATCAGCGCGCAGCAATTGCAGCAGCTGCAAGCGTCTGGCGGCAAGCTGGTGGTGCTCGATGGCCGGCCGCTGGCCGAGTTCAACAAGATGAGCATTCCCGGCGCGATCAGCTGCCCCAATGGCGAGCTGGCGCTGCGCCATGCCGATCTGATCCCGGATGCGCAGACGACGGTGGTCGTCAACTGCGCCGGCCGCACCCGCTCCATTGTGGGCGCGCAGACCCTGCGCGACCTGGGCCTGCCCAATCCCATCTATGCGCTGGAGAACGGCACCCAGGGCTGGTATTTGAACGACCTGCCGCTCGAGCATGGCCAAAGCCGCAGCTACCCCGAACACCGCCGTGCACCGGCGCCCGAGGTGGCCACCCGGCTGGCCCAGCTGAGCGAGCAGCAGGGCGCGGCACACCTGGATGCCGCCACCTTGGCCGCCTGGCTGGCCGACCCCGAGCGCACCACCTACCTGCTGGATGTGCGCTCGCCCGAAGAAGTTGCCGCCAGCCCCATTGCCGGTGCCGCCCATGCGCCCGGCGGCCAGCTGGTGCAGGCCACCGACCAGTACCTGGGCACGCGCCATGCGCGCATTGTGCTGGTGGATACCGATGGCCTGCGCGCGCCGATGACGGCGGTCTGGCTGCGGCGCCTGGGGCATAAGGCCTATCTGGCCAGGCCCGATGCCTTGCCGGCGATCCCCACGGCGCCCTTGCCTGAAGCGGCGTTGCCGCGCATCAGCAGTGCGGCGCTGGCTGCGGACCCCACTGTCTATGATCTGGTCGATCTGCGCGACAGCGCCAGCTACCGCGCTGGCCATATCGCCGGTGCGCGCTGGTCCATCCGGCCGTTGCTGCAGCGCGGCGATGGGACCCGGGCAACTGTGTTCATCACGCCCGAGCCTGCGCTGGCAGCAGCCGCTGCGCGCGATGTGGGCGGCGTATGGCATCTGCTGAGCGACGGGCCCGAGCAGTGGCAGCGCGCAGGGCTGACCGTGGTCGCCAGTGCCGATGCGCCCAGCGATGCCGAGCGCATTGACTACCTGTTTTTTGTGCATGACCGCCACAGCGGCAACAAGGCGGCAGCGCGTGCCTACCTGGCATGGGAAACCGGCCTGCTCGCCCAGATCGATGCGCAAGAGCGGGCGCTGTTCTGTTTGGGCTGATCCGCGCTGTCTGTTGTTGGTATCCGCCAAGGCCCGCTGAGCGGCCTGAGGCCCACCTGTCCCCTTTTTCTCTTTGAATTGAATCCCCATGTCCACCAGCCGCCGTATCTTTCTGAAAAACGCCGCCGCCACGGCCAGCCTGGCCGCGCTGCCCTTTGCGCTGCCGCGGGCCGCCTTTGCGGCGGGATCGACCACGCTGACGATTGCGCAGAGCAACGACATCTTGTCCCTGGACCCGGCCAACCACGAGAACAACAGCACCCAGTCGGCGCTGGTCAATCTCTATGAGTACCTGGTCAACAAGGAATTCCCGAACGGCAAGATGGCCTTCACGCCGGGCCTGGCCCAGTCCTGGAAGCAGGAAGACCCGCGCACCTGGGTGTTTGAGCTGCGCCCTGATGTGCAGTGGCACGACGGCAAGCCCTTTACTGCCGAAGATGTGAAGTTCACCGTCGAGCGCATGAAAGGCAACCCCAAGCTGCTGAGCGCGGTGGAGAAGTTTCGCTCGGTGGAAAAGGTCGAGGTGCTGGGCCCGCACCGGGTGCGCCTGGTTACCAGCAAGCCCGATCCGCTGTTTCTGCACAACTTTGTCGGCAATGGCGGCTCGATCCTGCCCCAGCATGCGTTCAAGGCGGCGGGCAGCGAAGAGGCCTTCTTTGCCAAACCCATCGGCACGGGCCCCTACAAGTTTGTCGAGTGGAAAAAGGCCGACCGCCTGGTGCTCGCGCGCAACCCCCAGTGGTGGGGTGGGGCGCCGCACTGGGAGCGGGTGGTGATCCGCGCGATTCCTGAAACCGCCACGCGCGTGGCCGAGGCCTTGTCCGGCGGCGTGGACCTGGCGGTGAACATTCCGCCCGAGGACATCGGCCGCCTCAAGTCCAATGCCGACACCGGCATCGTCGCCTTCAATATTGCGCGCAACTTTGGTTTGCACCTGCGCACCGAGCCGGGTGTGATCACCCACGACGCGCGGGTGCGCGAGGCGATTGACCTGGCCATCAACCGCCAGGAGCTGGCTGAGGTGGTGGCCGATGGCTATGCCACCGCCACGCGAGGCTTGTTCCCGCCCGAGATCCCGAACGCCAATACCCGCCTGACGGCAGCCAACTCCTTCAACCCGGACAAGGCCCGCCAGCTGATCCAGGCGGCAGGCGCCAAGGGGGCCAAGATCCGTTTTGGCTCACCCAGCGGCCGCTATATCAAGGACCGCGAGGTCTCCGAGGCCATCGTCGGCTACCTGCAGGATGTCGGCCTCAATGCCCAGCTTGAAGTGCAGGAATGGAGCATCTACAACGCCCGCGTAGGCAGTGATTCGCACGGCGAGATCTATTTCTGGGGCATGGGCTCCTACACCGATGCCTCCTTCATCCTGAACATGGGCTCGCTCAAGCGCTTCAACCCGCACTGGAAGAACGCCGAGTTCGAGCGCCTGGCAACCGAGCTGCCCGCCACCACCGGCGAGAAGGAGCGCCAGGCCATCATCTGGCGCGCGCAGGAGATCATCACCCAGGACCGCGCCCGCATCGGTGTGCTCTATCCCAAGGCGATCTACAGCGTCAACAAGCGGGTGCAGTTTGCCGGCCGCTTTGACGAGATGATCCCGGCCGAACAAGTGCGGCGCGCATGATGCTCTCGGCCTTGTGGCGGCTGCTGCTCCAGGCGGTGCCGGTGCTGTTCACGGTCACCCTGATCGTGTTTGCACTGGTGTTTCTGGCCGGCGACCCGACGGTGATGATGATCCCGGACCAGGCCTCGGAGGCCGACCGCCTGGCCATGGTGGCCGCCTGGGGGCTGGACCAGCCGGTGCACCTGCAGTACCTCAACTACATGCGCAACCTGCTGCACGGCGATTTTGGCACCTCGTACCGCTATGGCAGCTCGGCGCTGCCCATTGTGCTCGAGCGCCTGCCCGCCACCTTGCTGCTGGCTGCCGCATCGATGCTGGTGGCCGTGCTGATCGCGGTGCCCGCTGGCGTGGCGGCAGCCTTGCGGCGCGGCAGCTGGGTGGACCATGCGGTCTCCGGCGTAGCCGTGCTGGGCAAGGCCATGCCCAATTTCTGGGTGGCCATCATGCTGATCCTGGCGTTTGGCGTCAGCCTGCGCTGGCTGCCGGTATCGGGCAGCGGTACCTGGGCGCACCTGGTAATGCCCGCGCTGACCCTGGGCACCGCTTTTGCCGGTGACCTGGCCAAGCTGGTGCGCGCCAGCATGCTCGAAACCTTGAGCCAGGACTATATGCGCACCGCCTATGCCAAGGGCATTCCCGACTGGCTGGTGATTGGCAAGCATGCGCTGCGCAATGCCGCGATCCCGACGGTGACGATGACCTCGCTGCACGTGGTGGCGCTGCTGGGTGGCGCGCTGGTGACCGAGACCATTTTTGCCTGGCCGGGCCTGGGCCAACTGATCGTGCAGGCGATCAACACCAAGGACATGGCGGTGATCCAGATCAGTGTGCTGGTGATCACCGCGATGACCTTGCTGGTGAACTTTGCCACCGATGTGGTCTACCGCCTGATTGACCCAAGGATGAAGCTATGAGCGGCGTGGTGGTGAATACCGGCGCGGCCCTGCAGGCCGGCGCGCCTGCGGCCGCAGCGCAGCCTTCGGGCCTGCAGCGCTTTTTGCGCGCGCTGTGGCGCAGCCGCAGTGGCCGCTTGGGCGCCATCTTGCTGCTGCTGATCCTGCTGACCACCCTGGGCGCCGATCTGCTGCCGCTGGCCGACCCGGTCAAGCGCAATCTGTCGCTGCGCTACCTGCCCCCCGTCTGGCTGGACAAGGGCCAGTGGGCCTACCCGCTGGGCACCGATGGCCAGGGCCGCGACATGCTGGCGCGCATCATCTACGGCGCGCGCAGCTCGGTCATCGTGGGCCTGGCGGCCGTGGCGCTGTCGGGGGCCATTGGTGTGGCGATTGGCGTGCTGGCCGGGCTGCGCGGCGGCTGGCTGGACCAGGTGTTGATGCGCGTGGTCGATGCCATCCTGGCGATTCCAGCCATGCTGTTCATGCTGGTGGTGGCCCTGGTGGCTGGCGCCGGCCTGGCGCCGCTGATCGTGGTGATAGCGCTCACCAACTGGGTGATCTACACCCGCATTGCGCGCGCCGAGGTGCTGCGCGTCAAGGAGCTGGAGTTTGTCGCTGCCGCGCGCGTGAGCCGCGTGCGCACCTCGCGCCTGCTGCTGCGCCACATCCTGCCCAACATCCTGCCGGCCCTCGTGGTGGTGGCCACCTTGAACATTGGCACCGTCATCCTGACGGAGTCGTCGTTGAGCTTTCTGGGCTTTGGCATCCAGCCGCCCGATATCTCCTGGGGCCAGATGCTGGCCGATGGGCGCCAGCAGCTGGCCACCAGCTGGTGGATCAGCACTTTCCCGGGCGTGGCGCTGACGGCCACGGTTTTTAGCATCATCTTGCTGGGCGATTGGCTCAGAGACTACCTGGACCCACGCCTGCCATGACTGCTGCCCCAACGCCTGCCCACGCCGCCAGCTACGCTGGCGCCATCCTTCGCCCTGCCGCGCTGCAGACGGGCTTGGCAGACACCGTGCTGCGCTACCGCAATGCCGGCGTCACACTGCAACCCCATGGTGGCGGCGAGCCGCTGCGCCTGGTGCACGGGGTGGATATAGAGGTCAAACGCCGGCAGGTGCTGGCCTTGGTGGGCGAGAGCGGATCGGGCAAGACCTTGACGGCCCTGAGCGTGCTGGGCCTGCTGCCGGGCAATGCCCGCTTCAGTGCGGACGAGGCCATGCTCAATGGCCACGATCTGCGCAATCTTGGACGCGCCGACTGGCGCAGCCTGCGCGGAGCCGATGCGGGTATGGTGTTCCAGGAGCCGCTGTCGTCGCTCAACCCGGTGCTGACCATTGGCGACCAGATTGAAGAGGTGCTGTACTACAAGCGGCAGCTCACGCGTGCCCAGCGCCGGGCCGAGGCCATTGACCTGCTGGCCCGCATGGGCCTGCCCCGGCCTGCGCAGCTGCTGCAGGACTACCCGTTTCAGCTCTCGGGCGGCATGCGCCAGCGCGTGATGCTGGCCATTGCGATGGCCGGTGAGCCGGCCTTGCTGATTGCCGATGAGCCGACCACGGCGCTGGACAACACGGTGCAGGCCCAGGTGCTGGAGCTGATGGTGCGTACGGCCGAGCAGTCGAATGTGGGCGTGCTGCTGATCACCCATGACCTGTCGGTCGTCGCCCAGGTGGCCGACCAGGTGCATGTGATGCGCCACGGCGAGATCGTCGAATCCGCCCCGGTGCAGCAGCTGTTTGCCAGGCCGCAGGCGGCCTACACCCAGCAGTTGCTGGCGCTGGCGCCGCGCATTCCGGCCGTGGTGCGCCAGCCCTTGGCAGAGGCCGCGCTGCAGCAACCGCAAGCTGCGCAAGATGCGCCGCCGATTCTGCAGCTGGATGCCGTGAGCAAGTACTACCAGCAGCCCCGTGCCTGGCATTTCAAACCCTTCAAGCACCTCGCCTTGGATGGGGTGTCTTTCTCGCTGCAACGGGGCCGCACCCTGGGCCTGGTGGGTGAGTCGGGCAGTGGAAAATCATCTTTGGCGCGCATCATCGCCGGCCTGGCGCAGGCCGATGGCGGCAGCCTGCGCTTTGATGGCGCCGATCTGGGCGACCCGGCGGTGCGCGCCGCTGCCAGCATCCAGATGGTGTTCCAGGACCCCTATGCATCGCTGAACCCGCGCATGCGCATTGGCCAGCTGATCACCGAGCCGCTGGCCGAGCAGCCGGGCTGGACGGCAGCGCAGCTGCGCGCGCAAGCGGCGCAATTGCTGGCCATGGTGGGCCTGCCGGCCTCGGCCCTCGATCGCTTTGCCCATGAGCTCTCGGGCGGCCAGCGCCAGCGCGTCTGCATTGCGCGGGCGCTCAGCGTGCAGCCCCAGCTGCTGATCTGCGACGAGCCCGTCTCTGCGCTTGATGTGTCGGTGCAGGCCGAAATCCTGGCGCTGCTGCAGCGCCTCAAAAAGGACTTGCAGCTGAGTATGGTGTTTATCGCCCATGGGCTGGAGAGCGTCTATGCGATCTCGGACGACATCGTCGTGCTGGAAAAGGGCCGGGTGGTGGAAGCCGGCCCGCGTGACCAGATCTTTGGCGCGCCGCGCCATGCCTATACCCGCAGTCTGCTCGACGCAATGCTCGACATCGACCCGGCGCGCAGCCGCTTCAAGACCCGGCCGGCCGAGGCTGAGCCAGACAGCCCCGCGCTGGCCCGCGTGGCCTGACGCCGCTCCGTGCTTGCGCTGAACCTATTTTTGATATCCCCTGTGTGCCCCACACGATGAGCCAGCCTACCCAACTCCACCTCAACCTCAATATCTATGGCGCAGGCGCCCATGCCGCTGCCTGGCTGTGGCCGCAGAACGACCCGCTGTGGCCGGTAACGCCCGACTACTTTGTCCGCCTGGCGCAGACCGCAGAGCGGGGCGGCTTTGATGCGGTGTTCTTCTCGGACCGCGCGGCCTTTCCCGGCAACAGCCTGCACCGCCCATTTCCGGCGATCGAGCCCAGCATTTTGCTGACCTTGATTGCCGCGCAGACCCGGCATATCGGCCTGCTGGCAACGGTGTCTTCGTCGTACAACGAGCCCTTCAACATCGCGCGGCGCTTTGCGTCGCTGGATCTGGTCAGTGGCGGGCGCTCGGGGGTAAACATCGTCACCTCGGCCGATGTCGAGGCCGCGCGCAACTTTGGCCGCAGCGCGCCGCTGGCGCATGCCGACCGCTACCGGCGCGCGGCGGAGTTCAGCCAGGTGCTCAAGGACCTGTGGGCCAGCTGGGGGCCGGGCGGCATTGTGGCCGACCGCGCCACCGGCCAGTACTTTGACCCGGCGCAGATCCGCCCGATTGCGCACCAGGGCGAGTTCTTTGCGGTCGAGGGCCCCATCAATGTGCCGCCCAGCCCGCAAGGCCGGCCACTGGTGGTGCAGGCCGGAGGCTCGGATGCGGGCCTGGACCTGGCCGCCCTGCATGCCGATGCGGTGTTTACCTTGGCGCCATCGCTGGCGCAGGCGCAAAGCTACCGCCAGGCGCTCGATGCCCGGCTCAAGGCGCTGGGGCGTGCCAGCAGCACCATCAAGGTCTTCCCCGGCCTGGTCACCGTGCTGGGTGCCACCGAGCAGGCCGCGCAGCAGCGCGCCCAGGCGCTGGCCGATCTGGTGCCGATTGAGCAGGGGCTCAACTACCTGTCGGACCTGCTGCAAACCCGCTTTGGCCATGCCGACCTGGACCGGCCGCTGCGCGCAGACCTGCAACTGCCGGACAACGGCATGACCACCTTTGCCAAGAACGTGGTGGACAAGGCGGGCAGCCATGGCTGGACGGTGCGCGAGCTCATTCGTGCGCAAAACGGCGGCGGCAGCAACCACAACACCATCGTCGGCACGCCCGAGCAGGTGGCCGACTACATGCTGAGCTGGTTCCGCAGTGGTGCCATCGATGGCTTCAACCTGATGCACGACGTGCTGCCCTCGGGCCTGGAAGACTTTGTCGACCAGGTGGTGCCGCTGCTGCGCAAAGCCGGCGTTTACCGCGAGGGCTACAGCGCCAGCACCTTGCGCGGCAACCTGGGCCTGGCTGCGGCCTGAGCCCCTCTCCCTACACACCCGCCGGGCCCGGCCCGCGCTTTTTGCAGAACCGTTTATGAAAATCGACCATCCCCAGACCCTGACCCCTGCTGCGCAGACCGCCACCAGCGGAACCGCCAGCGCCGACTGGCAAGCGCTGTTTGACGAGATCGCCGCTGGCTCGGCCGAGCGCGAGGAAAAGCGCATTCTGCCGTTTGCGCAGATCCAGGCCTTGAAGGAGCAGCGCTTTGGTGCCTACCGCCTGCCGGTGGCCGAGGGCGGCACAGGGGCCAGCATTGCGGGGCTGATGGAGCAGGTGATTGCGCTGGGCGCTGCCGACTCCAACGTCGCGCATATCCTGCGCAACCACTTTGTCTTTGTGGAGCGCTTTGCGCGCAACCCAGTCAGCGCGCAGGCGCATTTCTGGCGCGATCAGGTGGCCCAGGGGGCCATCTTTGGCCTGGCCAATACCGAGCTGGCGCAGGCCAGAAGCGGCGAGAAGACCTTCACGCGCCTGGTGCCCGACGGCGCGCATTTCCGCATGACGGGCGCCAAGTTCTACAGCACCGGCAGCCTGTATGCGGATTTCGTCATCGTGCGGGCGCGCGATGCGCAGGAGCGCGATGTGACTGCGATTATCCCCACCCGCCGCGAAGGCGTGAACCTGGTCGATGACTGGGACGCCATGGGCCAGCGCATGACCGGCAGCGGCACCACCTTGTTCGAGAACGTGCGGGTGGAGCCTGAGGAAATCATCGTAGACAGCGCCGGTACCGGCTACAGCCGGCCTTACAAGAGCACCTTGCCGCAGCTCTTTCTGACGGCGGTGAACACCGGCATCCTGCGCGCCATTGTGCGTGATGCGTCGGCGATGCTGCACAAGCGCTCGCGCAAGGGCTTTTTCTTTGCCGCTGCCGATACCCCGGCGCAAGATCCGCTGTTGCTGAAGATCGTCGGCGACCTGTCAGCCCAGCTGTTTGCCGCTGAAGCGGTGGTGGCAGCAGCCAGCCATGCGCAGGATGCCTCGCTCGCCACCGCCGAAGGCGACCCCGCCTTGAAGGACACGGCCCACCATGCGGCGGTGCTGGCCGCCAAGGCCAAGCTGATCGTCGACGGCCTGGTGCTGCAGGCTGGCACGGCAGTGTTTGACCTGGGTGGTGCCTCGTCCACCTTGCGCACGCAAAACCTGGACCGCCACTGGCGCAATGCCCGCACCGTGGCATCGCACAACCCGGCGCTGTACAAGGCGCTGGCGCTGGGCAAGCTGGCGGTGCATGGCGAGCCGCTGCCCGACAAGGACTTTTTCTAACGCGCCTTTTGGGGGTCAGCGCCCTTCACCCGGCACACCTGGCACGGCGTTGGCCGCTGGTTTTGCAGATGGGCTGCGCCGCTTGGGGCTCCCGCTGCGCAGCAGGGCGACGGCCAGTGCGGCGGCCAGCACCAGCAGCACGGCAGTGGCCATCACGGCGATAAAGCCCTGGTCAAACGCGGCATGGGCCAGGCCCAGCAGCTGCGTGGCAGCCTGCGGCGGCAGTTTTTCGGCCGCCAACAAAGCCGCATCGATGCCGTCGCTAGCGCCACTGGCCCCGCCAGCGGCGCCTTGCAGGCTGTCTGGCAGCACCAGGCTGCTGGTGTAGCGCCAGGACAGCACGCTGCCCAGCAAGGCCACGCCCAGCACGCCACCAAACTCGTAGGACACCTCTTCGACCGATGCGGCCATGCCGGCATGCTCGGGCGGCGCGCTGTTCATCACCGCGTTCGATGCGGCGGTGATGGTGGCACCCACACCCAGGCCCAGGACGGCCAGCACCGCGATTTTCTGCAGGCCATGGGCATCGCTGTTGAGGCTCATGGCCAGCGCGCACAGCGCCACGGCGGTCACGAGGAGGCCGCCCACAATCAGCTGGTGGGTGCCCAGGCGCGACAGTGCCCAGCCGGCAATGGGGCCGGCGACAAAGGCGGCCACGGGGATTGGCAAAATGGCCAGTCCCGCTTGCAGGGGGCTGAGGCCCAGCACCAGCTGCAGGCGCTGGCTGAACACCAGCTCCACCCCGACCAGGGCCACAGCAGCCACCACGGCAGCCACCACACCGCCCGAGAACGTCGGAATGCGGAACAGACGCAGCTCGATCAGCGGCTGGGGCCGGCTGAGCTGGCGGCGGATAAAGACCCACAGCACGGCGGCACTGAGTAGCCCCATCAGCACGGCAAACACCAGCGATGGCGCGGGCTTGGCCAGCTCCTTGATGCCCAGCACCAGGCTGACCATCGCAACCATGGCCTGCAGCGAGCTGGTGTAGTCCCAGCCGGCCAGGCTGGCCTTGGTGCTCAGGCGGTCTGCAGGAATGAGCCAGACGGTCAGCACCAGCGCCAGCGCCACGATGGGCACATTGACCAGAAACACCGAGCCCCACCAGAAGTACTCCAGCAGCACACCGCCCACCACCGGGCCAAGCGCTGCGCCCCCCGAGGCGACCGAGGCCCAGATGCCAATGGCGACCGAGCGCTCGCGCTGGTCGGGAAAGCTCATGCGGATGATGGCCAGCGTGGCGGGCATCATGATGGCCGCACCCAGGCCCAGCACGGCGCGCGCGGCAATCAGCAGCCCGGCATTGGGCGCATAGGCGGCTGCCAGCGAGGCGGCGCCAAAGATCACCAGGCCGAGCATGAACATGCGGCGGTAGCCCAGGCGGTCGCCCAGCGCGCCCGTGCTCAGCAGCAGGCCCGCGACCACCAGCGCATAGGCGTTGACGATCCACAGCTTCATCGAGGTGGAGGCCGCCAGGTCATGGGTGAGGGTCGGCAGGGCGGTGTAGAGCACCGTCATGTCAACGACGATCAGCAGCAGCGCCATCGACACAATGGCCAGCACCAGCCATCTTTTGGAATGCAATGCCATGGTCAAACTCCCAACTCTTTCATCATCGTGACGGACACGGGCTGGCAGCCCAGGCGCTCAAACAGCCGGTGCGCCCCTTGGTTGCCGATACCGCTTTCCAGAAACAGGCGCTGCACGCCTTCTGCCTGCAGCTGGGCGCAGACCCAGCCAAACAGTGCCTGGCCCAGGCCCTGGCCGCGTGCGGCGGGGCTGACCACCAGGTCATCCAGGGTGGCAAACGGGGTGGGCGCGCGCTGCTCCTCGTCGAGCGCGACAAAGGCGACGCCGACCAGCGTATCGCCCTGGTGGGCGGTGGCGATGCGCTGCATCGCGTTGGCTTCGGGCGCGGCCAGGGTGGCCTCAATCTGCAGGGCCATGTTGTCGGCCAGCTGGGGGCTCCATTGGCCCGGTGCGATGGCGCGCGGGGACTGCAGCTCGCCATGGGAGATGTAATGGGGACTGAGCTGGCCCATGAACAGCGCCAGGATCGCTGGCGACTGCGCGGGGTCATGGCACCAGGCCATCGTCAGGGCTGGTGCGGGGGTGTGGATCGATTGCATGGGTCCGATATTGCGCCATAAAAATCGATTGATAAAGTTGGAATCCATCAATAATGAAGATGGATGAGCTACAGTACCGGGCTATGGAATGGACCGTTGAACAACTGCGGCAGTTTGTCGCCACCGCCGACAGTGGCTCTTTCTCTGCCGCTGCACGTAGCCTGGGCAAGGCGCAGTCGGCCGTCAGCACCGCCGTGGGCATGCTGGAGGTGGACCTGGGCGTGGTGCTGTTTGACCGCTCGCACCGCAATGCCCAGCTCACCGATGCGGGCCGGGTGCTGCTGCTCGAAGCGCGCGAGCTGCTGCGCCAGGCCGAGCAGCTGGACCAGCGCGCGCAGGCGCTGAGCGGCGGGGCCGATGCCGAGCTGTCGCTGGCGATTGACGAGGCGCTGCCCTATACGGCGGTGGCCAGCCTGCTGCGCGAGATGGCGCAGCAGTACCCGGGCCTGGAGCTGCTGCTGCTCAATGGCACCGCCAGCGAGGTGGCTGACTATGTGGGCGAGGGCAGAGCGGGCATGGCGCTGCATATCGACCGGGGCCCGGTGCTGCAGCATTTTGAGCAGCGCCACCTGGGCACCGTGCCCCAGGGGGTGTTTGTGGCGACCGACCACCCGCTCGCCGATGGCCGGGTGGTGGGCCTGCAACAACTGGCCCAGCACCGCCAGCTGCTGATGCATACCGAGGATGTGCACGAGCGCGCCTACAGCCCGCGCGTGTGGCGCTCGGACAGCTTCTACAACATCGCCGACATGGTGGCCGACAAGCTGGGCTGGGCGGTGCTGCCCGTCAATATCGCGCACTACGAAGGCAACCGCCAGGCGCTGCGCGAGGTGCCCTGCCCGGCGCTGGCGCTGCCCCCGCTGTCGGTGCGCATGCTCTGGCGCCAGGGCGCGCGGCGCAGCCCGACGGCGCAGTATGTCGAGCGGCGTTTTGGCCAGCTGCTGGCGGAGATTCAGACGCCCGAGCCGTAGGGGGTGAGACGGCTGGAGTTCTCGTCGACGGCCAGGCTTTTGCCCAGGTAGGGAAAGGCGCGCTGCGGGCAGTGGTCGCGCTCGCAGACCTTGCAGCCCATGCCGATCGGCGTGGCCAGCTCCGGGTCCTGCAGGTCGATGCCCTTGGCATAGACGAGGCGCGCTGCATGGCGCAGGTCACAGCCCAGGCCGATCGAAAATGTCTTGCGCGGCGCGCCATAGCCGCGTTGCCCGCCCGAGACCGAGCGCGCAATCCACAGGTAGCGCCGGCCATCGGGCATGGCGGCCACCTGGGCCAGCACCTGGCCGGGCTGGCCAAAGGCCTCGTAGACATTCCACAGCGGGCAGGTGCCGCCGGTGCGGCTGAAATGGAAATGCGTGGCCGACTGGCGCTTGGAGATATTGCCGGCCCGGTCCACCCGTACAAAGAAAAACGGCACGCCCGGGCTGCCTGGCCGCTGCAGGGTGCTCAGGCGGTGGCAGACGGTCTCAAAGCCCACGGCAAAGCGCTGGCCGAGCAGGTCAATGTCATAGCCCAGCGCCTCGGCGGCTTGTAGAAAGGGCCCATAGGGCAGCAGCAGGGCGCCGGCAAAATAGTTGGCCAGGCCCAGCCGCGCCAGCCTGCGGGCAGCGGGGTCGCTGATGAGCGTTGGCACCTGGCTGAGGCTGTCGAGCGTGTCGCCGATCTCGAGCAGCGCCAGCTGGGTGGCAAGCTGGAACGCCTGCTGCGCAGTGCCCAGCGCAGAGGACAGCTGCAGCAGGCGCGAGGCGGGGTCGAACTGGCGTTTGCTCGCGCCTGCGCTGTCCACCAACTCCACCCGCACCTGGTGCGCCAGCGCCAGGCGCTCACGCAGCCAGTCGGCCAGCGGCCTGCCCGGGCGCTCTGCCTGGGCCTGAGCGGCCAGGCTTTCGGCGGCGCGGTCCACCGCATCAAAGTAGTTCTGGTGCGAGAAGAAGAAATCGCGCACCACCTCAAACGGCATGGCGGCGGTCTGGCTGCTGCCGGCGCGGTCATCGCCCAGCTGTAGCGACAGCGCTTCGAGCCGCTCCTTGGTCTCCAGATGGCTTCGGTACAGCGCCACCACCGCTGCGCCCAGCGCCGGCATTTGCGTGGCCACCTCTTGCAGCTCTGGCAGCGCAATGGCCTCGGGCGCATCGGCGAGCGCTTCGCGCAGACCCGCCACCAAGCGCGCCTCTTCGTCTTCGGAGAACTGCTGGATATCCACGCCCAGGCTGCGGTGCAGTTTGAGCAGCACCGACACCGTCAGCGGCCGCTGGTTTTGTTCGATCTGGTTGAGGTAGCTGGGCGAGAGCCCCAGCGCATGGGCCAGCGCAATCTGGGACAGATTGCGTTCGGCGCGCAGCTTGCGCAGCTTGACGCCCATAAAGGTCTTTTTCATTGCAGAGTCTTTCGCGTCAACAGTGGCGCTCGCATCGAAGGGGCGGTGGAATAGCCAGATTCTACATTTCGCAAAATTCGCAAAATGCCGATTTTCATTCGCAGAAATTCGCCATTTCAGTGCTGTTCACCCCTTTGTATTTTGCGTAAATTGCGAAACATGACAACACCTACCGGATTCGCCGAGTTGCAAGAGCTGGTACTGCCGGCGCTGGCCAACCACCACGGCACGCTGTTTGCGGGCCAGGGTTTGCAGCTGATGGCCAAGGCAGCGTTTTTGGCGGCCCGCAGCCTGGCGCAACGCGAAGTCGTGATGGCCGCCGTCAGCCGGGTGGACTTTGTGGCACCGGCACCGGTGGGCCATGCGCTGACCTTGCGTGCCTGGGTCAGCCGTGTAGGCCGCAGCTCGATGACCGTCTGCGTCACCGGCTCGGCTGCGCTGCCGGGCACACCGCCCGAGCTGGTGCTCCAAGGTTTGTTTGACATGGTGGCCGTCGATGCCAAAGGCCGGCCCATTCCTCTCGATTGCGCATATTTGAACCAGGAACCCCTGCTATGACCACCACGACCGCCGAGGCCACCGCGCCCACCACGCCTTCGACCTTCAAGCCCAAGAAATCGGTTGCGCTCTCGGGCGTGACGGCGGGCAACACCGCCTTGTGCACCGTAGGGCGCAGCGGCAATGACCTGCACTACCGGGGCTATGACATTTTGGACATGGCCCAGGTCTGCGAGTTTGAAGAGATCGCCCACCTGCTGGTGCATGGCAAGCTGCCCAACCGGGCGGAGCTGCGCGCCTACAAGGACAAGCTCAAGGCGCTGCGCGGCCTGCCCGCGAGCGTGAAGCAGGCGCTGGAGCAGCTGCCTGCCGCCAGCCACCCGATGGATGTGATGCGCACGGGCGTATCGGTGCTGGGCTGCACCCTGCCCGAGAAGGATGACCACAACCTGCCCGGCGCGCGCGACATTGCCGACCGCCTGATGGCGTCGCTCGGCTCCATGCTGCTGTACTGGTACCACTTCAGCACCTCGGGCAAGTGCATCGATGTGGAGACGGATGACGACTCGATTGGCGCGCATTTTCTGCACCTGCTGCATGGCAAAAAGCCCAGTGCGCTGTGGGAGCGGGCCATGCATACCTCGCTGAATCTGTATGCCGAGCATGAGTTCAATGCCTCGACCTTTACCGCCCGCGTCGTTGCCGGTACCGGCAGCGATATGTATTCGTCAATCACCGGCGCGATTGGCGCGCTGCGCGGCCCCAAGCATGGCGGCGCCAACGAGGTGGCCTTCGAGATCCAGAAGCGCTACGACAGCGCCGATGCCGCCGAGGCCGATATCCGCCGCCGGGTGGAGAACAAGGAGGTGGTGATTGGCTTTGGCCACCCGGTCTACACCGTCAGCGACCCGCGCAATGTCGTCATCAAGGGCGTTGCCAGGGAGCTGTCGCTGGAGGCCGGCTCCACGAAAATGTACGACATTGCCGAGCGCCTGGAGGCCGTGATGTGGGAGGCCAAGAAGATGTTCCCCAACCTCGACTGGTTCAGCGCCGTGAGCTACCACATGATGGGCGTGCCCACTGCCATGTTCACGCCGCTCTTTGTGATTGCGCGCACCAGCGGCTGGGCGGCGCATGTGATCGAGCAGCGGGTGGACAACAAGATCATCCGCCCCAGCGCGCACTACACGGGGCCGGAAGACCAGGTGTTCCAGCCCATCGACCAGCGCAGCTGAGCTGCCGGCCGGCCCGACCTTCTACAGATCTATATAGAAAAGCGACACCCTGCGGGCCGCCCAGCCCGCCGGTCCGCACTGCCCCATGAACAGCAATTACCGACAAGCACTGGCCGGCACCGGCCTCGATTATTTTGATGCGCAGGCGGCAGTCGATGCGCTGGCGCCCGGCGCCTGGGCGCAGCTGCCGTATACGGCGCGGGTGCATGCCGAAAACCTGGTGCGCCGCGCCGACCCGGCCTACTTGCCGGACTACCTGCGCCAGCTGATCGAGCGCAGGCGCGATATCGACTTTCCCTGGTTCCCCGTGCGCGTGGTCTGCCATGACATCCTGGGTCAGACGGCCTTGGTGGACCTGGCGGGCCTGCGCGATGCGATTGCCCAGGCGGGCGGCGATCCGTCCGCCGTCAACCCGGTGGTGCCGGTGCAGCTGATCGTGGACCATTCGCTGGCTGTCGAATGCGGCGGGTTTGACCCGCAGGCCTTTGAGAAAAACCGCGCGATCGAGGACCGCCGCAATGAGGACCGCTTCCATTTCATCGAATGGAGCAAGCGGGCCTTTGCGAACGTGGATGTGATTCCCGCGGGCAACGGCATCATGCACCAGATCAATCTGGAGAAGATGTCGCCGGTGGTCTATGTGCAGGATGGGGTCGCCTTTCCCGATACCTGCGTGGGCACCGACAGCCACACGCCCCATGTCGATGCGCTGGGCGTGATTGCGGTGGGGGTGGGCGGGCTGGAGGCGGAGAACGTGATGCTGGGCCGGGCCTCGTGGATGCGCCTGCCCGATATTGTCGGCGTGGCTTTGAGCGGCCAGCCCCAGCCGGGCATTACCGCGACCGATATTGTGCTGGCGCTCACCGAGTTCCTGCGCCAGCAAAAGGTGGTGGGCGCCTATCTGGAGTTTTATGGCGAGGGCGCGCGCAGCCTCTCGGTTGGTGACCGGGCCACCATTGCCAATATGTGCCCGGAGTATGGCGCCACTGCCGCGCTGTTTGCGGTGGACGCGCAGACGCTGGCCTACCTGCGGCTGACGGGCCGGGAGGAAGCGCAGGTGCAGCTGGTCGAGACCTATGCCAGGACCGCCGGCTTTTGGGCGGACAGCCTGCAGGAGGTGCGGTATGAGCGGGTGCTGCAGTTTGACCTGTCGACGGTGGTGCGCAATATGGCGGGTCCGTCCAACCCGCACCGGCGCCTGCCGACCTCGCAGCTGGCCGCGCGCGGCATTGCCGGCGCCGAGCCCCTGGCGCTGGCGCGCGCCCAGGAAGCCCAGGGCCTGTTGCCCGATGGTGCAGTGATCATTGCGGCGATCACCAGCTGCACCAACACCAGCAACCCGCGCAATGTGATCGCTGCGGCGCTGCTGGCGCGCAATGCGCGGCGCCTGGGCCTCACGCGCAAGCCCTGGGTCAAGACCTCGCTCGCGCCCGGATCGAAGGCGGTGCAGCTGTACCTGCAAGAGGCAGGTCTGCTGGAGGACCTGGAGGCGCTGGGCTTTGGCATCGTCGCCTTTGCCTGCACCACCTGCAATGGCATGAGCGGCGCGCTCGATGCGCAGATCCAGCAGCAGATCATTGAGCGCGACCTCTACACCACCGCGGTGCTCTCGGGCAACCGCAATTTCGACGGCCGCATCCACCCCTATGCCAAGCAGGCGTTTCTGGCCTCGCCCCCGCTGGTGGTGGCCTATGCGATGGCGGGCACCATCCGCTTTGACATCGAAAAGGATGTGCTGGCCGTCGTGAACGGGCAGGAGATCCGGCTGCAGGACCTGTGGCCGAGTGACGCGGAGATTGATGCCGTGGTGGCTAAGGCGGTCAAGCCTGCGCAGTACCGCGCGGTGTACGAGCCCATGTTTGCGATCCAGGCAGACAACGGTGAGCGCGCTGCGCCACAGTATGCCTGGCGCCCCCAGTCCACCTATATCCGCCGCCCGCCGTACTGGGACACCGAGGGCGTGGGCGCGCTGGCCGCGCATCCGCGCACGCTCAAGGGGCTGCGGCCGCTGGCCCTGCTGCCCGACAACATCACCACCGACCACCTCTCGCCATCCAACGCCATTCTGCCCAGCTCGGCCGCTGGCGAGTACCTGGCCAAGATGGGCCTGCCCGAGGAGGACTTCAACTCCTACGCCACCCACCGGGGCGACCACCTGACGGCCATGCGCGCCACCTTTGCCAACCCCCAGCTGGTCAACGAGATGGCCGTGGTGGGTGGCCAGGTGCAAAAAGGCTCGCTGGCCCGTATCGAGCCCGAGGGGCAGGTGGTGCGCATGTGGGAGGCGATGGAGACCTATCTGCAGCGCCGCCAGCCGCTGATCATCATTGCCGGTGCCGACTACGGCCAGGGTTCCAGCCGCGACTGGGCCGCCAAGGGCGTGCGCCTGGCGGGGGTGGAGGCAGTGGTGGCCGAGGGCTTTGAGCGTATCCACCGCACCAACCTGATCGGCATGGGCGTGCTGCCTTTGGAGTTCCAGCCGGGCACGACACGCAAGACGCTGCAATTGGACGGTACGGAGACCTATGATGTGGAAGGTGAACGCACAGCGCGCGCTACGCTGAGTCTGGTGATCTGGCGCCACAGCGGCCTGGTGGACCGCGTGCCGCTGATCTGCCGCCTCGATACCGGCGAGGAGCTGTCTGTCTACGAGGCGGGCGGCGTGCTGCAGCGCTTTGCGCAGGACTTTCTGGCATCGCGCGCGGCGCAACCGGCCCCGGTGTGAATGCCTAGCTTTTTTCTGAATAACCATGACGAACCTGACCGCCCATCCTCCCCAGATCAAGATCCCCGCCATTTATATGCGGGGCGGCACCAGCAAGGGCGTGTTCTTCCATGTCCCGGATTTGCCGCTGCCCGCGCAGCAGCCTGGGCCGGCGCGCGATGCGATCTTGCTGCGCACCCTGGGCAGCCCCGACCCCTATGGCAAGCAGATCGATGGCCTGGGCAATGCGTCGTCGAGCACCAGCAAGGCGGTGCTGCTGGCCAGGAGCACACGCGCTGACCATGATGTGGACTATCTGTTTGGCCAGGTCGCTATCGACAAGCCCTTGGTGGACTGGAGTGGCAACTGCGGCAACCTCTCTGCCGCCGTCGGCCCTTGCGCGATCGCAATGGGCCTGATCGACCCGGCCCGCATCCCGTACAACGGGCTGTGCACGGTGCGCATCTGGCAGGCCAATATCGGCAAGACCATCATGGCCCAGGTGCCCATCTGCAACGGACAGGTGCAGGAGACCGGCGACTTTGAACTGGACGGTGTGAGCTTTCCTGCCGCCGAGGTGCAGCTGGCCTTTATCGACCCGGCCGACGAGGGCGAGGATGGTGGTGCGATGTTTCCCACCGGCCAGTTGGTGGACCAGCTCGATGTGCCAGGGGTAGGCAGCTTTGCCGCAACCTTGATCAATGCCGGTATCCCGACGATCTTTCTCAATGCGCAAGACCTGGGCTACAGCGGCTGCGAGCTGCAGGGCGATATCAATGGCGATGCGCAGGCCTTGGCGCGCCTGGAAGCGATTCGTGCCCATGGCGCCCTCAAGATGGGCCTGATCCAGGACCTGGCCGAGGCCGCGAGCCGCCAGCACACACCCAAGTTGGCCTTTGTGGCGCCGCCAGCCAGCTACACGGCATCGAGCGGCAAGGCGGTGGAGGCGCAGGACCTGGACTTGCTGGTGCGGGCGCTGTCGATGGGCCAGTTGCACCACGCGATGATGGGCACGGCAGCGGTGGCCATTGGCACGGCTGCAGCGGTGCCGGGCACCCTGGTCAACCTGGCTGCCGGTGGCGGCGAGCGCAGCGCGGTGCGCTTTGGCCACCCCTCGGGAACCCTGCGGGTAGGAGCGGAGGCACGCCTGCAGGATGGCCAGTGGGTGGTGACCAAGGCGCTGATGAGCCGCAGCGCACGCATTCTGATGGAAGGCGCCGTGCGGGTGCCGGGCGATTGTTTTTGAACGGGGGACGGTGGAATGGATACCAAGCAACTGCTGAAAGACATGGTGGCGGCACGCCGGGGCGTGCTGGTGCCGGGGGCCTTCAATGCGCTGTCGGCCAAGGTGATCGAGGACCTGGGCTTTGAGGCGATTTACGTGACCGGCGCGGGTGTGACCAATATGTGGCTGGGCCTGCCGGACCAGGGCTTTATGGGCCTCGCTGAGATCGCCGACCACACGGCGCGCATCCGCGATACGGTCAGTGTGCCCTTGCTGGTCGATGCCGATACCGGTTTTGGCAATGCGCTCAATGTCTACCACACGGTGCGCACCCTGGAGCGTGCCGGTGCCGACTGCATCCAGCTCGAAGACCAGGTGGCGCCCAAGCGCTGCGGGCATTTCAACGGCAAGGAGGTGGTCTCCACCGAAGAGGCAGTGAGCAAGATCAAGGCCGCCGTCGATGCCCGGCGCGACCCGAACCTGCTGATCATGGCACGCACCGATGCGGCGGCCACCCATGGTTTTGAGGCGGCGGTGGAGCGGGCCCAGCGCTTTGCCGAAGCCGGGGCCGATATTTTGTTTGTCGAGGCCGTCACCAGCGCCGAAGAGATCCGCGCGCTGCCCAAGCGGCTCGCCACCCCGCAGCTGATGAACATGGTGATTGGCGGCAAGACCCCCATTTTTGATGCCGAGCAACTGGGCGCGCTGGGTTATGGCATCGTGCTCTATGCGAATGCGGCGCTGCAGGGCGCAGTGGCCGGCATGCAAAAGACCTTGACCGTGCTGCGCGATGAGAAGTCGGTGCAGGAGGCGAGTGGCTTGGTGGCCAGCTTTGCCGAGCGCCAGCGCCTGGTGGGCAAGCCCGCCTGGGATGCGCTGGAGAAGCGCTTTACTTGAGGGCGATCTTTGGCCGCTGCCACGCGGCTGTCAGCAAATCGTCATGGCGCTGAAATTCACCATTTTCAGTGAGGGGCAAGGGCCTGGGCTTGCGGAATAATTGCAGCACTTGGAATATGAACGGATCCCATGCCCACCCAGATGCTCACCGCCGATCTCGCACTGCCCGCACCCGTATTGGTGGTGGAGGACAACCCGCTGGTGCGCAACCGGCTGCAGGGCTTGCTGCAGCAGCTGGGCTACAGCAGCGATGCGCTGGTGATGGCCGGGTCGCTCGCCGAGGCACGCGCTTACCTGGCGGGCGAGGCCCACACGGTATCGCTGGTGCTGGTGGACCTGGGCCTGCCTGATGGCAGTGGTATCGAGCTGATCGAGGAGCTCCATGCCCAGGCCCCCAACCTGCCGATGCTGGTGGTGTCGGCCTGGAGCACGCAGGAGATGATCTGGGCGGCCTTGCGCGCAGGCGCCGTGGGCTATGTGCTCAAGGAGCGCGATGACATGGAAATGGCCATGGCCTTGCGCAGCGTGCTGCGTGGCGGCGCGCCCATCGACCCTTTCATTGCCCGGCGCATCATTGAGGAGCTGCCGCTGCAAGCCCCGCCGGCCGTGCAGGCTGCCGACGACCCGGGCTTGAGTGCGCGCGAACACACCATCTTGCACCTGGTGGTCGAGGGCCTGAGCAACCGCGAGATTGCCGAGCGCCTGTTTCTGTCGCGCTACACGGTCGAGTCGCATATCAAGAATGTCTACCGCAAGCTGTCGGTGTCCTCGCGCACCCAGGCGGCGCAGGAAGCGCGCCGGCGCCGCCTGGTGGATTGAGCCGGACGCGCGCAGCGCTGGTCCCTTTTCTCGCTTTCCCCCAACCGCCCGCCCATCCCATCTGGAGTGATTGACCGTGCCTCACACTTTTTTTGATGCGCCTTTGCTGATTCGAGACGGTATCGGCACCTGGGTCGATACGCAGGAGAAGCCCTATGTCTGCAATATCGATGGCATGCCCACATTCAAGGACAAGCTCCCTGCCGGGGTGAAGGAGCTGCAGCCTGTGGCCGGCACTCCGGTGGCCGGCAATCCGGTGGCGGGCAGCCCCTCGGACAGTTCCCCCGAGCCTTCTTGGGGCCGCGGCTACCAGGTCAGTGGCACGCATCGCCTGCCGCCGACAAAGTTTGGTGAGGAGACCAAGATGGAGTTCGTCGCCACCGAGGTGGTGTACGAGCCGCTGTGGGCCACGCGCGAGGCCGCTGCTGCCTTTGGCATCACCTTGATCGAGCCGGGCCAGGGGCTGCGCATGCAAAGCCCGATCCGCCATCTGGAGAACACCCCGTTCGAGTACGGCATGTTTGCCGGCCAGCAATGCCCCTATCTGGACGAGGAGCACCGCAACCAGTTGCAGCCCACGGTCTGTACCGACTTGGAGCACCATGATTTCCCGCATGTGTTCTCCTCGGTAGATCCCCAGCTGCCGCTGGTGATTTCGGTAGGGCGTTATTGGCCGCAGCGGGATAGAATCTTTCTCGCCGATCTTTGGGTGCCCCGGGGCATGGCCTTGTACATGCCTCCCAGGCCCAAAATCCCGAATGCGGCCTATATCGATCTGCACGGCAACCGCAATTCAGCCCTGGCCTGTTGGCGGGGTGGCACGCAGAGAAGCGTGCAGACCCTGACCTTGCTGCCCAAAGACAGCGGGTACTTCTACTGGTTCTGGAATGCATTGCCGACAGTTCACCCCTTGTTGACGCAACCCTGACACCCCTATGCTCGATACGCAGCCTCGTCTACGCACCCTGGAGCCCGACACCGACAACGGCCTCTACCAAACGCTGCTGGAGTCCACGTTGGCGATTCCGTTCCGCATCGATTGGGCGAGCAAAAAGTACACCTATGTGGGGCCGCAGATCGAGGCGCTGCTGGGCTGGAGCCAGGACAGCTGGCAGACGGTGAACGACTGGGCCGAGCGTATCCACCCGGACGAGCGCGACACAACGGTCAACCGCTGCGTGGGGCTGTGCCTGGCGGGCGTGGACCACGAGGCCGAGTACCGCGCACTGACCAGCGAAGGCAGCTTTGTCTGGGTGCGCGAGGTGGTGCATGTGCTGTGCGATGCGCAGGGCGAGACCACGGGCCTGATCGGTTTTACCTTCGACATCACCGAGCAGAAGAAGGCCGAGCAACTCAAGGCCGAGCTCGATGCACAAAAGCTGTCGAATGCGCGCCTGCAGGAGCGCCTGGCCCTGACCCATGACCTGCACGATGGGCTGGGCGGTTCGCTGGTGCACATGATTGCTGCCGTGGAGCAGGGCGGCGGTGGCAGCCTGACGCGGCCCCAGGTGCTGTCCATGCTCAAGCACATTCGCGACGACCTGCGCCAGACGATCGACAGCAACTCTTCGGCCCAGGTGCGCGTGCCTGCGTCGCCGCAGGAGTGGCTGGCCCCGCTGCGCCACCGCTTTGCCAACCTGTTCGATGCGCTCGACATCCGCTGTGACTGGCAGTTTGCGCCCGCCTGGCGCACCCCGCCCGACGCGCTGCAGTACCTGGCGATGACGCGTCTCGTCGAGGAGGGCCTCACCAATGTCATCAAGCACAGCCAGGCGCGCCAGGTGCGCCTGTCCTTTCTGCAGCCCGAGGCCGATGCGCTGGTGCTGGAGATCGAAGACGATGGCGTGGGCTTTGATGCCGCTGCGGTGGAGGCTTCGGGCCTGGGCATCGGCATGCGCTCGATGGCCGTGCGTATCGGCCGCGTGGGCGGCGTGCTCGAGATCGATTCCGAGCCGGGGCGCACCCTGCTGACGGCGCGGCTGGCCTTGCGCCAGTCCTGACCACCAGGCGCGCAGCACCGCAGGGCCGACTACCACGGCCCTTTTTCTTTTCAAGCGAGCGTTACTTCTAATAACTAGGGTCAACCCGAATTCGTTTATATTGTTCAGCGGTGACTGAACAATACGAATGAAGGACGGTGGCTGTGACCCAGCAGGACAAGGCGAAGGCGGCCTCGGCGGCCAAGAAGGCGCATGAGGCGCTTGCGGCGCGCGAGCTGTTTATCGAGCGCAATGCGATCCAGGCGGAGACCAGTGGCCTGCCCCGGATTGCCGGGCGCCTGATCGGCATCTTTTTGCTCGATGGCGGGCCCATCAGCTTTGCCGAGCTGGCCGAGCGCATGCAGGCCAGCCGCGCCAGCGTGAGCACCAATACCCGCTTGCTCGAACGCCTGGGCATCATCGAGCGGGTGGCGATGCGCGGCGAGCGCCAGGACTTTTTCAGCCTGCGCGCCAACCCCTTCTTGATCGTGCTGGAGCAGAGCATTGCCGATTGCCAGCGCTTTACGGCCTATGTGGATGAGCTGCTGACGGGCAGCCCGCTGCCCGCTGACGCCACTGCGCGCCTCCAGCAGGCGCAGGATTTTCATGCGGTAACGGCCCAGACCTTGCAGGAGCTGCTGGCCAAGTTGGCCGAGCGGCAAAAGCAGGCGGCGGCGCAACCGGTGCCAGCCCGGCGGACAGCAGCCGCTGCTGCAACCTCGCCCATAGCGGCTAAAGCGCCTAAAGTGCGCCAAGCTCGCGCGCCGTCATCCAGCCGCAAAGCACCAGACTGAGTACCCGAGCCATGAAATACGTTCTATGGGCGGCCGCGCCGCTGTGCCTGGCGGCTTTGTCGGGGTGCTCGTCGGTGCCGGATGCGCGCGCGCCGGCGCCGGTGGTGGCGTCGCAGTTTTCGGTAGTGCCTGCGTCTACGGACTCCCAGCCAGCGCAGGCGGCGCCCCAGCTCGATACCTGGTGGACCCTGTTCGAGCAGCCCCAGCTCAACCGCCTGGTGGACCAGGCCTTAGCGGCCAGCACCGAGGCGCGGATGGCGCTGGCGCGGGTGCGCGAGGCCAGGGCGCTGCGCGAGGCCGCGCTGACCCAGTACCAGCCCCAAGGGGGACTTCGCGCCAGCGGCGACCGCAGAAGCGTGCAGCGGCTGGGCGGCGCATCGGCGGGCGGGGTTGGCCTGGGCCGGCAAAGCAGCGCCGGGCTGGACCTGCAAGTCTCCTGGGAGCTCGATGTGCTGGGCCGGGGTGATGCGCTGGCGCGCCAGGCCGATGGCGACTTTGGCGCGGCGCTCTATGGCGCCTATGGCGAGCGCGCGGCCTTGGTGGCCGAAGTGGCGCGCAGCCTGTTTGAGGCCCAGCGCCTGACCGCTGCGCTGGCCGATGCCCAGGCGACGATCACTATCCAGACCCGCCTGCAGCAGGTGCTGGCGCGCAAGCTCGAGCGCGGCCTGGTGGCGCTGGCCGATGTGGCGCGGGTCGATGCCAGCTTGCTGGCAGCCCAGGCCAATGCGCTGGTGCTGCAGTCGCAGCTGGATGCCGCACGGCGCGCCTTGCTGGTGCTGGTGGGGCAGGGCGACCAGCCCCTGTCGGCCTTGCTCCTGGATGAGAACCAGACCCAGGCGCCAGCGCTGCCGCAAGCCTTGCCTGCGGATTTGCTGGCGCGGCGCCCCGATGTGCTGCAGGCCCAGGCGCAGATGGATGCGGCCGCGGGCGGGCTGGAACTGTCGCGCCTGGCGCTGCTGCCCAGCATCACCTTGACCCCTGGGCTGGGCCTGAACTGGCAACAGCAGGGCGCGTCGCTCAGCACCGGGCTGTGGTCGCTGGCAGGCAATGTGGCCATGCCAGTGCTGGACCGCCCGCGCTTGTTGGCCAACGCCCGCGCTCAGGGCGCTCGCGCCGAGCAGGCGGTGATCGCCTATGAGCAGGTGGTGCAGCGCGCGTTTTCCGAGACAGACCAGGCGCTGCTCCGCATGGCGCCCGATGCACAGCGGCTGAAAGTGCTGGCGCAGGCCGAGGCGCGGGCGCAGACCGCCTATGAGGCGGCACGCAAGGGCTATGAGGCGGGCTTTTTTGACCTGGTGGTGATGCTCGATGCCGAGCAGGTCTACCGCGACTCGCGCGGTGGCCTGACCCAGGCGCGCGCCGAAGCCTTGGCGCATGCGGTGCAGGTGTTCCAGGCGCTGGGCGGCGGTTGGCCCCGGGATGCGCTGGGCACCGATACACAGAAGACAGATTGAGAGGGATGCAATGCTGCAATCAAAGAAAAGCGGATGGCGCGTGGGCTTGGGGCTAGGCCTGGGGTCGGTCGCGCTGCTGGGGCTGGTGGCCTGCTCCGAAGGCAGTGCGGACAAGACTCCGAAGCCGGTGGCCGAGGTGGTGCGTACGGTGAGCGTGGCGCAGGTGGAGCTGCGCCCCATGGGCGGGGTGCAGCAGGCATCGGGCCTCTTGGTGGCGCGCGAAGAAATTGCGATTGGCCCGGAGCTGAGCGGCTACCGGGTGGCCGCGCTGCTGGCCGATGAGGGCGACCAGGTGCGTGCCGGCCAGCCGCTGGCGCGGCTCGATGACGGCTTGCTGCAGGCCAAGATCGCCCAGGCGCAAGCCAGCCTGGTGCAGGCCAAGGCGCAGGCGAGGCAGGCCCAGGCCGAATCGGCACGGGTCGAAGGCCTGGATGGCCAGGGCGTGCTGTCGGACGAACAGATCCAGCAGCGCCGCACGGCAGCGGCCAGCGCCCAGGCCAATGCCGATGTGGCAGCGGCCAACCTGGCGGGGCTGCGCGTAGAGGCCGAGCGCATGGTGCTGCGCGCGCCGGTGGCCGGCGTGGTGCTGCAGCGCAATGTACGCCGGGGCGATGTGGCCAGCCCTGGGGGCGAGGCGATGTTCCGCCTGGCGTGGGACGGCATGGTGGAGCTGGCTGCCGAGGTGCCCGAGGACCAGGTGGACCGCATCCAGCCGGGCAACCAGGTGGCGGTGACCCTGGCTTCGGGTGTTGAGCTCGAGGGCCGGGTGCGGCTTTTGTCGCGCCGGGTGGACGACAAGACCAAGCTGGCCCAGGTGCGCGTGGCGCTGCCGGTGCGGGCCGATCTACGCCCGGGCGGCTTTGCGCAGGCGCGTTTTGCGCAGGCGGCTGCGCCGGTGGCGGCGGTGCCAGAAAAAGCCATCCACTTTGAAGCCGGTGGCCCGCAGCTGGCCACGATCGATGCCGACAGCCGCATCCGCAAGCTGCCGGTGAGCCTGGGCGCCCGCGCCCAGGGCTGGGTGGCCTTGCGCGATGGCCCGCCGCTGGGCACCCGCCTGGCCTTGGGCGGCGGCGCCTTTGTGCTGGAGGGGGACCGGGTGCAGATCAATGGCGCTGCCCAGTCGGCCGCCGTGCCTGCCACGCCGGAAGCGGCACCTGCGCCTGCACCTGCTGCTGCGGCTGGAGGCCAGCGATGAAGCTGCGTATCTCCGCCTGGTCCATCCAGAACCCGATCCCCGTGGTGGTGCTGTTCATCGCCATCTTGGTGGCCGGGCTGATGGCCTACCGGGTCATGCCGATCAAGCTCTACCCGGATGTGTCCTTTCCCATCGTGCAGGTGGCAGTCGCCTTGCCCAGCGCGGCGGCCACCGAGGTGGAAACCCAGGTCACCCGCGTGGTGGAAGACGGTGTGGCCAATGTCGCCCGCGTCAAGCATGTGATCTCGACCGTCACCCAGGGCATGTCGCTGACCTTGGTGGAGTTCGAGATCGGGCTGGAGCCGCAGCGGGCCGTCGACGAGGTGCGGGCGGCCATTGACCGTGTGCGCGCCAACCTGCCGGCCAGCATCGAGCCGCCGATTGTTGAGCGCCTCGATTTTGATGCCATGCCCTTGCTGACCTATGCGGTCTCCGCCCCGGGCATGGACGATGTGGAACTGAACTGGTTCATTGAGGATGTGGTGGCGCGCAAGCTGGTGGCGCTGCCAGGGGTGGGGCAGGTGACCCAGGTGGGGGGCGTGGCGCGCGACATCACCGTGACCCTGGACCCCGCCAAGCTGCAGGCGCTGGGCCTGACGGCCGTGGCCGTGAACGACGCGCTGCGCGCCCACAACCTGGATGCATCGGGCGGCCGCACGCAGATTGGTGCGCAGGAGCAGCAGGTGCGTATCCTCGCGGCCGCCCCATCGGTGCAGGAGCTCGAGCAGCTGGTGATTGCCACGCGCGACGGCCGCCATCTGCGCCTGGGTGATGTGGCCACCGTAGCCAGTGGGGCCAGCGACCGACGCGGTTTTGCGGCCTTGAATGGCGAGGCGGTGGTCGGTTTTCAGGTGATGAAGACCAAGGCCGCGTCCGATGTGGATGTGGAGACGGCGGTGGCCAAGGCGGTGGCGGCGCTGGCCAAGGAGCAGCCGGGGGTGTCGTACCAGCTGGTGTCATCGGGCGCCAAGAACACGCGCGAGAGCTTTGATGCCACGGTGGCGACCTTGCTCGAAGGCATGCTGCTGGCGGCGGTCGTCGTGTTCATGTTCCTGCGCGACTGGCGCGCGACGCTCATTGCGGCGGTGGCCATGCCGATCTCGCTGGTCCCCACGTTTGCGGTGATCCATTGGCTCGGCTATTCGCTCAATATGCTGTCCCTGCTGGCCTTGACCTTGGTGATCGGCGTGCTGGTCGATGACGCGATTGTCGAGGTGGAGAACATCCAAAAGCGGGTGCAGGCCGGCGCCTCGCCCTGGCGCGCCTCGATGGAAGGGGCGGACGCGATTGGCCTGGCGGTGGTGGCCACCACCTTGGCCATTGCCGTGGTGTTTTTGCCGGTCGCCTTTATGGGTGGCTATGCCGGGCCGTACTTCCGCGAGTTCGGGGTGACGGTGGCCGTGTCGGTGATGTTCTCGCTCTTGGTGGCGCGCCTGTTGTCGCCGCTGATGTGCGCCTATTTGCTCAAGCCCTCGGCGCAGCCCCATCCGCACAAGCCTTTTACCGGCCGCTACCGCCGGCTGCTGGAGTGGACGCTGGCGCACCGCTGGTGGTCGCTGGCGGCTGGCGTGCTGATTTTTGTCGGCTCGCTGATGCTGGCCTCGCTGCTGCCCACCGGCTTTGCGCCCAAGGGCGATGGCGGCACGGTGCAGATCAACCTGCAAGGCGCGCCGGGCGCGACCACCGAGGACATGCGCGCATCGGCCGCCAGCCTGACCCGTTTGCTGCGCCAGCAAGGGGATGTGCAGGATGTGTTTGTCAGCGTGGGCAGCAGCCAGCGTGATGGCGACCCACGCAAGGGCAGCGTGATCGTGCAGCTCAAATCACCGCGCTCGATGACGACCAAGGCCTTCCAGGACCATCTGCGCCCCCTGCTGCTGCAGGTGCCCGATGTGCGGCTGAGCTACAGCGAAAGCGAGGGCGGTGGCACGCAGAACCTGCAGGTGATCCTGGGTGGCCATGATGGCGAGCTGCTGCGGCGCACGGCCGCAGACGCCGAGCGTGAGCTGCGCGGCCTGCCGATGCTGGCCAATGTGCACCAGGTGGCGCCCAACCCGGGCCCCGAGCTGGTGATACGGCTCAAGCCCGATGCGGCCGCGCGCCTGGGTGTGACCCCCGATGTGGTCGCCGAGGTGGCGCGTATGGCCAGCCTGGGGGACCTGGATGCGACCGCCTCCAAGTTCAACACCGGGCGCCAGCGGCTGGCCGTGCGCGTGCGGCTGCCCCAGGGTGCCTTGCGTGATCTGGACAGTATTGGCGCGCTGCGCGTGCCCACGGGGCAGGGTGGCACGGTGCCGTTGTCGGCGGTGGCGGACATGCATTTCCAGGTCGGCGAATCCCACATTGACCGCTTTGACCGCGAGCGCCGCATCACCTTGGAGGCGGAGGTCCATGGCGTGTCGCTGGGCCAGGCCAATGCGGCCGTGGATGCGCTGCCCTTCCTGAAAAACCTGCCCGAGGGCGTATCGCGGCCGCTCTATGGCGATGCCGAAGGCATGCAGGAGCTGTTTGCCAGCTTTGGCCTGGCCATCATGGCGGGGGTGGGGCTGATCTTTGGCGTGCTGATCCTGCTGTTCCGCAGCTTTGTCAAGCCGGTGGTCATTCTGGCCGCGCTGCCGCTGTCGCTGGCCGGCGCCTTTTTGGCCTTGCTGGCAACAGGCGGGGAGCTGAACCTGCCGGTGCTGATTGGCCTGCTGATGCTGATGGGCCTGGCGGCGAAGAACTCGATCTTGCTGGTCGAGCATGCGGTGGAGGCCGAGCGCATGGGCAAGAGCCAGACCGAGGCCTTGCTGGAAGCCGCCCATGAACGGACCCGGCCGATCATCATGACAACGATTGCGATGGCCATGGGCATGCTGCCTACCGCGCTGGGCGTGAGCAGCGGCTCGGAGTTTCGCCAGCCGCTGGCCGTCGCCGTCATCGGCGGGCTGGTGTCATCCACCGCCTTGTCGCTGGTGCTGGTGCCGGTGGTCTATGCGGTGATGGACGATCTGGAAAACTGGCTACGGCCCAAACTGGCCCGCTGGGTGACCTTGCCCAGTGCCCAGGATCAGCGGGAGACGACGCTACGGGGCCATCAATAAGTGTCGCTACCGTGCGGCCCCCGGCGCAGCGGTTGCGCCGGGCAACAAAAAGCCCGCTGGGGTCAGTTCAGGTCCAGCGGGCTGCGTTTCACAAGCCGGTTTCCTTCCAGTTCGGAACGGTGATGGGGCTGGTGAGTTGGTCAATTTTGGCGTCGATCAGCATCATCTTGGCGTGCTCGGGCGTACCTTCCTGTGGGTTCTGCATCAAAAGACTGGCACCTTCGGCTTTGAGCTGTTCCAGGTAATCGTCTTTGACAGCATCCTCCTGCTTTCGTTGCGACACGGCATACCTTCCTGTCAGGGCCACATGGACGGGCTCCAACGCGGATAGCTTAGTACGAAAGCAAGATTTGTTCTATAGATGCATTGCTGTATTCGATGATGTTACAAGTTGAATCATTTGACGCGGCAATGCGCGTTCGCGCGCTGCCGTAGCGGGCCAGTGCAGCGCTGAAACGGCTTAACCGACCGGGTGTTTGCTGCCCTTGGGGCGGCCATCGGGGGCCCGCGCATCGGTGTCGACCAGGCCGCGCTTCAAATCCGCATGGGCTTGTTCCATCTCCGGCGAGGGCTCCTGGCTGGTCTCGCCGACGGACTGGTCCTTTTCATGGGGCATCTTGGCCTGTGAGCCGGGGTCATGGGGCTGCTGCTTGCGGGTGGTGTCCACATTTGTCTTGTCGCTGGCAGGCGGGTTGGTGGTGGGTGGGGTTTGGTCTGGCATAGGTCCTCCAGGGTTCATCGGGCTCAGTGGCCATCCTGACCTGGGCGGCCAGCATTGCGTGTAGGAAAAGCAGGGGCAGCGCTTGTGCGCCAAAGCAGGGTTTTGCACTGCTGCTGCTGCTGCTACCAAGACCTTTGCACGCCGACGCGGGCGGCTTTCCTACATGGCGCTGCTGGGTCTTTCTATAAGGTATGAGGCAGAGCACATTTTGGGCTTGGGTACAAGAAAGGAAAGAACATGTTTTTCAAGAAGCGACAAGTCAGCCTCTCCGATGTGAAGGGGGATGTGGACCAGCTGGTGGGCGATGTGCGCGCACTGCTGTCGGTCAAGGAGCTCGATGCGATCCCCGAGATCAAGCGCATCCGTGAGCGCATGGACGAAGGCATGGGCTTGGCCCGCGATTCCGCAGCCCGCGCCATTGCACAAACCAAGCACACCGCCGCCTGCACCGACAAATATGCGCATGACGAGCCCTGGCACATTGCCGGTGCCGCGCTGGCCATTGGTGTGGTGCTGGGCTACGCCGCCTGCCGCCGCTGATGGCAGCTGAAGGGGCAGGCGGTGCCGGCCCCTGGTGAACGCTGAAAACCTGCGCTGACCGCTTCTGGTCAGCGCAGTTTTTTTTGCGCTCTGCCAACCGGCAGCGCGCCGTGCGGCTTCAACGCCCCGGGTTGGCGAGGGGCATTGCACTGCCTGCGGGGGCCAGCGGGGTCAAGGGCTGGTCGGTGGAGGTGGCCGGGGGCGCTTCCACACGTTTGACCTGGGCATCCTGCTGGGCCTTGCGGTAGGCGGCCTCGGCATCCTTTTTGCAGACGCCGACGGCATCACCGCGCATCTCATTGCAGCGCTCCTTGGCAACGCGGTAGTCCGCCTCGGCTCTGGCCACGCGCACCTGGTAGCTGTGGCCGGCATCGCCCAGCAGCTTGGCATCGCGCTCGGCCTGGGCCACGCGCTGGCTGCCTTTGGCATCCTCTATGCAGATATCTCTGTCGTGGCCCTGCAGCGTCTGGCAATGGGCCATGGCCGTGCTGTACTGGGCCGCGATGCGCTCTGTTTCTGCGCGGATTTCCTCATCGCTCATCGCATAGGCAGTGGCGGCGATGCACAGGCCTGCCAGCGCGACGGCTGCTGCCGATAAAACGGGGGTGGTTGCTCTCTTGCTCAACATGCCCCCATGCTAGGACAGGGGTAGGCAAAGTCCTGACAGCAGCCGATGCCATCTGCCGTAGGACGAGGCGCGCCTGTCCGGCTACCCAGGCGGCAGAAGATATGCCAGCCGGTTATAGCTGCTAGCTGGCTGCGCCCGTGGCTCATTGCCGTGTCTGTCCGCAGAATGGATGGCAACAGAACACGGGGAGCACTCCATGCCCACAGCGATTCCTTGCCTGCTGATGCGGGGCGGCACCTCCAAGGGGCCGTTCTTCAACGCCGCCCATTTGCCCCAGGATGTGGCCACACGCGACCGGGTGCTGCTCGCGGCGATGGGCTCGCCCGACCGCCGCCAGATCGACGGCATCGGCGGCGGGCATCCGCTGACCAGCAAGATCGGCATTGTCAGCCGCTCGGCGCAAGCGGGGGTGGACCTGGAGTTTCTGTTTGCCCAGGTGCAGCCTGAAATGGACTCGGTCGACACCCGGCCCAACTGCGGCAATATGCTGGCTGCGGCGGTTCCCTTTGCGCTGGCCACCGGCATGCTCCAGGCCCAAGGTGAGCGTGCCAGCTTTCGCGTATGGGCCCGCAACACCGGCATGCTGGCCGATATCACGCTGCCGCTGTCAGCCGGCCAGCTGGCCGATGGCGGAGACGCCCACATCGATGGCGTGCCAGGCCGTGCTGCGCCGATCGAGATCTGTTTTCGGGAAACGGCGGGATCGGTCTGCAAGAGCCTGCTGCCCACCGGCAAGGCGCGCGATCGCATAACGGTGGCCGCAGAGGGCTGTGCGCCTTTCAGCGTGGAGGTGACCTGCATCGACAACGGCATGCCGCTGGTCCTGGTCCAAGCCGCAGATATGGGTGCAAGCGGCTATGAGACGGCCGCCGAGATCGATGCCAACCAGAATCTTCGGCGCCGGATGGAGGCGCTGCGCCTGCAGGCTGCGCAGGCCATGGGCCTGGGTGATGTCTCTGCCAAGAACTACCCCAAGATGACCCTGGTGGCGCCGCCCCGGCATGGCGGCGCGATCAGCACGCGCTGCCTGATCCCCCATGTCTGTCACGAAAGCATTGGCGTGCTGGCCGCCGTCACGGTCGGCACAGCGGTGCAGCTGCCTGGCACCGTCTGCGAGGGATTGGCCCGGCGGGCCAGCGGCGTTGATGCCGACACGCTCGCGATCGAGCACCCTTCGGGCGTGCTGAGCGTCAAGCTCAAGCCGGGCGCGGGGCAGGCCGATGCGCCGCCCCAGGTCGCCTTGCTGCGCACGGCAAGGGTGCTGATGCGCGGTGAGGTGCTGGTGCCCCGCGCCATCTGGGCAGGGCCCGCGTGATGCTGCGCGGCACCCAGCCAGGCTGCGTGGCGAGCGCTGGCCACGAGGAAAAACAGGGAGGAGCACGGCATGATTATTGATGTGCATGGACATTACACAACGGCACCTGCGGCCTTGGGCCAGTGGCGTGACCTGCAGATGGCCGGCCTCAAGGACCCGCGCCGGACGCCTCGGGCCGCCGATTTGCGTATCAGCGATGACGAGATCCGCGAAACCATTGAGAGCAACCAGCTCAAGCTGATGCGCCAGCGGGGGCTGGACATGACGATTTTCAGCCCGCGTGCCAGCTTCATGGCCCACCATGTGGGAGATTTCGAGACATCGAGCGCCTGGGCCGAGGTCTGCAACGAATTGTGCTTTCGCGTCAGCGAGCTGTTCCCCGACCACTTTGTGCCAGCTGCGATGCTGCCGCAGTCCCCGGGTGTCGATCCCCGCAGCTGCATCACCGAGCTGGTCCGTTGCGTGGAGCAATACGGCAATGTGGCGATCAACCTCAACCCCGATCCCTCTGGTGGGCACTGGACGGCACCGCCGCTGTCCGACCGCTTCTGGTACCCCATCTACGAAAAGATGGTCGAGTACGACATCCCCGCGATGGTGCATGTCTCCACCAGCTGCAATGCCTGCTTTCACACCACCGGCGCGCACTACCTCAATGCCGATACCACGGCCTTCATGCAGTGCCTCGACAGTGCGCTGTTCACGGACTTTCCCACGCTGCGCCTGCTCATTCCCCATGGGGGCGGTGCCGTGCCTTACCACTGGGGGCGCTTCCGGGGCCTGGCGCAGGCGCTGGGCAAGCCCCTGCTTGAGGAACACCTGCTCCACAACCTGTTTTTTGACACCTGTGTCTACCACCAGGCCGGCATCGACTTGCTGACCCGGGTGCTGCCGGCCAAAAACATTCTGTTTGCCAGCGAGATGGTCGGGGCGGTGCGCGGCATCGATCCGCAAACCGGCCACCACTATGACGACACCCGGCGCTATATCGAGGCCACACCGCATCTCGATGACGAAGGCCGGCGCCAGGTCTACGAAGGCAATGCGCGGCGCGTGTTTCCACGCCTCGATGCCGTGCTTCGCAGCCGGGGGCTGTGAAGCGCCCGCCACCCACCATCCATCACCCATCCACAAGGAACCTGCAATGTATGAACTCGGGGTTGTTTACCGCCATATCCAGCGCGCCGACCGTGCCGCTGCCGATGGCCTGGCCCCTCTGGGCTCGGCCACGGTGCACGAGGCCATGGGCCGTGTCGGCCTGCTGCAGCCAGCGCTGCGCCCGATTGCTGCGGGCCAGTGTGTCTCTGGCACGGCAGTGACGGTGCTGCTCCAGCCTGGCGACAACTGGATGCTGCATGTGGCGGCAGAACAGATCCAGCCCGGTGACATCGTCGTGGCAGCCGTGACCTCGCCATGCAGCGATGGCTATTTTGGCGACCTGTTGGCCACCAGCTTCCAGGCCCGTGGTGCTCGGGCGCTGGTCATCGATGCGGGCGTGCGCGATACGAAGACCTTGCAGGAGATGGGGTTCCCGGTCTGGAGCCGGGCCGTCTCGTCCAGGGGCACGATCAAGGCGACGCTGGGCTCGGTCAACATCCCGGTTGTCTGCGCCGGCATGTGGGTCACCCCGGGCGATGTGATCGTGGCCGATGACGATGGGGTGGTCTGTGTGCCTGCTGCCATCGCGCCTGCCACCTGGGAGACCGCGCTGGACCGCGAGCGTTTTGAGACGGCCAAACGTGCCCAGCTGGCCGCTGGCGTGCTGGGGCTGGACCTCTACCAGATGCGTGCGCCGCTGGCCAAATCCGGCCTGCGCTATATCGATTAAAGGGGTTGCATCGTGTCCTTGTCTGTCAAAACCCCCGGCTGGCTGGATTGGCATCCCTGGCCCGCAAAGCCTGTGCTGCAGTTGCCCGATGGCGCCGTGGATGCGCACTGCCATGTGTTTGGGCCGGCCGCGGAGTTCCCCTTTGCCGCTGAGCGCAAATACACCCCCTGTGATGCGAGCAAGCAGCAGCTGTTTGCATTGCGTGACCACCTAGGCTTTTCGCGCAATGTGATTGTGCAAGCCACCTGCCACGGTGCGGACAACCGGGCCATGGTCGATGCCTGCAAGGCATCCGGCGGCAAGGCGCGGGGGGTGGCCACCGTGCGGCGCAGCATCACCGACCAGGAGCTGCAGGAGCTGCACCTGGCCGGCGTGCGCGGCGTGCGCTTTAACTTTGTCAAGCGCCTGGTGGATGTGACCCCGCAGGATGAACTCCAGGAGATCGCCGAGCGCATCGCCGCTTGGGGCTGGCATGTGGTGGTCTATTTTGAAGCGCAGGACCTGCCTGCGCTGTGGCCATTCCTGCGCCGCCTGCCCACCCCCGTCGTGGTGGACCACATGGGGCGTCCCGATGTCGGCCAGCCCGCCGATGGACCCGAGTTCAGCATGTTTTTGCAGCGGATGCAGGAGAGCGACAAGCTCTGGTGCAAGGTCAGCTGCCCCGAGCGCCTGTCGCTGACGGGGCCGCAGGCGCTGCGTGGCGAGCGCCGCGCCTACCAGGATGTGGTGCCATTTGCGCGCCGGGTGGTCGAGGCCTTTCCCAGCCGTGTGCTTTGGGGCACCGATTGGCCCCATCCCAATCTGAAGGGCCATATGCCCGATGACGGCTTGCTGGTGGATTTCATCGCCCAGATCGCCCCCACGCCAGAGCTGCGCCACCAATTGCTGGTGGACAACCCGATGCGTCTGTATTGGCCCGAGGAGGCATGAGCCCACGGGAGGTTTCCACGCGGATCCGCCCAGCGGGCCGCAGGCCAGGACCCTATAACAAACTTGGAAAGAAAAAATATGGCTTTAGAAAAACCCTATCTTGATGTGCCTGGCACCGTGGTGTTTGACGCCGACCAGTCACGCAAGGGCTATTGGCTCAACCAGTTTTGCATGTCCTTGATGCAAGCGGACAACCGCCGGCGCTTCAAAGCCGATGAGCGGGCCTACCTGGACGGCTGGGATATGACCGAGGAGCAAAAGCAGGCCGTGCTGGCCCGTGACCTGAACTGGTGCATACGCACCGGCGGCAATATCTATTTTCTCGCCAAGATCGGGGCCACCGATGGCAAGAGCTTTCAGCAGATGGCCGGCTCAATGACGGGCATGAGCGAGGAGGCTTACCGCGCGATGATGATCGCCGGTGGTCGCTCGGTGGACGGCTGCCGCTTTGTCAATGAGGCGGCAGCGGCGCCGGCGCAGCCCACCGGCGGCATCACCGGCAAGGGAGGGATCTGATATGGCCCGCATCAGCGCAGCGGTCTTCACCTCGCATGTGCCCGCCATTGGCGTGGCGATGGACCAGGGCCTGACCCAGCAGGCCTACTGGCAGCCGCTTTTTCAAGGCTATGAATATTCGCGCCGGTGGATGCGCGAGAACCCGCCCGATGTCATATTTCTGGTCTACAACGACCATGCAACGGCCTTCAGCCTGGATCTGATCCCCACCTTTGCCATCGGCACGGGCGCAGCCTACTCGCCAGCCGATGAAGGCTGGGGACCGCGGCCGGTGCCCCAGGTGGTCGGCCATCCTGAGCTGGCCTCGCATATCGCGCAGTCGGTGATCCAGCAGGACTTTGACCTGACCATCGTCAACAAGATGGAGGTGGACCATGGGCTCACCGTGCCCTTGTCCCTGATGTGCGGGGAGCAGCCCGCCGATGGCGGTGCCTGGCCTTGCCCGGTGATTCCGTTTGCCGTCAATGTGGTGCAGTACCCCGTCCCTTCAGGCCAGCGCTGCTTCAGCCTGGGCAATGCGATCCGCAAAGCGGTGGAAACCTTTGACGCCGACCTCAATGTGCAGATCTGGGGCACCGGTGGCATGAGCCACCAGCTGCAAGGCGCGCGCGCGGGTTTGATCAACCAGGAATGGGACAACTGCTTCCTGGACCAGCTGATCCACAACCCCGCCAGTTTGGCCAAGGTGCCCCATATCGACTATGTGCGGGAGGCGGGCTCCGAGGGCATTGAGCTGGTCATGTGGCTGATTGCCCGTGGCGCGATGGCCGATGTGGTCGATCCCGCAAGGCGGCCCAGCGTCAAGCACCGCTTCTACCACGTGCCGGCCTCCAACACCGCCGTGGGTCACCTGATTTTGGAGAACGGTTGAGAGGCCGCCATGTTTGTGACTTTCGCTATCCATCGCCCGGCTGCCAGCCCGGGCACTCCCACACCCTGGAGGACACCATGACACTTCGCCCCCTCAACGTGGCGCTTGCAGGCGCAGGCGCCTTTGGTCTCAAACACCTGGAAGGTATTGCGCTGATCCCCGGTGTGCAGGTCGTCTCGCTGGTCGACCCCGATCTGTCCAAAGCCCGCCAGGTGGCCGAGCACCATGCCATTGGGCATGTGGCCACCAACTTGCAAGACAGCCTGGCGCGGCCGGACGTGGACGCGGTGATTCTGTGCACGCCCACGCAGCTGCATGCCAGCCAGGCGCGCCAGTGCTTGCTGGCAGGCAAGCACGTGCAGGTCGAGATTCCGCTGGCCGACCGGCTGGAGGACGCGCTGGCGCTGGCCGAGCTGCAAAAATCCAGTGGGCTGGTGGCGATGTGTGGCCATACCCGCCGCTTCAACCCCAGCCACCAATGGATCCAGCAAAAGGTGCAGGCGGGCAGCTTCCGGCTGCAGCAAATGGATGTGCAGACCCACTTTTTCCGCCGCAGCAATATGAACGCCTTGGGCCAGCCGCGCAGCTGGACCGACCATCTGCTCTGGCACCATGCGGCGCACACGGTCGATTTGTTCGCCCACCAGGCGGGCAGTCCCATCGTGCAATCCCATGCCGTGCAAGGGCCTGTGCACCCCGAGCTGGGTATTGCCATGGACATGGGCATCGTGCTCAAGGCGGCCAATGGCGCCCTGTGCACGCTGAGCCTGTCTTTCAACAACGATGGCCCATTGGGCACCTTCTTTCGCTATATCGGCGACACGGGCACCTATGTGGCCCGCTACGACGAGCTGCTCGATGGCCGGGGTGAGGCCATCGACGTCTCGCGGGTGGACGTGTCGATGAATGGCATCGAGCTGCAGGACCGCGAGTTTTTCGCCGCGATCCGCGAGGGCCGACAGCCCCGCTCCAGCATCGCCCAGGTGTTGCCCTGCTACCAGGTTTTGCATGCTTTGGAGCAGCAGCTGCAGTAATATCGGCCCGACCAGTCGTGAACCGCCTGCACTCCTTATCGCAGGCGGTTTTGGTTTTTCAGGAGAGATGATGAGCGAACGCCTTATTGGCCCCTTCCAGGTCGGCCCTGTCGCCCTGGGTTGCATGAACCTGAGCCATGCCTATGGCCACCCGGCCACGCAGGCGCAGGCCCAGGCGCTGCTGCATGCAGCGCTGGATGCAGGCGTCACCTTGTTTGATACTGCAGCACTCTATGGCTTTGGCGCCAATGAAGCGCTGGTCGGGCCGGTGCTCAAGCCGCACCGCCACCGCATCACCTTGGCGAGCAAGTGCGGTATGGCGGGTGTGCGCGGCGACGATGGCGTGATGCGCCGTGTGATTGATGGCCATCCCAAGACCTTGCGTCGCCATTGCGAAGACAGCCTGCAGCGGCTGGGCACCGATGTCATTGACCTGTACTACCTGCACCGCTGGGACCGGCGGGTGCCGATCGAAGAATCGGTGGGCGCGATGTCGCGTCTGGTGGAAGAGGGCAAGGTGCGGGCGCTGGGGCTGTCCGAGGTCGGGGCAGAGACGCTGCGGCGCGCCCATGCCACCCACCCGATTGCGGCCTTGCAAAGCGAGTATTCGCTGTGGTCACGCAATGCCGAGTTGGGAAGCTTGCAGGCCTGCCGCGAGCTGGGCATTGCCTATGTGGCCTTCAGCCCGATGGGCCGGGCTTTTCTGTCGGGCAAATTGCCTGCCGGCACCCAATGGGTGCCGGGCGATATCCGTGCGGGCATGCCCCGTTTTCAGCCCGAGGCTTATGCCAAGAACCTGCGACTGCTGGCGCCCATGCAGGCGATTGCCGAGCGCGCGGACTGCAGTCTGGCTGAGCTCGCCATTGCCTGGGTGCTGCACCAGGGCGAGCATGTGGTTGCGCTGCCCGGCACCACCGACATCGCCCATTTGCATGAAAATCTGCGCGGTGGCAGCGTGCGCCTGGATGCTGGCTTGCTGGCCGAGCTCGATGCCTTGTTTGCACCGCAGGCCATCGAGGGCGAGCGCTATGCACCAGCTTCGCAGCGCGAAGTGGATACCGAAAAGTTTGCCTTCGAGCAGGGCTGATGCCAGGCTGACAGGGCGCTTGGGGCGCTGTGCAAAACGGGGAGCGGATCTCGCTAACTCCCCGTTCTGCTGTCCTGAGCGGCCTGCCCAGCCCGCGCGGCGGCGCTAGACCGTCAGGTAGCCGCCATCGACGGGAATCACGGCGCCGTTGACAAACGATGCCGCTGGGGAGCACAGAAACCCGATTACCGCGGCCACCTCGGACGCATGGCCCCAGCGCTGCATGGGGGTGCGAGCAAGGATGCCTGCCGAGGCCTTGGGGTCGGCCATCAGGCCTTCGCTCAAGGGGGTGGCAATCCAGCCGGGAGCGACCGCATTGACACGCACGCCCTCATGCGCCCAGGTTTGGGCCAGCGAGCGCGTCAGCTGCACAATGCCGCCCTTGCTGGCGCTGTAGGCGGGGCGGTCCTTGCTGCCAAAGTAGCTGTACATCGAGGCCACATTGACGATGCAACCCTGGCGCTGCAGCAGATGCGGCGCAGCGGCCATCGAGGCCTGCATCACGGCGGTCAAATTGGTGTGCATCACCTGCAGGAAGGCCTCTGGCTGGTATTCCTGTGCATGGCGGCTGATGCCCGCTGCGTTGACCAGCGCATCGAGCCGGGGCTGCTCGGCGATCGTCTGGTTCAGCTTGGCGCTGTCACAGACATCGAGCTCCAGGCACTGGATGCGGGGATGGCGCGGCGCATGCAGGCCCTGCGCGTCCAGCCCCAGCGCCAGCACGGAGGCGCCGGCATGGGCAAAGTGCAGCGCGGCGCTCGCGCCAATGCCGGAGGTGCCTCCGGTGATGAGAATGACATTTTCTTCGATAGTGGACATTTTTGGTGGTTCCTATGGCCGGTGGTTGCAGCCCGCGCTCGGGCGTGTGCCTGGGCCCGGGCTGATGAGAATCTTGATCTGGGACCGGTCCTGCACCAGCGCTGCAAAGCCGTCGCGCTCCGCCAGCTCCAGCGGCACGGTTTGGGTGATGATGCTGCTGGGGTCAAAGGCGCCGGCCGCGATGAGCCCGATCAATTCCGGGTACACATCGCGGTAACCGACGCTGGCCACCAGGCTCAGCTCGCGGTTGACAGCGTCAAAGGCGTCGAGCCGCGCCTCGGGCATCAGCCCCACCATCACCATGTTTCCGCCTTTGCGCAGCGCGCGCAATGCGCCTTCGAACGTGGCTTGCAGGCCGGCGGCTTCAAAGCTGGTGTCTACGCCCAGGCCCGCAGTGGCCGAGGCAATGGTGTGCCGCAACTCGCGCGGCGTGAGGCCCTTGGCATCGATGGCGTGGCTGGCGCCTGCCTGCTTTGCCATGTGCAGGCGCTCGGGTGATACATCCACCGCAATGATGGTGTGCGCTCCTTGCAGTTTGGCGAGCGTGACCAGCAGCAGCCCGATGGGGCCCAGCCCGAAGATGGCGCAGCTGGCGCCTGCGGCCAACTGGCTGCGGCGCAGCGCATGCAGTGCGACGGCGGCGGGCTCCAGCACAGCGGCCTGCTCCAGGGTCACCGCATCGGGCAGGCGATGGAGCATATAGCTGGGCACCACGGCAAACTCGGCCATGCCGCCGTCGCCCATCAGCCCGGCAAAACCCATATCGGCGCAGAGGTTGTAGGCGCCGCTGCGGCAGTAGGCGCAGTGGCTGCAGCGGTACTCAGGCTCCACCGCCACCCGGTTACCCACCTGTAGGCCGGTCACCTCGCTGCCCAGCTCGACCACCGTGCCACAGAACTCGTGGCCCAGCGTCAACGGCGCGCTGCGCCCCGACACGGCATGGACGGTGCCGACCGGGATGGCATGGGGGCCTGATTCGTATTCGTGCAAGTCGCTGCCGCAGATGCCGCAGTACTGCACCGCAATCCGTACTTGCCGGGGGCCGGGGCGTGGGATGGGGATCTGCTCCAGGCGCAGATCCTGGGCGCCATGCCAGCGCAGCGCGCGCATCATGGCGTAGCTCCTGTAGCGGCACGGCGCTGCAGCACCAGCGGCGCCGTTTCCTTCAGGCCCAGCGCGAGCAGCCCGGCCACCAGTGCCCCGGCAGCCGCTATCCACATGGCAACGGGCAGGCCGAAGCGGTCGGCCGCCAGGCCCGCGGCGGTGGGGGCCACAAAGCCACCCACCAGTTCGCCCGCGCCCATGATGAGGCCCAGCGCCCCCGTCAACACCCGGGGCGGCACGGTTTCAGCCGGGACCGTGGCCATGAAGAGGGTGAAACACCCCAGGCCGGTATAGGTGAAGAACACCACCGCCCCCAGGGCGATGGCCGAATCCCCATAGATCAGCGCGATGGGGCACAGCGCAGCAATCGGTGCAAAGATGGCCAGCGCTGGTTTGCGTCCGATCCGGTCGGAGATGGCAGGTACCGCAAAGCCCCAGAACACCCAGGCCGCTCCCAGGCAGCTCATCACCAAGCCCATGTCGCCCGGCGAAAACGCACGGTACTTGACGAGAAAGGTGGGCGCAAACGAGATGATGATGATGAACCAGGTGAGGAAAAAGCAGCTGATGAGCATGCACAGCAGCACATTGCGCTCGCGCAGCAGGGCCCAGCGGTTGATTGGCGCGGGCTTGGCGTCTGCGGCAGGGACTCCGCCCGGGTGTTCATGCACCCAGCGCCAGATGCACAGCGCGATCAGCATGCCGGGGATGACGGTGACATAAAAGGCCACGCGCCAGCCAAAATGCGTGGCCAGGCCAATGACCACGGGTGGCCCGATCATTGCGCCAATCAGGCCGGCCGACGAGCCCTGCAGCAAGCCCATGTTGAGGCCGCGCCGCGAGGGCGTGGAGCTTTGGATCATCAGGGACTGCGCAATGGGCAGCACCGGCCCTTCGGCCAGGCCCATCAGGGCGCGGAACACCAGCAGGCTGATGAAGCCCGCTACGAGCCCGGACAGGGCCGAGCAGATGGAAAAGCCCAGCACGGACACCACCAGCAAGGCCTTGCGCTTTGCGCGCGAATCGGACCAGGCGCCTGCGATCGCCCCGGAGACGGCCCAGGTCAGTGCCAGGGCCGAGGAGATCATGCCCAGCTGGGTCTGGCTCAGATCGAGCTCGTCTTGCATGAAGGGGAACAGGAAGGACAGCGCCAGGCGGTCAAAGAAGACAAAGCCGAATGTCAGAAAGAGGATCAGCAGCAGCCGGTTCTCATAGGTCCACAGCGCGCGGATGGAGGATGGTTTCATGGCGTTCTCCAGGCTCTGCATCCGTTAGCGGAAGAGCTTTTCGACGGCATCGGCGCCCAGGCCCACCTTTTCGTAGTGGGCCTTGCACATGGCGATGTAGGAGTGCACATCAAAGTAGCCATCAGGCTTGCCTTGTTCATCCAGCCAGATCAGCGGCCCTTTGACGATGAAGAAGGCCCGCATCGGCTCGGGATGGTCGAAGGCCACCAGCGTGTGGCCTTCGCCGGGGGTCTCGTAGACAAAGTCACCTTGGGTCGCGGTCCAGTCGTGCTCCAGGTAGCCCCATTTGCCCGAGATGGTGTAGGCAAAGACTTCATGGGGGTGGTAGTGGCGATTGACCAGGCCCGCTTTCTTGGCCATCAGGATGTCGCACCACTTGTTTTGTGACGGCGAAATCCACAAGGGGCGGGAGAACACGGTGTCGGTGAACGGCACATACAGGCGCTCGTCTTCCGGCACCGCGTTGGGGGTGTAGACCTCGGGGAGCGCATCGGGCATGAAGGGGTTGGCAATGGGGCTGAGGTGTTGCCAGAACTCGGTGTTGGCTTTGTCGACCATGGTGAATCTCCTTGGGATTGAGGGAAGGGTTGGGGGCGCTGCCATGCAAGGCCTGAGGCGGCATGGAGCGGGAAGGAAGGGGATGCAGCCGATCGCCGCAGTGACGCTGCTGCTTGAGGGGCCCGATGCCCGGAAAGCGGGTGCAACCCTGGGTTACAAGGACCGCATACAGGCTGGCCTGAGTGACCGATGCGCGTCAGTTCGTGGGCGGCGTGGGGCTGGGCTCGCTTGCGACGCGCCTCGTGAACGCGTGGTCTGCGCTGGCATCGATCCGCTTGGGCTTCATCCTTGGGTCTCCTGGCCTTCTGTGTTGTATGAAGAGTCCCATTCTGTGGAAGATGCCCCCAGAGTCCTAGGTGGCAGCGCAGCTAGCAGCTATAGCAAAATGGCATAATAATAGTTAAAAATTATTAATATTTCATAAATAAAATGGAATGCCTATGAATTTGCAGCAAATCGAAACCTTTGTCGCGGTGGCAGAAACCGGCAGCTTTAGCAAGGCGGCCCTGTTGTCGGACGCGGCGCAGCCGGCGCTGAGCCGGCAGGTGCGGGCACTGGAGGTGGAGCTGCGTGAGACCTTGCTGATCCGCACCGGGCGCGGTGTGACCTTGACGGAGGCCGGAAGGCGTTTGCTTGAGCACAGCCACACCATCTTGCAGCACGTGGCCCAGGCCAAGGAGGACCTGGGCTGTGAGCGCGATGAACCGGTGGGCCGCATCGTGGTGGGGCTGCCGCCCAGTCTGGCCAGGCGGCTGACGCTGCCGCTGATCCAAGCGTTCGGCAGCAAAATGCCCAAGGCCCGCGTGGCGATCGTCGAGGGCTTCTCCGTTCAGATGGCCGAATGGCTGGCCTCGGGGCGCATGGACCTGGGCCTGGTCTATTCGCCCGAACCCCATCCGCATCTCGAGATCAGCCCGGTCCTGCAGGAGGGCCTGTGTCTGGTGGGGCCCGCCAGTACGCTGGGCGCCCGCCCCAGCATCGCATTCAAGGATCTGTCGGAGTTTCCGCTGATCATGCCGCAGTACGGCCAGATCTTTCGCAAGCTGATGGAGGCCCAGGCCAGGCTGTCGCAGGTCAAGCTCAATGTGGTCTGGGAGGTGTCGAGCGTGCCGGCCATCTTGGATTTGGTGCGCGGCGGCTATGGCTATGCGGCCTTGACACGCAGTGCGCTCGACGGGCATGCAGTGGGTGAGCGGCTGGTGGTCGCGCCCATCGAGTCGCCAGCGGTGATGATCAACCTGTGCCTGGCGCAGTCGGCCAAGCGAAAAGCCACGCCCTTGGTGCGTTGCACCGCGGCCGTGTTGCAGGCCCTGACCACCGAGGTCTGTGCGCAGGCCCGGCCCAACGCGCCCGGCGAGGGCCCCGGCAGCGACAGCGGCATGTCATCGTAATTTTGTGTAGCAATGGGCCAGGTGCCTGGGGGCAGGGCGGCAGCGCTCCTTACTATGCCTGAGCCCTGTGCATAGGCCGCGTTTAAGCGGGGTGGGGCGGCCTTGCCGGTCGCTTTGCTGCCACACTCCGCTCGGGTTCCGTGTTGGCACCTCTACAATGCAGTGCAACTGATTCAATGACATGAAGATACTGCTTTGTAACGATGATGGTTATCAGGCGCCCGGCATCGTGGCGTTGCATGATGCATTGCAGGCGGTCGCTGATGTCGAGGTGGTGGCACCAGAACACAACAACAGTGCCAAATCGAATGCGCTGACCTTGCATTCGCCGCTGTATGTGCAGCGCGCAGCCAATGGCTTTCGCTATGTCAATGGCACACCGGCCGACTGCGTACACATTGCGCTGACGGGGCTATTGGGTTATCGGCCCGATTTGGTCATCTCCGGCATCAATAACGGCGCCAATATGGGCGATGACACCATCTACTCCGGCACCGTGGGCGCGGCGATGGAGGGCTATCTGTTCGGTATCCCGGCGATGGCCTTCTCGCAGATCGACAAGGGCTGGGGCGAGCTGGAATCGGCCGCCAAAAAGGCCTGCGAGCTGGTGCAGCAGTTTGAAGCGGCCAAGCTCGTGACCCTCAAGCCCTGGCTGCTCAATATCAATATTCCCAACCTGCCGTTTGACGAGATCAAGCCGCTCAAGCTCTGCCGTCTGGGGCGCCGGCATTCGGCCGAGAAGGTGATCACCCAGACCAGCCCCCGGGGCGAGACCATGTACTGGATCGGCAATGCCGGCCTCGCGCTCGATGATGCCGAAGGCACCGACTTCCATGCGGCGGCGTCCGGCCATATGGCGATCACGCCGCTCAAGGTCGATTTGACCGACCATGACAGCCTCGCTTACTGGGCGCAGACGGCGACCAGCCTGCGCAGCAAGGACCTGGAGGTGCCAGGGTGACCTTGCGCAAGCCAGGCTTTCCTGCCCGCGGTGCCATGCCTGTGAGCACCAAGCCACAGGCCAGCAGCGTGCATCGGCAATGGGCCCGGCTGCCTGCGGAGTTGTCGCCCGTACCGATGGCGGTGCGCGAGTCGCTGGGTCCGGAGAGCGTGGATTTCACCTCGGCGCGCTGGCGCATGGTGCAGCGCCTGGCCGCATCTGGCGTGGAGCACACGCGGGTGCTCAAAGTGATGAATTCCGTGCTGCGCCACCAGTTTGTTGACAGTGCACTGGCGGTTCAAGCCTATGAGGACACCAGTTTGCCTATAGGATTGGGGCAAACCATCTCCAAACCCAGTGTGGTGGCGCGGATGTGCGAGCTACTGCTGCAATCGCCTGCGGGGAAAATGGGCCTGGGCCGCATTTTGGAGATTGGCACGGGCTGCGGCTACCAGGCGGCGGTTCTGAGCCTGATGGCCAAGGAGGTGTATACCATTGAGCGGCTGCGTGCGTTGCATGAAAAGGCGCGGGTCAACCTGCGGCCTTTGCGGCTGGCCAATGTGCATCTGATCCTCGGTGATGGCATGCTGGGTTTTGAAAAGGGCGCGCCTTATGCCGGGATCATCGCCGCGGCCGGCGGGGATTCGGTCCCCCAGGCCTGGTGTGACCAACTGGCTGAAGGCGGCCGGCTCGTGGCCCCGGTGATGGGGCCGGGCCAACAACAGGTTTTGCTCGTCGTGGACCGCAGTGCTGATGGATTTCAACGCACGGTTCTGGAGCATGTTCATTTCGTACCCCTAAAATCGGGGCTTGGTTAAGAAGGATAGGTATGTTGGATTCACGTGGTGTTTTGACGTGGGGTGCCAGTGTGGTGGCAGCCATGGTGCTGGCAGGGTGCGGTAGTACATCGCTGAACCAGGCGCCCGTGGAAGATCGGGGCTCTTCGGCAGGCCGCACGCCGACGTCGACCACGGCCACGCCGCCGCGCATCGATCCGGCCACCCTGCCTGGCGCAGAAAACGCCGGCAAGCCCGGTTACTACACCGTCAAGCCCGGCGAGACCCTGATGCGCATTGCCGCTGACAATGGCCAGAACTGGCGCGACATTGCACGCTGGAGCAATCTGGAAAATCCCAATGTGATCGAAGTGGGCCAGGTGCTGCGCGTGGTGCCGCCGGTGAGCGCCACTGCCAGTGCGGCCCCGGCCGCGACTGCGCCTGCTGTGACCGGTGCGAACACGCCAGCGGCCACGCCTGCACCGGCCCCAGCGCCTGCTGCCGCAGCTTCTGCGCCGGCCGCAGCCGATGGCAACCTGGGCTTTATCTGGCCGTCGTCGGGCACCGTGATTGCGGGCTTTGACGATGCGCGCAACAAGGGCCTGGACATTGGTGGCAAGGCCGGTGACCCGGTCGTGGCAGCCGCTGACGGCCGTGTGATCTATTCGGGTGCCGGCCTGCGCGGCTACGGCAACCTGATCTTGATCAAGCACAACAACACCTACCTGACCGCCTACGCCCACAACCAGACCTTGCTGGTCAAGGACGACCAGGTGGTCAAGAAGGGCCAGAAGATTGCCGAGATGGGTAGCTCCGACGCCGACCGCGTGAAGCTGCACTTTGAGGTGCGCCGCCAGGGCAAGCCGGTCGATCCATCGCGCTACCTGCCTTCCCGCTGATGCCGGGCACTTCTTCGAAGCCGACATCGCCGCCCGCCGACGATGTCGGCTTTTCCCATTTGGACGATGCCCCATTGTCCTCGGCGGAAGGCGATGAAGAGTCGGCGGAGGTCGAGGCCCAGGCCTGGGAGAGCCGCACGGTCGTAGCTGGGGTGGACGAACACGGCATGCGCCTGGACAAGGCACTGGCGCAGTGGGTGCCCGAGTTCTCGCGCAGCTACCTGCAGGCCTTGCTGCTGCAAGGCGCGGTGCTGGTCAATGGCAAGTCGGGCCTCAAGCCCAGTGCCAAGGTCAAGGCCGGTGACCAGGCGGTGGTCGAGCTGCGTCCCACGCAGCAAAGCCAGGCCTTTTTGCCGCAGGATATTGCGCTCGATGTGGTCTACCAGGACGAGCACCTGCTCATCATCAACAAGCCCGCCGGCATGGTGGTGCACCCGGCACCGGGCAACTGGAGCGGCACCTTGCTCAATGCCTTGCTGGCCTACGACGCCAAGGCGGCCCAGCTGCCGCGCGCGGGCATCGTGCACCGGCTCGACAAGGACACCAGTGGCCTGATGGTGGTGGCGCGCGAGCGCCAGACCATGGATGCGCTGGTCAAGCTGATTGCCGCACGCGATGTGCGCCGCAACTACCTGGCGCTGGGCCACAAGCCCTGGCAGGGCGCGGCGCAGACCTCGGTCAGTCTGCCCATTGGGCGCGATCCGCGCAACCGGCTGCGCATGGCGGCGGTCGATCTGGCCCAGCACCCGGGCAAGCCGGCGCGTACCGATATCCGCCTGCTCGTCAATGGCGAGCAGGGCTGCGCGGTGTTTTGCAGCCTGCACACCGGGCGCACCCACCAGATCCGCGTGCACATGGCCTCGCTCCAGCACCCGCTGCTGGCCGATACGCTCTACGGCGGCACGCCAGCGGCCGGTATGGAGCGCCAGGCGCTGCATGCGCTGCGGCTGGCCTTTGTGCATCCGGTCACCGGCCAGAGCATGTCCTGGTTCGCGCTGCCGCCTGCCGATATCACTTCGGCGATGGAAAATTGGGATCTTCGGTATAATTTGGCCCAATTGGCCTAAGCGCTGCCCCTGCAGGTCTGGTTTTTGACCAGCGCAAACCCGGAGTTTGCACACTGCAGCGGTGGCGCCCAGTGCCGGCGGCTATGGGCGCTTATGCCTGCGCCGTGATCTTGGCCATGCAAACGCGGCCCTCTTGATACGCATTCCTTTGTCTCAACACGCAGCCCGCGCGCTGGCGTGCCAACAGGGATTTATCGCATGCATACTTTGGAAGCAAAACGGGTGCTGGAGACTGCGCTGATCTGCGCGCCCCAGCCCATCACCGTGCGTGAGCTGCGGGGATTGTTTGCCGATGATTTGGGAACGGACACGCTCAAGGTGCTGCTGCAGGAGCTGCAGCTCGACTGGTCACACCGTGGTGTGGAGCTGGTGCAGGTGGCCTCGGGCTGGCGCTTTCAGAGCCGGCCGGAGATGCGCGAGTACCTCGATCGCCTGCACCCGGAAAAGCCCCCCAAGTACTCGCGTGCGACCTTGGAGACCTTGGCCATCATTGCCTACCGGCAGCCGGTGACCCGTGGCGATATCGAAGATATCCGGGGCGTCACCGTCAACAGCTTGATCATCAAGCAGTTGGAGGACCGGGGCTGGGTGGAAGTGATTGGCTACCGGGAGACCATCGGGCGGCCTGCGCTGCTGGCGACCACCCGGCAGTTTCTGGATGACCTGGGTCTGCAGTCGCTGGACCAGCTGCCCGAGTTGGACAGCAGCAACCAGCCGCAGACCATGTTTGACAGCCTGCCGCTGGAAGCTGCGCCGGACGAGGCAGTGCCGCAGGATGCCGGGCCGCCGGATGCCGAGGCTTTTGAGTTGGTGGGCGAGTCGATGCCGATGGCAGCGCCCGCTGGCGATGTGGATGTGTTGGAGAGTTTGCAAGATTTGCAGGACGCGCAGGATTTACAAGACGCGCAGGATGTGCAGACCTCACCGCTAGGTGAGGCTGCTGACGATGAAGATGCTGCCGCCAATCTGGCGGCTGAGGCCCAGGCGGCCAGTGGCGAGGCAGATGCCCCCGCCGCAGCGGCCACACCAAGAGATACGGATCCTCTGGACCGTGTTGACGATGCACATAATTCCGCACCAGGCGGGGTAGAAAAGCAAAAAGATGATGAGTGATACCAGCGATATGAATGCGCCCCAGGACGGAGATAAGGCCTTGCAAGAAGGTGCTGCCCCGTCAGAAAAGCGCCGTGCGCCGCGCAAGCGTGCCGTGCCCGCGCAAGCGGCAGCGGCCGACGAATCCCAGGCGGCGGGCGCCGATGCCGGTGAGGCTGATGGCGATGCCGCAGCCCAGCCTGCCGAGCCGCGTGCGCGTCGTGATGGCGAGCCGCGCGTGAGCCGTTACCCAGCCCGTGCCCGCCGTTTCCGCGAGCGTGATGGACAGCCGCGTGATGCGCAGGGCGCAGAAGGCGATGCGCCACCGGCCCGTGGCCGCGGTCCTGCGGGCCGCCCGCAGCGCGATGCCGAATCGGAAGGCTATGCCTTTGAAGATGTGGTGGCCGGCGCGCTGGAAGCGGCGGAAGACTCGGACACCCCCGCGCCGGTCAAGCGCGTGCTCCAGCCCCATGTGGAAGCGCCCAAGCTGCACAAGCTGCTGGCCCAGGCCGGCATGGGTTCGCGCCTGGAGATGGAGCGCCTGATTCTGGAAGGCCGCATCTCCGTCAACAACGAGCCGGCACACGTCGGTCAGCGCATTTTGCACAGCGACAAGATCCGTGTGAATGGCAAGCTGATCACCTTCCGCATCGAGCAGCCGCCAGCGCGCGTGCTCGCCTACCACAAGCCGGTGGGCGAGGTGGTGACGCATGACGATCCACAGAACCGCCCGACGGTGTTCCGCAAGCTGCCGCGCGTCTCGCACGGCAAGTGGCAGTCCATTGGCCGTCTCGATCTGAACACCGAAGGTCTGCTGCTGTTCACCAACTCGGGTGAATTGGCCAACAACCTAATGCACCCGCGCTTTGGCCTCGAGCGCGAGTACGCGGTGCGCGTGCTGGGTGCGCTGACCAATGAAGAAAAGGCCTTGCTGCTCGCTGGCGTGAACCTGGAAGATGGCGTGGCGAGCTTTGGCTCCATCGACGACGGCGGTGGCGAAGGCGCCAACTGCTGGTACCGCGTCACCATCTCCGAAGGCCGCAACCGCGAAGTGCGCCGCATGTTCGAGTCGGTGGGTCACGCGGTCAGCCGCCTGATCCGTATCCGCTACGGCGCCATGGTGCTGCCGCGCGGCCTGCGCCGGGGCTCCTGGGTCGAGCTCGACCAGCGTGACATCCAGGCGCTGACCGTGGCTGCCGGTGGCGTGGCTGAGCGCAAACCCCGTGAGCAGAATTCGGCTGGCCGGGGCGGACGCAGTGACAACCGTCCCCAGCACAACGGCCCGCGCCCATCGGTGGGCCCGGCCAAGAACACCCGGGGTGGTGGCTTGCGCAAGGCGCCCGAGAAGCGCAGTACCCAACCCGATCCGATGAAGACCTCGCTGGGCTACATCGGTCACGACAGCCTGACGCGTCAGCGCCAGGGCCAACGCAAGAGCGGTGGCGGATTCAAGCGCGGTGGAAGGTCGTAGTCACGCCGCTGACTTCCAGGACACCGTACAATCAAAGGTTTGCTTTTAGAGCAAAAAATCCATCAACAGGAAATTTATTATGGCAATCGAACGTACCCTCTCGATCATCAAGCCCGATGCAGTGGCTAAGAATGTTATCGGTCAAATCTACGCCCGCTTTGAAGCTGCTGGCCTGAAGATCGTGGCCGCCAAGCTGGTGCAACTGTCGCGTCAAGACGCTGAGCAGTTCTACGCTGTGCACGCTGCCCGTCCTTTCTTCAAGGATCTGGTGGACTTCATGATCTCCGGTCCTGTGATGATCCAGGCTCTGGAAGGCGAAAACGCCATCCTGAAGAACCGTGAGCTGATGGGCGCTACCGACCCTAAGAAGGCTGACAAGGGCACGATCCGCGCTGACTTCGCTGACAGCATCGACGCCAACGCCGTGCACGGCTCTGACGCCGCTGAGACCGCCGCTGTGGAAGTGGCGTTCTTCTTCCCCGGCATGAACGTTTATTCCCGTTAATTGACATGTACGCGGCCGCAAGGCCGCGTGGCATAGGTAAGTGGCCCGAGCGTATATCCATGACCACCAATTTGCTTGATTTTGATTTGGCTGGTTTGACCGCCTTTTGCGAAGGGCTGGGAGAGAAGCGCTTCCGGGCCACGCAGCTTTTTCGCTGGATCCACCAGCGCGGTGCAGCTGATTTCGACCAGATGACCGATCTGGCCAAGTCTCTGCGCGAAAAACTCAAGGGCACGGCCCATGTCACGGCGCTGCCCGTGATCACCGAGCATGTGTCCGCCGACGGAACGGTCAAGTGGCTGTTCGACGTGGGTGATGGCAATGCCGTCGAATCCGTATTCATTCCCGAAGATGACCGTGGCACCTTGTGCGTCTCTTCGCAGGCCGGTTGCGCGGTGGGATGCCGCTTTTGCTCGACAGGGCACCAGGGCTTCAGCCGCAACCTGACCACCGGCGAAATCATGGCGCAGCTGTGGTTTGCCGAACACGCGCTGCGCAAGCGCCTGGGGCGCGACGAGCGCATCATCTCCAACGTGGTGATGATGGGCATGGGCGAGCCCCTGCAAAATTACACGGCTCTGGTGCCAGCGCTGCGCACCATGCTTGATGACCATGGCTATGGTCTGTCGCGCCGCCGCGTCACCGTCTCCACCTCGGGCGTCGTGCCGATGATGGACCGCCTGGCGCAGGATTGCGCGGTGGCGCTGGCCGTGTCGCTGCACGCCCCCAACGATCCGCTGCGCAATGGCCTGGTGCCGCTGAACAAGAAATACCCGCTTGACGAGCTGATGCAGTCCTGCCGCCGCTACCTGGAGTTTGCGCCGCGTGACTTCATCACCTTTGAGTACTGCATGCTCGACGGCGTCAACGACCAACCCGAGCATGCCCAGCAATTGATAGCACTGGTGCGAGAGTATGCGGGCAACGGCGGGGCATGGTGCAAATTCAATTTGATTCCATTCAACCCTTTTCCAGCCTCGGGTCTGTTACGATCACCTGCCAGTCGGGTGACGGAATTTGCCAAGATGCTCTCGGACGCGGGCGTTGTGACCACCGTGCGCAAGACCCGGGGTGACGACATCGATGCGGCCTGCGGCCAGCTCGCTGGCGATGTGAAAGACCGTACCAAAGCGGCAGAACGCATGGCCAAGAACCGGGTCATACCGCTGGCGCAAGTCTAGAAATAGTCCAAACAGTTTGAGGAGGGTGTGCATGCAAGAGGCTGTGACAATAGGGCAACCGAGGGTACATCGCCTCACGGCTGCCGCCTTGCTGGGTTTGGCCCTGGTAGGCGGTTTGTCGGGCTGTGGTACCAGCAGCAGTACGGCCCGTGAGGATGCCGCCTATGTCACCCAATCCGATGAGACCGAAATCCATCGGCGCGCGCGCATCCGCCTTGAGCTCGCTGCCAACTATTTCCAGTCCGGCAAGACCACGATTGCGCTCGACGAGATCAAGCAGGTGCTGGCGCTCGATCCCAACAGCGGCGATGCCTACAACATGCGTGGCCTCATCTATATGCAGCTGGGCGAGCCCGATATTGCCGCTGAGAGCTTCAGCAAGGCCCAGTCGCTCAAGCCTACCGATGGCGACATCATGCACAACCACGGCTGGCTGCTCTGCCAGGAGAAAAAATACGAGGCTGCGGACCGCTATTTCAACCAGGCCCTGGTGCAGCGCCAGTATTTTCAGCAAGCCAAGACCTTGATGGCCCAGGGCCTGTGCCACGAAGCGGCCGGCAAACCTGCCGAGGCCGAGGCCAGCTTGCTCAAGGCCTATGAATACGACGCGGGCAACCCCATCGTCAGCTTCAACCTCGCCAAGCTGCTGAACCAGCGCGGCGATGCGCGCCGTGCGCAGTTCTATATCCGGCGCCTGAACAACGGCGAGCTGGCCAATGCCGGGTCCTTGTTCCTCGGTATCCAAATTGAAAAAGCCCTGGGCGATGGAGCGAGCGCACGTGCGCTTGCTGCCCAATTGCAAAAGCGTTTCCCCGACTCCAAAGAGGCGGCACGTATCGCTGGTGGAGGCGTGCTGTGATCGAGTCTGATATCCAAGAAGCAACGAACGCCAACAACGCGGCCTCGGGTGCCCCCCTGAGCGCTGGCGAGATGCTGCGCCAGGCGCGCGAGGAGCTGGGCTACCACCTGCCGGCCGTAGCCGCGCACCTGAAGGTGTCGGTGCACAAGCTCGAAGCGCTGGAAGCGGGCAATTGGAGTGCCTTCCCGGATGTGGTCTTTGTGCGTGCGCTGGCCTCGGCGGTGTGCCGTGTGCTCAAGATCGACCCGGCGCCGGTGCTTGCCCAACTGCCCAAGCCGCCCGGCAAGGACCTGAGCCCGGGCGTGGAGAGCGTCAAGACCCGCGTGGCCGTGGGCCCGGCGCAGAGCAAGAAAAACGATTTCCCCAGCAGCAAGCCCTTTCCCTGGATGGGCGTGGTCGTGCTCCTGATCGTAGCGACCGTCGGCGTGCTGTTTTATCCGCAGCTGGCGGACTACTGGAAGAGCCAGACCGCCGCGTCTGCGCCGGCGCCGGCGCGCTCGAACAATGTCGCCGGTGTGGCTGACCAGTCCGAGCCGGTAGCGCTGGGCGGCAGCTCGACCGACCCGGTGCCCGAGGCGCCGGCCAATGGCGCGGCTGACGCCGGTGGCAGCGCTGCGCTGGCTGGTCAGTCCAGCCCCGCCGCTGCTGCTCCGGTGGTGGCTGCCCCTGCTGAAGGCGCGCCGTTGCTGCATTTCAAGGCCAGCCAGGACAGCTGGGTGCAGGTCAAGGAAGCCAGTGGCAAGGTGGTGTTTGAGAAGACCATTCGCGCTGGCACGAGTGAAGATATCGCGGCCACGCCGCCGCTCAAGCTCATCGTGGGCAATGCGGTGGGCGTGGAGATGCAGCTGCGCGGGTCGGCTTTTGATCTGAAAAAAGTGACCAAGGGCAGCACCGCCCGTTTTGAGGTGAATTAAGTGCAAGAAGAGAACATCCTGTTGCCCGTGCCCATGGTGGCGCCGGCCGCCCGCAAAAGTCGCCAGGCCCGTGTGGTCTGGGGTGACCGGGTGGTGACGGTCGGGGGCGATGCGCCGGTGCGCATACAGTCGATGACGAATACCGATACCGTGGATGTGATCGAGACGGCCATCCAGGTCAAGGAGCTGGCGCAGGCGGGCTCGGAGATGGTGCGCATCACCGTCAACACGCCCGAGGCCGCAGCAGCGGTGCCCTATGTGCGCGAGCAGCTCGACCGTATGGGCGAGAACGTGCCGCTGGTGGGCGATTTCCACTACAACGGCCACCGCCTGCTCACCGAATTCCCCGACTGCGCCAAGGCGCTGTCCAAGTACCGCATCAACCCGGGCAACGTGGGCAAGGGCGACAAGAAGGACAAGCAGTTCGGCCAGATGATTGAGGCGGCCATGCAGTACGACAAGGCCGTGCGCATTGGCGTGAACTGGGGCAGCCTGGACCAGGAGTTGCTCGCCGAGCTGATGGACGAGAACAACCGCCGTGCGGTGCCCTGGGATGGGCGCCAGGTGATGTACGAGGCGCTGATCACCTCGGCCATTTCCTCTGCGCAGCGTGCCGAGGAAATGGGCCTGAACGGCGACCAGATCATCCTGTCCTGCAAGGTCAGTGGGGTGCAGGATCTGGTGGCGGTCTACCGCGGCCTGTCTGCGCGCTGCGACTATGCCTTGCACCTGGGGCTGACCGAGGCGGGCATGGGCACCAAGGGCACGGTGGCCTCGGCCGCTGCGCTGTCGATTCTGCTGCAAGACGGTATTGGCGACACCATCCGCGTGTCGCTGACCCCGCAGCCGGGCGAAGCGCGCACGCAAGAGGTGGTGGTCGCCAGCGAGATTCTGCAGGCCATGGGCATGCGCAGCTTTGTGCCCAGCGTCACCGCCTGCCCGGGCTGCGGCCGTACCACCAGCACCACCTTCCAGGAGTTGGCGCGCGACATCGACCAGCACCTGCGCTCGCAAATGCCGGTCTGGCGTGTGAAGTACCCCGGCGTCGAGAAGATGAAGGTGGCCGTGATGGGCTGCATCGTCAATGGCCCCGGCGAGAGCAAGCATGCCGATATCGGCATCAGCCTGCCGGGCAATGGCGAGTCGCCCGCCGCTCCCGTCTTTATCGACGGCGAAAAGGCGCTGACCTTGCGCGGTGACCGCATTGCGCAGGAGTTCCACGAGATCGTGCAGGCCTATGTGGAGCGCCGCTACGGGGCTGCCAAGGTAGATAATTGAGAGCTGCACTTGCTGGCCTGGCAAGTGTTTGCAAGCATACTGAACAGAGAGATTGAAGCCCATGGGCATGAATGAAAAGCTGGCCGCCATCAAAGGCATGAACGATATCCTGCCGCCCGATTCGGCCATGTGGGAATGGTTTGAAGGCAAGGTGCGCGATGTGATGGGGCGCTTTGCCTACCGCAATATCCGCACGCCGCTGGCCGAGCACACGGCGCTGTTTGTGCGCGGCCTGGGCGAGGTGACCGATATCGTCGAGAAGGAAATGTATTCCTTCGAAGACCGGGCCGACAAGCATGGCCAGGCCGAGCACCTGACCCTGCGTCCCGAAGGCACGGCCGGCGTGGTGCGTGCCGTGGTCGAGAACAACCTGCTCTATGACGGCGGCAAGCGCCTGTTCTACATCGGCGCGATGTTCCGCCGCGAAAAGCCCCAGCGCGGCCGCTACCGCCAGTTCCACCAGGTGGGTGTTGAAGCCATGGGTTTTGGCGGCGCCGAGCTCGATGCCGAGGTGATCCTGCTGGCCGCGCAGCTGTGGAAGGACCTGGGCATTGAAGGCGTGCGCCTGGAGCTCAACAGCCTTGGTCAGCCCGAGGAGCGCCGCGCGCACCGTGAGGCACTGGTGGCCTATTTCGAGCAGCACACCGAGGTGATGGACGACGAGGGCAAGCGCCGCATGTATAGCAACCCGCTGCGTGTGCTCGACACCAAGAACCCGGCCATGCAGGCCATGGTCAATGCCGCGCCCCAGCTGCTTGATTTTCTGGGTGAGGACTCCAAGGCCCACCTCAAGGCCGTGCAGGACATCCTGGACGCCAATGGCGTGGCCTGGTCGGTCAACCCGCGCCTGGTGCGCGGCATGGACTACTACAACCTGACGGTGTTCGAGTTCATCACCGACAAGCTCGGCTCGCAAGGCACGATCTGCGGCGGCGGCCGCTATGACTACCTGATCGAGCAGATTGGCGGCAAGCCCGCGCCGGCCGTGGGCTGGGGCATGGGCATCGAGCGCGTGCTCGAGCTGATCAAGGAGCTGAATATCCAGTGGGATCGCCCGTCTATTGACGCCTACGCTATCCTGCCGGACGCAGCCCTGCTGCCGCAGGCCATGCGCGTGATCCAGACCCTGCGACAAGCCGGTGTGCGGGTGCAGATGCATGGCTCGGCCGTGGCAGGGAGCCTGGGCAGCATGAAGTCGCAGTTCAAGAAGGCCGATGCCAGCGGCGCCGCTTGCGCGCTGATCTTTGGCAGCGACGAGATGCAGCGCGGCATGGTGACCGTCAAGCAACTGCGTGATGGCGAGGGCGCCCAGGCAGAACGCGCTATTGATGCCGTGGCCGATTGGGCAGCGCAATTGCGCGCATAAGCGCAATCGCAGCGGCAAGCTTTTTTTTGATTCAACTCCATTAGAACAATATGGCAACGCATTTAGATCTGGAAGAACAGGAACAGATAGACCAGCTCAAGCACTTCTGGAACAAGTGGGGCACCTTGATCACCACGGTACTGGTGATTGTGCTGGGTGGCTTTGCCGCCTGGAATGGCTACCAGTACTGGCAAAACCACCAGGCATCGCAAGCGAGCGCACTGTCGTCGGCGGTCGAATCGGCCGTCAACTCCGGTGACAAGACCCGTATCGACCAGGCCTTTGGCGACCTACGCAGCAACTACGGCGGCACCGTGCAGGCGGCGCATGCCGGTCTGCTGGTGGCCAAGGCCGCGGGTGACAAGGGCCAGATGGACGATGCCAAGGCAGCGCTCACCTGGGTGGCCGACAATGCATCGGACGAAGGCCTCAAGGCCACCGCCCGCGTGCGTTTGGCGGCTGTGCTGCTCAACAGCCAGGCCTATGACGAGGCGCTCAAGGTGCTGGGCACCAAGATGCCGACCGAGTTCGATGCCGTGGTGGCAGACCACAAGGGCGATGTCTACCTGGCCAAGGGCGACAAGGCGCAAGCCATCGAGTCGTACAAGGCGGCCTTGCAAAAGACCGAACCGGGCGTGGAATACCGCAACGTGATCTCCGTCAAGCTCAATGCGCTGGGCGAAGATCTGAAGTGATGGATGGCAGAAGGCAGTGCGCATGAAACAACAACAGGCATATGCTGCAGCAGCTGCTGCAGCCAAGGTTTTGACGGTATCGGCAGTGGCGCTGGCCATTGCGGGCTGTTCTTTGTTCTCGTCGGACAAGCGCAAGCCCACTGAGCTGGAGCCCAATGTCGCACTGCTGTCTGTGCAGCAGGTCTGGACGCAGCGCATTGGCAAGAGCAATCCCACCTTGGTGATGAATGTCAGCGGCAAGGTGGTGACCCTGGCTTCGGCCGACGGCCAGGTGGCTGCGATCAATGCCGACACCGGTGCCGATCTGTGGCGCGTCAACGTGGGTCAGAAGCTCTCGGCGGGCGTGGGCAGTGATGGCAAATGGGCCGCCGTGGTGACCGAAGACGGCAACCTGGTCGCGCTGACCCAGGGCAAGGAAATGTGGCGCAAGCGCCTGCCAGCGCGTGTCTATACCGCGCCGCTGGTGGCGGGCGAGCGCATCTTTGTGCAAAGCGCGGACCGTTCGGTGCAGGCCTTTGATGCGGCCTCGGGCCAGGCTCTGTGGAGCCAGGCCAAGACCAGCGAAGCGCTGGTGCTGCGCCAAAGCGGTGTGCTGACCGCCTACCAGGACACCCTGGTCGCCGGCGTGTCGGGCCGCTTTGTTGGCATCGACCCCAACACCGGCGCCCTGCGCTGGGAAGTGCCGATTGCCAGCCCCCGTGGCACCAATGACGTCGAGCGTCTGGTGGAACTGGTGGGTGGCGTCTCGCGCCAAGGCTCGGTGCTGTGCACGCGTGCCTACCAGATGGCCGTGGGCTGTATCGATGCCGCTACTGCGCAGCTGAGCTGGACGGTGCGTGCCGACGGTATCAATGGCATCTCGGGTGATGCCGATGTGGTGGCCGGTGCCGATGGCAATGGCGTGATCACGGCCTGGGCGCATGAGGGTGGCAGCGTGGTGTGGACGAGCAATCGCCTGCGCTACCGCAAGCTGAGCCAGCCGCTGGTGCTGGGCCGCTCTGTGATTTTTGGTGATAGTTCGGGCACGGTGCATATGCTGTCCAAGAAAGACGGCTCGCCGCTCAACCGCTTCTCTACCAACAGCTCCGGAATCTCCGTGGCGCCGGTAGTGGCGGGCAACACCATGGTGGTGCAGACGAATGACGGCGCGGTGTATGGCTTTCGGCCCGAGTAAGAAAAGAAAAAGTAGTCAGGAATGAAGCCAGTTATTGCTTTGGTGGGGCGCCCCAATGTGGGCAAATCCACCTTGTTCAACCGCATGACAAAGTCGCGCGACGCCATCGTTGCCGACTTTGCCGGGTTGACGCGTGATCGCCATTACGGCCAAGGCCGTCAGGGCAAGCACGAATACATCGTGATCGATACCGGTGGTTTCGAGCCCGATGCGACCAGTGGCATTTTCAAGGAAATGGCCAAGCAGACCCGCCAGGCCGTGGCCGAGGCGGATGTGGTGCTGTTCGTGGTTGATGTACGCCTGGGCCTGTCGGCCCAGGACCATGAGATTGCCGGCTACCTGCGCCGCCTGGGCAAGCCCGCCATGCTGGTGGGCAACAAGGCGGAGGGCATGAAGGACGGCGGCCAGTTGGCTGAGTTCTATGAGCTCGGTCTGGGCGAGGTGTTCCCGGTTTCGGCCGCGCACGGCCAGGGCATCCGCACCATGATCGACATGGCGCTGGAGAAATTGCCGTGGCTCAACCAGGACGAAGACGCAGAGCCCGAAGAAGATGAGAGCGTCATCAAGCTGGCCGTGGCAGGGCGCCCGAATGTGGGCAAGTCCACCTTGATCAATACCTGGCTGGGTGAAGAGCGCCTGGTGGCCTTTGACATGGCCGGTACCACGCGCGATGCGATTGCGGTGCCGTTCGAGAAGAATGGCCAGAAGTTCCAGCTGATCGACACCGCCGGTTTGCGCCGCAAGGGCCGCGTGTTCGAGGCGATCGAAAAGTTCTCGGTGGTCAAGACCTTGCAGGCCATTGAAGGGGCCAACGTGGTGCTGCTGCTGCTCGATGCCACGCAAGGCGTGACCGACCAGGACGCCCACATCGCCGGCTACATTCTGGAGAGCGGTCGCGCCGTGGTGCTGGCCGTCAACAAGTGGGATGCGCTTGACGACTATGGCCGCCAGATGCTGGAGCGCTCGATCGAGCTGCGCCTGTCCTTCCTGAAGTTTGCACCGCTGCACTTCATCTCGGCCAAGAAGCGCCAGGGCCTCGGCCCGCTGTGGACCTCGATGACCCAGGCGCACAAGTCGGCCCTGTGCAAGATGCCAACGCCGGTGCTCACGCGCGTGCTGCTGGAGTCGGTGCAATACCAGACGCCCAAGAAGATCGGGCCTTACCGCCCCAAGCTGCGCTATGCGCACCAGGGTGGCATGAACCCGCCGGTGATTGTGATCCACGGCAATTCGCTCGAACACATCACCGATGCGTACAAGCGATTCCTGGAAGGGCGTTTCCGCAAGGAATTTAATTTGATCGGCACCCCCTTGCGGATTGAATTCAAGACCTCACATAACCCTTACGCTGACAAAGATTGATAGCGTACAAGTGAGATGAGGTCTGATCCACAGACCCATCACATGGAAAAAACCATTTATCGTTCAGTTAGGATGCCACTGTGGTAAGGTGGCGTTTTACAACAACACTGTCCGAACACGGAGAATATCGTGAGCAACAAAGGCCAACTTCTGCAAGATCCCTTCCTCAACGCTCTGCGCCGCGAGCATGTGCCAGTGTCCATCTATTTGGTCAACGGCATCAAGCTCCAAGGCCAGATCGAATCTTTTGACCAGTACGTTGTGCTGCTGCGCAACACCGTCACCCAGATGGTGTACAAGCATGCGATCTCGACCATTGTCCCCGGTCGTGCCGTGAACTTCTCGGCACCTGACTCGCAAGACAACGAAGCCGCAGCCTAACGCTTTTGATAGCACAACACTCGCGCAATCCGCGGGTGAGCAGCTCTACATCATTGAGTAATCAACAAAATTCCAACGACAAAAAATCCACCCCGGTCATGCTGATCGGGGTGGATTTTGGTTTTCCGCACTTCGATTCCGAGCTCGAAGAGCTGGGACTGCTGGCCCAAACGGCTGGCCTGAACCCGGTCGCGCGCCTGGTGTGCAAGCGCAAGGTGCCCGACGCGGCGCTGTTTGTGGGCAGCGGCAAGGCCGATGAGATCCGCCTGGTGGCGCAGACCCATGGTGCCACCGAGATCCTGTTTGACCAGGCGCTCAGCCCGGCCCAGCAGCGCAATCTGGAGCGCCATCTGCAGATGCCGGTCAACGACCGGACCTTGCTGATCCTCGAGATCTTTGCGCAGCGCGCACGCAGCCATGAGGGCAAGCTCCAGGTCGAACTGGCCAAGCTGCAGTACCTCAGCACGCGCCTGGTGCGCCGCTGGTCGCACTTGGAGCGCCAGCGCGGCGGTATCGGCACGCGTGGCGGCCCGGGTGAGACGCAGATCGAGCTGGACAAGCGCATGATCAACGATGCGATCAAGCGCACCAAGGACCGGCTGCTCAAGGTCAAGAAGCAGCGCGCCACGCAGCGCCGCCAGCGCCAGCGCAACGACACTTTCAACGTGTCCTTGGTGGGTTACACCAATGCCGGCAAATCGACCTTCTTCAACGCCGTGGTCAAGGCCCGCGCCTATGCAGCCGATCAGCTGTTTGCGACCTTGGACACGACGACGCGGCAGATGTACCTGGAGTCCGCACAGCGCTCCATCTCCATCTCCGACACGGTCGGTTTTATTCGTGACCTGCCCCACGGGCTGGTCAATGCTTTCGAGGCAACCCTACAAGAAGCGGTCGATGCAGATCTGCTGCTGCATGTGGTCGATGCCTCCAACCCTGCCCACCCGGAACAAATACAACAAGTCCAAAAGGTTCTTCGGGAAATTGGGGCAGAAAACGTGCCGCAGGTTCTGGTATTCAATAAACTGGATGCCATTGAGCCAGACCGGCGGCCACCAGCGCTTGCAGACAGCTATGAGCTCGATGGGGTGCAGGTTCCACGATTCTTTGTCAGCGCAGCCAAGGGGCAGGGGCTGGAGGCCGTGCGCGAGCACCTGGCCCAGGCCCTGGTCGCTCGCCAGGCAGCGCTCGATGCGGGTGATGCCTGGGAGATAGCCCCAGACGCTGATGACGAATTGCTGGGAAATGCCTCCTAGGGCTGCCACAATGGCTGCTTGCATGCGCTTGTAACGCTGATTCATAGAGACATCGCTAATGAAACTTCATTCACGTTTTCCGCGCCTGGCCTTGCTGCCGCAAGGCCTGCGCGGAATGTTTAACCTGAACGATCCCCGCTGGGGGCGGGGCGACGATGGCAAGGACGACAGCAGCAATGCAGGTCAAGAGCCATCTCGCCCGCCCTACAACCCGCCCGAGCAGAACAACCGGCCCAACGCGCAGCGCCCCGGCACCAGCGGTGCCCCGGATCTGGACGAGCTGTGGCAGGACCTGAACAAAAAGCTCGGTGGTTTGTTCGGTGGCGGTAAAGGCGGCGGCACGGGCCGCGGCAGTGCAGGGCAGCCGCCCGAGTTCAAGGGCGCAGGCGTTGGCCTGGGCCTGATCGTCGGCGTTGCCGCACTGATCTGGATGGGCACCGGCTTTTTCATCGTGCAAGAAGGCCAGCAAGCGGTCATCACGCAGTTCGGCAAGTACCACAAGACCGTCAATGCCGGTATCAACTGGCGCCTGCCATACCCGATCCAGCGCCATGAGCTGGTCTACGTCTCGCAGATCCGCTCTGCCGATGTGGGCCGCGACAGCATCATCAAGACCACTGGTCTGCGCGAATCGGCGATGCTGACCGAAGACGAGAACATCGTCGAGATCAAGTTCGCCGTGCAGTACCGCCTGAGCGATGCGCGTGCCTGGCTGTTCGAGAGCAAGGCGCCGGCAGACACCGTGATCCAGGTGGCCGAAACCGCCGTGCGTGAGGTGGTGGGCAAGATGAAGATGGATGCCGCACTGGCCGAAGAGCGCGACCAGATTGCGCCTCGCGTGCGTGAGCTGATGCAGGTGATCCTGGATCGCTACAAGATCGGTGTCGAGGTCGTGGGCGTCAATCTGCAGCAGGGCGGCGTGCGCCCGCCCGAGCAGGTGCAGGCGGCATTTGACGACGTGCTCAAGGCCGGGCAGGAGCGTGAGCGCACCAAGAACCAGGCCGAAGCCTATGCCAACGATGTGGTGCCCCGCGCCACCGGTACGGCATCGCGCCTGATGGAAGAAGCTGCCGCTTACAAGGCCCGTATCGTGGCGCAGGCCCAGGGTGATGCCCAGCGCTTCTCGTCGATCTACACCGAGTACCAAAAGGCGCCGGTGGTCACACGTGACCGCCTGTACCTGGAAACCATGCAACAGGTCTACAGCAATGTGACCAAGGTGGTGGTCGACTCCAAGCAAGGCTCCAACCTGCTGTACCTGCCGCTGGACAAGATCATGCAGCAGACCCAGGGCGGCGCTGCGGCAGGCGATGCTGCTGCCAGCTCGAACGCGTCCACGACCAGCGCACCGGCTCCCGCACCATCGGTGCCCGATGCCCGTGCCCGTGATACCAGCCGTACCCGTGACCGCGAGTCGCGCTAGGAGTGATTTGTGAATCGAATGGGATTTTTAGCTTCAACCGTCCTGGTGGTGCTGGCCTTGCTCAGCTCCACCGTGTTTGTTGTCGATCAGCGGCAGTTTGGCATCAAGTATGCGCTCGGCCAGATCAAGGAAGTCATCACGGAGCCGGGCTTGAACTTCAAGCTGCCGCCGCCGCTGCAGAATGTGACCTACTTGGACAAGCGCCTGCTGACCTTGGACAGCACCGACACCGAATCCATGCTGACTGCCGAGAAGCAGCGCGTGGTGATTGACTGGTATGTGCGCTGGCGCATCACCGATCCTTCGGCCTATATCCGCAATGTGGGTACGACTGAAGGCCAGGGCGCGATCCAGCTCAACCGCGTGGTGCGCAATGCCTTCCAGGAGGAAGTCAACCGCCGTACCGTGCAGGACATGATCTCTGGCAAGCGCGAGCAGACCATGGCCGACGTCAAGCGCGAAGTGCTCGAAGCGGTCAAGGGCAGCAAGCCTTGGGGTATCGACATTGTGGACGTGCGCATCACACGCGTTGACTATGTGGAGGCCATCACCGAATCGGTCTATAGCCGTATGGAAGCCGAGCGCAAGCGCGTGGCCAATGAGCTGCGTTCGACCGGTGGTGCCGTGGGTGAAAAGATCCGCGCCGATGCCGATCGCCAGCGTGAAGTGACGGTGGCCAATGCCTACCGTGACGCCCAGGCGCTCAAGGGTGAGGGCGATGCCGAAGCGGCCAAGGTCTATGCCGATGCCTTTGGCAAAGACCCGCAGTTCGCGCAGTTCTACCGCAGCCTGGAGGCCTACAAGTCCAGCTTCAACAAGAAGTCGGACGTGATCGTGGTCGATCCATCGTCCTCGGATTTCTTCAAGGGCTATCGCTCGTCCGGCACCAAGTAAGCCCGGCCCAGCGCTCCACCAAGCCACTTTGCATACGCAAAGTGGCTTTTTTCATTGGGGTTTCTTATAGCATCGCTAGGCGCTGGGCTCTGTAATGGCCGCAAAGGCGCAGTGCCGAGAGCAGGAAATGCGGATCGCCCACTGTCATCCCTGTAGAATCACGTTTTTAACAGCCCTCCCAATTCCCCATGTCTGCTTGGATCCTTCCGGATCACATTGCCGATGTGCTGCCTTCTGAAGCGCGACACATCGAAGAGCTTCGGCGTGGCCTGCTCGACACGGCTTGTGCTTACGGCTACGAACTGGTGATGCCCCCGCTGCTGGAGCATCTGGACTCGCTGCTCTCCGGCTCCGGTGAAGCGCTGGACCTGCTGACCTTCAAGCTGGTGGACCAGCTCTCCGGTCGCACCCTGGGCATCCGCCCTGACACCACCCAACAAGTTGCTCGCATCGATGCCCATTTGCTCAACCGCAAGGGTGTGACGCGTCTGTGCTACTGCGGGCCGGTGCTGCATGCCAAGCCCGATCGCCCCCATGCGACGCGCGAGCCCTTGCAGTTTGGCGCTGAAATCTACGGCCATGCCGGGGTGGAGGCGGATGTGGAGGTGATCGCGCTGGCGACCGCGTCGCTGCGCGTGGCCCAGCTGCATGATTTCTCGGTGGACCTGGCCGATGTGCGCATCGTTCAGCGCCTGCTGGCGGGCTTGCTGGTGGATCTGCCCACCCTGCGCCGCGTGCATGCGGCGCTGGCGGTCAAGGATGCCTCCGAGCTCGCTGCGCTGACCCGTGATTTTCCGCAGGCCCAGCGCGATGGACTGCGTGCCTTGCTCAACCTGTATGGCGATGTGGAGGTGCTGGCCGAGGCTGAAAAGGCCCTGGCAGCCATCCCGGGTGTGGCACCGATTCTGGCGGACCTGCGCCAACTGGCCAGCCGCATCGACAGCCCGGCTGTGACGTTTGACCTGGCCGATCTGCGCGGCTACTCCTACTACAGCGGCATGCGCTTTGCGATCTATGCGCAAGGCGTGACCGATGCGCTGGTACGTGGCGGCCGCTACGACGAGGTGGGTGCCGCTTTTGGCCGCAGCCGTCCTGCCGTTGGTTTCAGTCTGGATATCAAGCAGCTGGTGCCGGTGGTCGAGCCGCGTCCCCTCAAGGCTGCCATTCGCGCGCCCTGGGTGGACCGCCACGATATGCGCGAGGTCATCGCCCGCCTGCGCCAGACCGGTGAAACCGTGGTCTGCGCCTTGCCTGGGCATGACGATGAAGTCGACGAATTCAATTGTGACCGCGAACTGGCCGAAGTCGATGGCCAGTGGATCGTGCGCAGCATTTAACCGTATTTTGTTCTTGGATGGGAAAAGACATGGCTATCTCCAAAGGTCGCAACGTTGTTGTGGTTGGCACTCAATGGGGTGACGAAGGCAAGGGTAAGTTGGTCGATTGGCTGACGGAGAGCGCACAAGGTGTGGTGCGCTTCCAGGGTGGCCACAATGCCGGCCACACCTTGGTCATCAATGGCGTGAAGACGGCACTGCATCTGATCCCCAGCGGCATCATGCGCCCCGGCGTCAAGTGCTACATCGGCAATGGTGTGGTGCTGTCCGTGGGCAAGCTGTTCGAAGAAATCGAAGGCCTGGAGAAGGCCGGCGTTCAGGTGCGTGATCGCCTGCGCGTGTCTGAAGCCTGCCCGCTGATCCTGCCTTTCCACCAGGCGCTGGATCTGGCCCGTGAAGCGGCCCGTGAACAAGGCGGCGTGCAAAAGATCGGCACCACCGGCAAGGGCATCGGCCCTGCCTATGAAGACAAGATTGCCCGCCGTGCACTGCGCGTGCAAGACCTCAAGCACCCCGAGCGTTTTGCCACCAAGCTGCGCGAGCTGCTGAGCCTGCACAACCACATCCTGGTGAGCGTGCTCGGTTCGCAGAAGTTCGACTTCGGCCCGCAACTGGCTCCCTACATGAAGAATGGCGAGATCCAGTTCGACGCCGTCTACAACGAAGCCATGCAACACGCCGAGCTGATCAAGCCGATGATTGCCGATGTCTCGTCCGAGCTGAACCAGGTGCATGCCGAAGGCGGCAACCTGCTGTTTGAAGGCGCGCAAGGCTCGCTGCTGGATGTGGACCACGGCACCTACCCCTATGTGACCTCGTCCAACTGCGTGGCTGGCAATGCGGCTGCCGGTGCGGGCGTGGGCCCAGGCCTGCTGCACTATGTGCTGGGTATTACCAAGGCATACTGCACCCGCGTCGGTGGTGGTCCCTTCCCGACCGAGCTGGAATGGCAAAAGGAAGGCACGCCAGGCTGGGTGATGAGCACCGTGGGCGCAGAGAAGGGCGTCACCACCGGTCGCTATCGCCGCTGCGGCTGGTTTGATGCGGCCTTGCTCAAGCGCTCGGCCCAGATCAACGGCCTGTCCGGTCTGTGCATCACCAAGCTGGATGTGCTCGACGGCATCGAAGAGCTGCAGCTGTGCGTGGGCTATGAGCTCGATGGCGAGCGCATCGACCTGCTGCCACTGGGCGCAGACGACATCGAGCGTTGCAAGCCCATCTACGAAGCAATCCCCGGTTGGACCGACACCACCGTGGGTGTGACCGAATACGACAAGCTGCCCGTCAATGCGCGCCGTTACCTGGACCGTATTGCCGAAGTCACCGGTGTGCCCATCGCCGTTGTCTCGACCAGCCCGGATCGCGACCATACGATCCTGATGCACAACCCCTACCAGGCCTAAGCCCTGGTTGCTACTTTTGATTGAGGAAACCCATGCTTACTGAAGACGGCAAGCACTTGTATGTCAGCTACGACGAGTACCATGGCCTGATTGAAAAACTGGCCATCAAGATTCACCAATCGGGCTGGGAGTTCGACACCATCTTGTGTCTGGCTCGCGGCGGTATGCGTCCTGGCGACATCCTGAGCCGTATTTTTGACAAGCCCCTGGCCATCATGTCGACCAGCTCCTACCGCGCCGAGGCCGGTACGCAGCAGGGTCACCTGGATATCGCGCGCTTCATCACCACCCCCAAGGGTGAGATCGCTGGCCGCGTGCTGCTGGTTGATGACCTGGCGGACTCGGGTCACACGCTCAATGCCGTGATCAACATGCTCAAGAACAACTACGCGCCCATCACGGAGCTGCGCAGTGCGGTGATCTGGACCAAGGGTGTTTCCACCTTCACGCCCGATTACTCGGTGGAGTTCCTGGCGACCAACCCCTGGATCCACCAGCCGTTCGAGGGCTACGACAGCCTGCGTCCAGAGAAGCTGCTGGAGAAGTGGAAGGTCTGATCGGCCACTGCAGTTGAAAAAAATTGCAATTTCATGAAAAGCTGTCGGTAAACGCCTATACAATAGCGTCTATCGACAGCACGATGCCTTGCAAAGCTGCCAGACTCGAAAGAGGGCGGTTCGCAAGGTTTGTTTTTTTGAGGTGCTGACAAGGGGGCTGGCGGAAACGCTGAAAACTCTGTCAAACAGTTCAAAAAGCTGTGCTACAATACAAGGCTTCGCTGATCGCGGCGGAGTGGATCTAGGGGCTCAGGCTCTTGGGTTAGGTCTT